>JBKPQY010000136.1:0-8922 GCA_046734315.1 Actinomycetota bacterium | reverse complement strand
AGCTGCTGACCTCGATGCCGGTGCCGCCGAGCGGCCGATAGCGAAGCGTCATGGGCACGACGCTAAAAGCTAGAGCCGCCTCTAGGTCAAGTCGTTAGGTTTGCGTCAGTGTCAGGGTGATGCTGCCGCTTCTCGTGGTGGTTGGGTTCCTGGCCGCTGGTGGCTTGGCTCTTAGGGTGCGTGCCGTCTTCGGGCTGGTTTGCATGCGTTGTGCCGGTCAGCGGCTGGTCGGGGCCGACCGGCGTGACTTGCTAGGAGCGTGGCATCGCCGCCACTGAGGTGTGTCCGCCGGCCGGCCCAGCCGTCCCTTCGAGTCGGGAAGGAGACCACTCCATGGTGGTAGTGCTGGGCATCGACGTCGACAAGAAGGTCGACACCGCAGTTGCTGTCGATGAGGTTGGTCGGGAGATCGGGCAGCGCACAGTGCGTGCTACAGACGCTGGGCATCGGCAATTGCTGGGCTGGGCGCTGCGCAGTTTCGGTGGTGTCGAGATGCGTTTTGCGGTTGAGGATTGCCGGCACGTCTCGACGCGGCTGGAGCGCGCCTTGCTCGGTGCCGGGCAGGCGGTAGTGCGGGTGCCGGCGAAGCTGATGGCCGGCGCGCGGGCTTCGGCGCGTACCCGTGGGAAGTCCGATCCGATTGACGCGCTGGCGATCGCGCGGGCCGCGTTGCGTGAGCCGGGCCTGCCGGTGGCTACCCACGACGCGGTCAGCCGTGAGGTCAGGTTGCTCGTCGATCACCGCGAAGACTTGGTCAATACCCGTACCCAGATGCAGAACCGGCTGCGTTGGCACCTGCATGAGCTCGACCCAGAACTGGATCCGGCACCTGGATCGCTGGATCGGCTGGCCACGCTGGACAGGCTCGTGAACTGGCTGGGCAGCTGCCCAGCCACCTCGTCGATGCTTGTTCGCATCGCTGCCGAGCTGGTAGCCGACATTCGTGCGCTGAGCGTGCGGGTCAACGCGCTCGAGCGGGAGATCAGCGAGCGGATCAAGCTCGTCGCGCCACGGCTGCCCGCCATCGCCGGCAGCGGGCCGCTGACCGCAGCCAAGATCGTGGGTGAAATCGCCAACGTGATCCGGTTCCGCAGCGAGGCCTGCTTCGCCATGCACGCCGGCGCCGCCCCAATCCCCGCCGGCTCCGGAAAGACGAACCGGCACCGGCCGGCCCGCGGCGGCAACCGGCGACTCAACGCTGCACTGCACCGCATCGCCGTGACCCAGATCCGTCTCGACGGAGCTGGCCGCGACTACTACCGACGCCGCATCATGCTCGGCAACACCAAAATGCGGGCCCTCCGCGCCAGGAAACGCCGACTCGCCCGCGTCGCGTTCACCGCCCTCCAACCCGACACAACCCCCAACACCACGGCGCTCCCAGCCGCGGCTTGACATAGGAGCTACGCATGAGCGACGAGCCAGCCGAGCTGAGCATCGGGCAGGTCGCCGAGCGCACCGGGCTAAGCGTTCACACGCTGCGCTTCTACGAGCGGGAGGGGATCCTGGCCCAGCCGGTGCGCCGAGCGGCCGGCGGCCGGCGCGTGTACACCGAGGACGACGTCGACTGGCTCACGGTCTGCACCATCCTGCGGAGCGCCGGCATGCCACTGCCCGAGATCCGCCGCTACACCGAGCTGGTGCAGGCCGGCGACGGCAACGAGCCCGAGCGGCTCGAGCTGCTGCGCCGCCACGAGCAACGCGTCCTCGACCAACGCCAGCAGCTCGATCGATGCCTCGACCTGATCAAGTTCAAGATCGGGGTCTACGAGGACATCGTCGATATCGCCGGCACTTGCCCGAGACCCGACGTCGACGTGCGAGCCGAGCAGGACGGCGCGATCCCGGGGCAGGTTGGAGTGTTCGCCGGCGTCGGCGGTGCTGCGCGACGTCGCGATGATCGGTGACATGGCGTACTTGTGGCGCGCTTTGGAGGCCGCCGACACGCAGTGCTGGTCGGCGCTCACCAAGATCGTCTCCGATGCGGATGACACCGACGAGTTCTACGTGACGGACGATCTTGCGGAGGAGCTCGAGGACCCGGCCATCGACCCGACGCGGGACACGATCGCGGTCGAGGACGAGCACGGCAGCCTCGTCGCCGTCGGTCAGGTCATGGAGCCGACGGTCGGCGTCGACGGTGTGGTGCGAGCCGACTTCGCCGGCTTCGTACATCCCGACCATCGCGGTCGCGGCGTCGGCGCCGGGCTGCTCGAGCGACTCCAACGGCGAGCCGGTGAGGTTGCCGCGCAGCGCCATCCGGGTCGAAGTGTGGTGTGTCGCACGCACGTCGGCGCGAGTGTCCGCGACGCGCGTGCGCTCCTCGAGGCGAACGGCTACCGCGTGACCCGCTACTTCCACGCGCTGGGGCGCCGCCTCGACGAGCGGCTGCTTGCGCCCGCCGAGGATCCGCGCGTGCATCTTTACGACACGACACGTGATGCCGAGGTACACGCAGCGCACTGCGAGGCGTTCCGTACGCATTGGGGGTTCGCACCGCCCACCCAGGAGCAGTGGAACACCTGGCTGACCGGGTCACGCACGTTCCGTCCGGGTTACTCGGTGGTCGGCCTCGGTGCGGACGAGCACGTCGACGGGTATCTCCTGAGCTACCAGTACCAGCCGGGAGAGCTGTGGATCGGCCAGCTGGGCGTCCGGCCCGCCGCCCGCGGACAGGGCTTGGCCCGGGCGATGCTGCTGCGCACGCTAGCCCTGGCGGCGTCGGCATTCGAGATCGCGAAGCTCGACGTCGACAGCGAGAACCCTGACGGTGCTGGTCGGCTCTACGAGTCGGTCGGGTTCACCGCGCTGCGCAGCAGCGTGATCTACGACCGCGCCGGCTAGTTGCACGACCGCGGGCTTGTCGAGTACGGCAGCGTCGCCGTCCTTGCCCGAAGGCCCTAGTTCTCGTAAGCGAGCAGGCTGGCGCTCGGTGCTTTCGAAAGACGCGAGTTTGCAGCAAGTTGCACCGCCAGGGCCCTGGCGGTCCCTTCAGGTACTCCAACCTGCACGAGCCAGGCGATCAAGGCCGTGGCCTCGGCGGCGTAGGGCAACCGTGCGATTCCAACCGACCGATGCATTACGACGACTTCGGCCGGGCTTGTCATGTTATCGATAGCGAGACCCCAGTCTCGGTGACGAGCCGGTTGCTTCAGCTTCGTCGTTGTCACGCGCATGCCAAAGACGCTAGGCCGACCCTCTGACAATGCGCTTACAAGGACGGTCACCGGCTGAGCGCTGGCGGATTCTGCCGATTCTGCGGCGCGACGATGGACGTCGAACGTGCGCGACGATAGGCGTCCTGCTCCCGGCTGCTGGGGTGTCTTAGGTGGTCAGTCTGTCCTGCTGCGTCGTGCTGTGGAGGTGGGTGTGCGGCCTATGGCAGCGTCGATGAGTATTTGGGCGGCGTGGCGGGCGTCGGCGAACACTGTGTTGTCGTTGCAGGAGGTGGCGAGCGCGTTCGCTCCTTCGTAGAGGACGGCGAGCTGCCGGGCGAGGGCTTGCGGGTCGGCGGCTCTGGCCTCTCGCGCGGTGGCGATAATGCGGCCCAGGAATGCCCTCTTGTGTTCCTCGACGACTCCGGCAACGCCGGCCAGGGCTCCGGCTGCTTCGACCGCGGCATTGTGGAAGGGGCAGCCGCGGAGGACGACACCGTGCGCCTCGAGTGGTTTGAAGATGGCTAGAAGTCGCTCGGCCGCCGGGAGGTCGTCGCGGTCGAGTTCGAGCTCAGAAGGGATGGGGGCATCTGCTTCGTGGCGGCGCAGGTAGGCCTCGACGAGCGCGTTCTTGCTGGCGAAGTGCTGGTACAACGTGCGCGTCGATACGTGGGCTTCCGCTGCGAGCGCGGCGACTCCGGTCGCGTGAATCCCCTGCTGATAGAAGAGCCGATCTGCGGCCCGCAAGATCCGTTCGCGTGCGCCGCGACCGCCGACCGACGCGGCATCGCTGTTCACAACATCAAGGATAGCGAGCGCTTTACTTCGCGTGCGCCCGCCTGCTACGGTCGAGGCACGTAAAGCGACCACTGTACGTACGAGGAGCGGCAATGTCCCAGCGAAACTCACTCGGTTACTCGGGACTGAAGGAGGGGACCGTCAGATGAGCGCCGATGCGCATTCGCCGATCAGTACCTACTTCCGAGTCTGCGACGGGGTGCGAGTGAGGTTCGCCGACAGCAACGCAGACTCCGACGTCACCGTGCTGCTGCTGGCGCCGTGGCCCGAAAGCCTCTGGGCCTTCCGTCGCATCTGGCACGACGTCACGGCGGTCGGGAGGGTGGTCGCCATCGACCTGCCGGGATTCGGCCACTCCGACGGCCGCCCGGAACTGATCGCCCCGGACAGCTCGGGAGCGTTCCTGGCCCGTCTGATCGACGAGTGGGGCCTGGGCGCTCCGCATGTCGTCGGCCCGGACGTCGGCACCGCCGCGGCGCTCTTCCTTGCCGCGAGAGCGCCGGAGCGGGTCACAAGCTTGACGGTCGGCGGCGGCGCGGTCCGCTTTCCGATCGAAGCAGGCGGTGCGCTCAAGGACATCATCGAGGCGCCGAGTCTGGACGCCGTGCGCGGGCTGGACGCCAGAACCAACATCGGCTACGCGGTCGAACCGGCTGCCGCGAGCGACAGCGAGCCCGACGTCCACGAGGACTATGTCAGCGCCTACGACCTCGGTCGCTTCGCGGAGTCGGCCCGGTTCGTGCGGCACTACCCCGAGCAGAACCCGGTGTTGCGTGACCTGCTTCCGACGATCACGACGCCGACCCAGATCGTCGCCGGACGCCACGATGACCTCGTGCCGTGGTCGAACAACCAGTACCTCGACAACCTCCTCCCGAACAGCGAGATCCATCCTCTCGACGCCGGTCACTTCCCGTGGGAGCAAGCAGCCGCGGAATACGGCCGCCTGGTCGCCGACTGGATCAGCAGCGGGTATCGGCACGTCGCCGCCGGTTAACCGGGTGGATCGCTCTGGCAGTTCCTACTGGTCAGAGCAGCGGGGCCGGTTCCTGGAACGCGGCGCGGACGCGATCCTGGGCGGGCACAGCGGCGGCACCTTCAACCAGGGCGGTCACGTGTGGACGGTGAATCCGTCGGTGGCGGTCTCGTATTCGATGTGATCGAGTCGGGCGAGCGTGGTGGGTCCCAGATGGGTCAGGATCAGCCGGCGGGTAGCCATCTGGTGGGCGTGGGCGCGTAGATCGTCGACGTCGAGGTGGTAGCGCACCGGCGTGCCGTAGGTGTAGGCCTCGCAGGCGAACACATCGGTGCCGTCGGCGGCCTCTAGTACGGTCTCGGTCCACGTGGTGTCGCCGGAGTAGCCGAATGCTGCTTCGCCGAGGTGGGCTTGCAGTGCCAGGGCAGGGGCGCCGCTCGCGTGGTCGACCGGCCAACTGCGCACGGTCAGTGGGCCGATCTCAAGGCTGCCTTTGCTGCCGTCGAGCTCAGCCACTCGGACGGCATATCGGCGCTGGACTGCCGTGGAGCCGGGATAGAGCGTGTCCATGGCCGTGCGCAACCGCTCGGCCGTGCCAGTTGGTCCGAGCACGGTCAGCGGTCGGGTGCGCCGAGTGAACTGGCCGTCGAGGATGAGAAACGGCAGCCCACCAAAGTGATCACCGTGCAGATGGCTCACCAGGACGGCGTCAACATCGCCCGGGTCGAGGTGCTGGGCCTTCATCGCGGTTAGGCTGGTGGCTCCGCAGTCCACGAGCGCGGTGTATCCGTTGTCGTGGAGTCGGATGCAGGTTTGGAACCGTCCCCCGCTTCCGAACGCGTCGCCGCTGCCGACAAAGCTGATCTGCACGACGCCACTGTCGCAGCTACCCGGCGCGGCTGCGAGCAATCCCCTATGCCGGCCCGGACAGCGGTTTCCGAGTCGTCGGGCGGCGGCGACCCGGTGGTAGCCGTCGCGTGTCGTCAGAGACTCTCGGCCAGTGCAGCGAGTCGGTCGAGCGACGCTTGAAGGCTGGCGGGCGTCGTCGCGCGGGCCCGTGGGAAGCGTTTCTCGTCGGTCAACCGGGTCCAGTCGTACGTATGGGTGACGCGTGTGCGTACGGGGTCAAGTGGCTCGAACTCCCATCGCCAGAGATGCCCGGGCGGCACCTGACCTGGCTCGGCAGGCTTCCAGGCGATACGGCGCCCCTCGTCGAACTCGACCACATGGTTCTCCCGGATGTTGCCTCTTGTGGTCGTCATGGTGAATACGTCGCCTATGGCCCGGACACGCTGTCCCGCGGCGGCGTGGGCGAGGTTGTCGTTGCCGTCCCAGCGTGGCTGTTGACTCGGATCAGCGACGAGCTCGAAGATCTTCTCCGGCCGCGCCGCGACGTCGCGGCTGGCGCGGACCACACGCGGAATCTCGTCGTGACCGGTCACGGGACTATCCAAGCACCGACGAGGGACATGCTTCGGCAGCGAGACAAACAAAGGCGAGTCGTGGCCGGACTCACGACCGGACGTTGCTCGACCATCCCGATCCAAGCGACACCGACAGAGAATCGAGCGATGGGTTCCCCTTGCCCGGCCGCGATGTTGTTGACAGAGTCCAACTACATCCGCAGCCGAGAGGAGGCCAGGGCGGCCCGGGTCCATCCTTCGAACGCTGACCCTGCGGTGGCTGGTCCGAAAGTGGCTGGTCGTAATGAGGAGTGAGCCGGCAATGTCGGGGCTTCGCTGCTGGGCACCGGAAGGCTGCCCTGCCACGGTTCACCATGCCGGCCCGTCCCGGACGCCGGACCAAGATCACCGGGTTAGCTCGCCGGCTCCTGCGCCAACGCAACAACGTTCGCTCCACGCCGGACAGTGATCCGTGAAGCCTGAAGTCAGCGACGTCCCATCGGACCAAGCGGAAGTGGTCATAGAACCGCTTGCCTCCGTGCCCACCGTGCGCCGGGCGGCAGACGTGATTCGGCTGGCGCTGGCGTTGGGCGTTCTGGTTGTCGGCCTGCTGGTGGTGACCCTGGCGCACCGAGGAGTGCGCGATACCGAGCGGGGCCTACTCGGCACGATCGTGACGTTGCCGCCGTCGCTGCGGGACGCCCTTACGACCGCGGCGCAGCTGGTAGCGGTGGTGGTCCCGGCGGCGATCGTGCTGGTCATGGCGCTGCGCCGCCGATTCGCCGCGGTCGGCAAGCTGGTTGCCGCGGGGGCGGGCGGCATGCTGGTCGGTCTGCTGATCTCGGACCTGTGGCTCGAGAGCTCTCACCCGCCCACCTGGCCCGAGCTACTCGCGGGACGCAACGGGATCGTCGCAGTCACCATTCCGCCCGTGGTCTGGCTGGCAGCAACGACGGCCGTCGTGACCGTGGCCGGACCCGACCTGTCGCGGCGCTGGCGGCAGGCGTCGTGGTGGCTGACCGGGATCGCGGCATTGCTCGAGATGATCGTGGGCGGCTTTCTGCCCGTCGACGCAGTAGTCGCCGCCGCTGTGGGTGTGAGTGTCGGCTCGTCGATGCTGCTCATCTTCGGCGAGCCAGCCCGCCGCCCCACCGCCGCCCAGGTCGTCGCCACTCTCCAAGAGTGTGGGGTGGACGTGGCGGCACTCAGACAGCTGCCACCGGCGGGGGAGCGCCCGGACATGTTCCACGCGACCACCAGGGATGGAACCGGGCTGGCCGTGCGCGTGTACGCGAACGATGACCGCGACCGCGAGCGGCTGGTCCGGATGACCCGCTCGCTGCTGGTCCGCGAGCCCCAAGACGACCGGGCTGACGTCAGCGTGGAATCAGCGGCCGAGCACGAGCTGCTGGCCATGGTGGTGGCGGGGCGAGCCGGCGCGCGCGTCCCCGGACCCGTCGTCGCCTACCCCATCTCCGGCGGGCAAGGCCCCGAGGGTGCTCTGGTGGCCTGGGTGGATGTGGGCGGCAAACCGCTCAACCTCGTCCCGCCAGAAGAAGTCGGCTCGGCGACGCTCGCCGATCTCTGGCGAAGCGTCGCCAACCTTCACCAGCATCGGCTCGCCCACCGCCGGCTCCGCACCGACAACATCAACGTCGACGACTCCGGTCAAGCCTGGCTCACCGGACTCGTTCTGGCCGAGCTCGGCGCGACCGACCGTGAGCGTGCCTCCGACGTCGCCGAGCTGCTCGCCTCGCTGGCCGTGCGGATCGGCGTCGACCGAACGGTGACCTCTGCCGTGGCCGGACTGAGCGCGCCGACCGTCGCTGCCGCTGCCGCGTACCTCCAGCCACTGGCGGTGTCTGGTCCCACCCGGACGACGGTCCGCGACTACGACCACCGGCGGTCGGTCACCCTGACGCGCGGGGTGGACAGGCGCCGGCTGCGCCCTGGGGGACGTCCCAGTCTGTACGCAGACCTGAGGACCGCCATCGCCGAGGCCACCGGCGAGCCGCCCGTCAAGCCCGAGCAGCTCGCTCGCCTGACCTGGAAAAAAGCGTTGACGCTGCTGGGTGCGTTCGCGGTCATCTATCTCCTCCTACCCCAGCTCGCCAACGCGGGTGCAGCGGTCCGCGCGCTGGGCCAGGCCAACTGGTGGTGGGTGCTGGCCGCTGTGCCGGCCCTGTTTGTGGCCCAGGCCTTCACGACCCTGCTCCAGCTCGGGGCCATCCCTGCCCACCTGCCCTTCGGGCCCACCTACGTGGTGTCCTTCGCAGGGTCCTTCCTCAATCGAGTCACCCCCAACAACGTGGGGGGCATGGCCCTCAACTTCCGGTACCAGCAACAGGCCGGCGTGGACAGCGGTGCCGCCAGCGCGTCGGTCGGCCTGCAAAGCGTCATAGCCCTGGCCGCCAACCTGCTGCTCCTCGCTGTCTTCTTCGCCCGAACCGGGCGCCAGACCTCCGTGCACTTCAGCTTCCACGTCCACCAATGGGTGCTGGTGCTCATCACCGGGGCTCTGGTCGGTTGCGCCTTGTTCGGCCTCACCCCCCGGGGCCGCCGTTTCTATCACGACAAGATCTGGGCGTTC
>JBKPQY010000135.1:0-7540 GCA_046734315.1 Actinomycetota bacterium | reverse complement strand
ACACGGTGCCGCACCACGCTGCCTCCGACGGACTTGCCGACGATCAGGCCTACCCGCGGCGAAGCCCCGCCCAGATCGGGGTCAAAATGAACGACGAGATGCCCACGCCGGGTGCGCGCACCAGCACGGACGACTGACGTGAACTCGTCAGACCGCCGCATCCGAAAAGCCTGCGGCAACACGGAATGCCAGACCGCTTATGCCGACAGCTTCTCGCGACCCTTACGCCGGCGGGCGGTGATGATCGCCCGGCCGGCACGGGTGCGCATCCGCAAGCGGAAGCCGTGCGTCTTGGCCCGCCGGCGGTTGTTCGGCTGGAAGGTCCGCTTGCTCACGGTAAGGCTCCATCGATGTCTGTCGTTGCCGATGTTCGAGGCCCGGGACGGTTTGCGCACAGCACGACTCGGCGTCCGCTCGGACCGCTCTACGGTACCGGACGTGCACTCCTCCAGGCCAAGTGGCCCGATGCGACAGCAAAACACCCACCCCAGGGTGTGTAACCCATTTCGATGTGTAGCGACACGCCGCGTAGTGTTGTGACCTTCGGCGTGCGCTGTTACTTTTTCTGGCCGTGCCACTCGCCGATGCGTGGCGCACGCCGCTGCGAACGCGAGGGGAAGGCGCAGCACTTCTGTAACGTGCGCTCTCCACAGGCTGTGGACAACGGTGTGGACTGTGCATCTAACGTCGTGCCGATTCGCCCCCGGTCGGCGTGCCGGGCATCAGTGCGCATGAGATGGTCGAACAACGACCACCGTTAGCTCTCGCATCTGGGGGATGGACTCGGCTAGTGGACGACACCACCGACCTCGGCGAAGTCTGGACGCGTGCCATCGGACGACTCGACGACGACACCATCCGACCGCACCACCGCGCATGGATCGGACTGACCCGTCCGCTCGGGCTGGTCGAAGACACCGCACTGCTGGCCGCGCCGAACGAGTTCGCCAAGGATTACCTGGAGAACCGGCTACGCCCGCTTATCGCTACGGCACTCTCGGACGAGCTCGGCCGCGAGATCCGGGTCGCGGTCACCGTCCAGCACACCGACGATCAGCCGTCCGAACGGACCATCGAACCCGATCCACCTCGCAACGAACTGCCGGACATTCGTTTCAATGAGTGGGCAGGAGCCAGCCGGTCGGCATCGACGTCGCTGGTCAACGGCGATGCGAGCCGGTCCAGCGATCGCGAGGCGCGACTGAACCCGAAGTACACCTTCGAGACCTTCGTTATCGGATCCAGCAATCGGTTCACCCACGCCGCTGCAGTCGCGGTTGCCGAAGCGCCGGCCAAGGCCTACAACCCCCTGTTCGTCTACGGCGACTCGGGGCTGGGCAAGACGCATCTGCTGCACGCCATCGGCCATTACGCGCAGCGGCTGTTCCCGGGCATCAAGGTCCGGTACGTATCCAGCGAGGAATTCACCAACGACTTCATCAACTCGCTGCGCGACGACAAGATGCAGGCTTTCCAGGGCCGCTACCGAAGTCAGGACCTGCTGCTCATCGACGACATTCAGTTCCTGGAACGCGCTGAGCGCACCCAGGAGGAGTTCTTCCATACCTTCAACACGCTGCACAACGCGAACAAGCAGATCGTGATCAGCTCCGACCGGCCGCCGAGGCAACTGTCCACTCTGGAGGATCGGCTGCGAACCCGGTTCGAGTGGGGATTGATCACCGACGTGCAGGTGCCCGACCTCGAGACGCGCATCGCCATCCTCCGCAAGAAGGCGTCACAGGAGGGAATGAGCCCTCCGCCGGAGGTGCTCGAGTTCATCGCCACGAAGATCCAGAGCAACATCCGTGAACTCGAGGGTGCGCTCATCCGGGTGACGGCGTTCGCCAGCCTGAACAAGCAGGACGTCGAGATGCAGCTCGCCGAGATCGTCCTCAAAGACTTGATCAGCGAGTCGGACAGTCCCGAGATCACGGCCGCGCACATCATGGCCGTGATTGCCGAGTACTTCTCGGTGTCGATCGACGACCTCACGAGCAGCTCGCGGAGCCGGGTGCTCGTCAATGCCCGGCAGATCGCGATGTACCTGTGTCGTGAGCTCACCGAGCTGTCGCTGCCCAAGATCGGCCAGACGTTCGGCGGACGCGATCACACCACCGTTATGCACGCCGACCGCAAGGTGCGCAGCCTTATGGCAGAACGACTTTCGGTGTTCAACCAGGTCGCCGAGCTGACCAGTCGCATCAAGGCCCGTGCGCGCGCGTGAATCACGCTATGCACATACTGTGGGTATCGCTGTGGGCTACCTCGGGCCGCTGTGGACGATGTCCGAGAGAACTCGCGCGTCCACCGGCCGACGCTACGCCGCACCGCCTTATCCACGGCTATCGTGCACAGTCACACCCCGCGTGTTTACTGGGCACCAAGCCGTTGTCCCCAAATCCACAGCCGCGACGATGACAACGCAGGATTCTCCTTCCTAGAAGGTGAATACTAAGAACTGGAGGCGCCATGAAGTTCCGGGTCGAACGCGACGCGTTGGCTGACGCCGTGGCGTGGGCGGCCCGGAGCCTGTCCGCGCGCCCCACCATCCCCGTTCTCGCCGGCCTGCTCCTGGACGTGACCGACTCGACTTTGTCGATCTCGGGCTTCGACCTCGAGGCGTCCACCCAGGTCGACCTCGAGGTCAACGCGTCGACACCGGGCACCGCTCTGGTGTCCGGCCGGCTGCTCGCCGACATCTCCCGTGCACTGCCGCCCCACCCGGTCGAGATCGCCGTCGAAGGCGCGCGCCTGACCATCGCCTGCGGTACGGCGCGGTTCACTCTGCCGACGATGCCGGTGGAGGACTATCCGAAGTTGCCGCAGATGCCCACCACCGCGGGCACTGTCAACGCCGCCGCGTTCGCCGGCGCCGTCGGGCAGGTGGCTGTCGCGGCCGGACGCGACGACACGTTGCCGATGCTCACCGGTGTGCGGCTGGAGATAGAGGGCGAGAAGCTCACGTTCGCGGCGACGGACAAGTACCGCCTAGCGGTGCGGGAGCTGGCGTGGAGCCCGTCGAACCCGGCTGAGGCAGCGGCGCAAGTCGTGGTACCGGCCCGCACGCTCGCCGATGCCGCGAAGAGCCTGGCGCACAGCGACGAGCTGACGATTGCACTGTCGGTGTCGGCGGGCGCGGGCGACGGCATCATCGGCTTCACCGGCATGACCGGTGGACGCGCCAGCCGGGCTACCACACGGTTGCTGGACCCGCAGTTCCCGCCGTACCGCACGCTCCTGCCGACCGAGTGGGCATCGACGGCGGAGGTCGAGGTCGCGCCGTTCATCGAGGCGGTCAAGCGGGTCGCGTTGCTGGCGGACCGAAGCACGCCCGTGCGGCTCGAGTTCGAAGAGGGCGGCGTGAACCTCACCGCCGGCGGCGACGAAGAGGGCCGCGCCGAGGAACATCTCGAAGTGCGCTTCGAGGGCGAACGACTCACGATCGCGTTCAACGCGTCGTTCCTACTCGACGGGTTGGGCGTCCTCGACACGTCCACAGCCAGGCTGCTGTTCCCGTCCACGAACAAGCCGACGGTGCTGCGGCCGGCCGAGTCGGACGACGAGTACTACTACTTGATCATGCCGATGCGCCTGCCGCGGTGACGCGATGAACGCTCGCGCGAAGAGCTACGTGGTCAGCTGATGTATGTCCGCCACCTGTCCGTGGCCGACTTCCGGAGCTGGCCCAGCGCCGAGGTGGCCTTCGAGCCCGGGCCGATGGTGCTGGTCGGCGCCAACAGTCAGGGCAAGACCAACCTTGTCGAGGCGATCGGGTATCTGGCCACCCTGAGCAGCTACCGCGTGCCGACAGACGCGCCGCTGGTGCGCGCCGGCGCCGACCGGGCCATCGCCCGTGCAGCCGTGGTGTCGGACGGCCGCGAACTACGCGTCGAGATCGAGATCGCGCCCGGACGAGCTAACCGTGCACTGTTGAACGGCGCCCCCGTGTCCCGGCCGCGCGAGATTCTTGGCGTCCTGCGCACCGTGACCTTTGCGCCGGAAGACCTCGCGATCGTCCGCGGCGATCCTGGCGAGCGGCGGCGCTTCCTTGACGACTTGCTCGTGCAGCGCACCCCTCGGTTGGCGGGAGTGCGCGCCGATTACGAGCGGGTGCTCAAGCAGCGCGCGACCTTGCTGAAGTCGGCGGGGACGGCCCGCCGTGGCGGCGGCTCCGGGGATCTACGCACCCTGGACGTTTGGGACGGCCACCTGGCCGCACACGGTGCCCAACTGCTCGTCGCCAGGTTGGACCTGGTCGATGCGCTGCGCCCCCACGTCGCCGCCGCGTACGCGCAGGTTGCCCCTGCCAGCGTGCCTCTAGGGCTTTCCTACCTGGCATCCACATCGCTTCCGGAGCAGCGCGAGCCGGCGGTGCTCGAGGCGGCGCTGCTCTCCGAGCTGGCCCGGGTCCGCACCCACGAGCTGGAGCGCGGAGTGAACCTCGTCGGCCCACACCGCGACGAACTGGCGCTCACGCTCGGCGAGACCCCGCTGCGGGGCTACGCCAGTCACGGCGAGTCGTGGTCGACGGCCCTGGCACTGCGACTCGGCGCGTACGAGCTGCTACGCGACGACACCGTCGAGCCGGTGCTGATCCTCGACGACGTCTTCGCCGAGCTGGACACTGGCCGACGCGACCAACTCGCCCTCGTCGCCGGCAAGGCGGAGCAGACGATCATCACAGCAGCCGTCGCCTCCGATGTCCCCGAGCCCTTGGCCGGCGCCCGCTTCGACGTCCACGACGGGGAGGTGCGCCGTGTCCGATAAACACAGGCCAAAAGAGACGCAGGTCACACCCTTGTCCACAGTGGACAGTGGAAAACCCACAATTCCTGTGGATGAACGCTCACCATACGTGGCTAAACCTCCGGCAGATCTAGCGCAGAGTGCTCTGTCCGGCGCACAACGTATATCTCGCCCGGTCCGCCACCGGCCATCCGGGGGACGTTCACGCGGTGGCTACTCCGGCGCCGGTCCCGACGAACGCGACCCACAGCCTGTCGGCCAGGTGGCGGCGGGGCTGTTCGCCGAGCGCGGCTGGGAGCGACCGGTCGCCGAGGCCCGCGTTTTTGCCGACTGGCCCTCACTGGTCGGTGCCGAGATCGCCGCGCGTTGCCAGCCGATGACCCTCCGCGATGGCGAGCTGCGACTGACCGCCGAGTCGACGGCGTGGGCCACCCAACTGCGCCTGCTCGCCGGCGCCCTGCTCAGCCGCCTCGTTGCTGAGCTCGGCCCGCACGTGGTGACCCGGCTGTCGATCAGTGGCCCGATCGGACCGAGTTGGAGGCACGGCGCCTGGTCGGTGTCTGGCGGACGTGGGCCGAGGGACACGTACGGATGAGCGGGGACCATCGCTTCGCGACCACCAGGCGATGAGCGCCTGCGCGAAGGATCCGTGGACAGCGGGCTGAGTCTGCGATCGCGCTGAGATGACCGCATAGCCTCGGCACCCCCCGGGGCACGTGGGTTCCCGTGACCCCCTGGCTACGCGGCGCTCTGTGTGCGCGATAGGACGCGTCGCACGGGCATCTGGGGGCTCCATGCACTAGAATGAACTGTCGATGTGGGGTCGGTGCCGCGCCGGGTCTATCGGCGCAGTGCCGACCCCTCGTTCATGTTCGAAACGTAGTACATAAGGAGTCGCGTCGGTGGCCAGTGCGTCCAGAAACGGCAAATCGAACTACACCGGCAGCGACATCACCGTCCTCGAAGGACTCGAAGCGGTCCGCAAGCGCCCGAGCATGTATATCGGGTCGACGTCGGAGCGTGGGTTGCATCACCTGGTCTGGGAGGTCGTCGACAATGCCGTCGACGAGGCGCTGGCCGGCTATGCCGACCGCATCGAGGTGACGCTGCTGGCTGACGGCGGGGTTCGCGTGGTCGACAACGGCCGCGGTTACCCGACCGACATGCATCCCACTCAGAAACGCCCCACCCCTGAAGTGATCTTGACCGTGCTGCACGCCGGCGGGAAGTTCGACGGCAAGGCCTACGCGGTTTCCGGCGGGCTGCACGGCGTCGGCGTCTCCGTGGTGAATGCTCTCTCGACGAACCTCGAGTTGACCATCTGGCGTGACGGCCACGAATGGTTCCAGCCGTATCGTGCGCAAAAGCCGGCCGCACCACTTCAGAAGGTAGGCAAGAGCCGCAGAACTGGCTCGTCCGTTACTTTCTGGGCCGATCCGGCGATCTTCGAGACCACGACGTACTCTTTCGAGACGATCAGCCGCCGGTTGCAGGAGATGGCATTCCTCAACAAGGGCCTGACCATCGTGCTGCGTGATGAGCGCCCGGGCGTCATCCGTGAGGACGGCACCACCACCGACGGGCCGAAGGAGGTCACGTACTCCTATCCCGGCGGCATCGCCGACTTCGTCAAGCACCTCAACGCGACGAAGAACCCGTTGCACAAGTCGGTGATCTCGTTCAGCGACGACTATCGCGAAGACGGCCGCTACCGCATGTCGGTCGAGGTCGCGATGCAGTGGAACGAGACCTACTCCGAGAGCGTCTACACGTTCGCGAACACGATCAACACCCACGAGGGCGGCACGCACGAGGAAGGTTTCCGTACCGCGCTCACCAGCGTGGTGAACAAGTGGGGCATCGACAAGAAGATCATCAAGGACACGCGCGAAGATCGGCTCACCGGCGACGACATCCGTGAGGGCCTTGCCGCCATCGTCCACGTCAAGCTGGGCGAGCCGCAGTTCGAGGGGCAGACCAAGACCAAGCTCGGCAATTCCGAGGCGAAGTCGTTCGTGCAGAAGGTGTGCAACGACTGGCTCGCCGACTGGTTCGAGCGAAACCCCGGCGAGGCCAAGATCATCGTCACGAAGGCGTCGCAGGCGGCGCGGGCGCGCAAGGCCGCACAGCAGGCGCGTCGGCTTGCCCGTAAGAACGCGCTCGACACGATGGGCATGCCGGGCAAGCTGTCCGACTGCCGCTCCACCGATCCGGCCGAAAGCGAGCTGTACATCGTCGAGGGCGACTCGGCGGGTGGCTCCGCAAAGTCGTGCCGTGACTCCATGTTCCAGGCGATCCTGCCGATCCGCGGCAAGATCATCAATGTTGAGAAGGCACGCATCGACCGGGTGCTGAAAAACACCGAGGTGCAGTCGCTCATCACCGCGCTGGGCACCGGCATCCACGACGACTTCGACATCAGCAAGCTCCGGTACCACAAGATCATCTTGATGGCCGACGCCGATGTCGACGGGCAGCACATCACCACGCTGCTGCTGACCTTGCTGTTCCGGTTCATGCGCCCGCTCATCGAGAACGGCCATGTGTACCTGGCCGCACCGCCGCTCTACAAGATCAAGTGGCTCAAGTCGGAACCGGAGTACGCGTACACCGAGAAGGAGAAGGACGGGCTGATCAAGGCCGGGCTGGAGGCAGGCCGCCGGCTGCCCAAGGACGAGCCCTTGCAGCGGTACAAGGGCCTCGGCGAGATGAACGCCAAGGAGCTGTGGGAGACCACGATGGACCCGGCCCGGCGCATCCTGCGACTGGTGACCCTCGACGACGCGGCGAC
>JBKPQY010000134.1:0-13976 GCA_046734315.1 Actinomycetota bacterium | reverse complement strand
TCCCGTGGAAGACTTGCCTTGTCTGGACGGTCGCTTCTTGCCCCCCGATTGGGGGCGAACCCTTACCCGTCCGCCAGCCCGGGCAGCACAGGCACGCGCGGTTCGGGTGACCGTCTTATGCCTGCGCTCCACCGGTGTCAGGTGGCCCGCGATTGCGCCCGTGTCGCGACCCCTGCCGGCGACACGTCGAACCGATCGCGGTCGGCTCACCGCCGCGCGTGACTGAGCTCGCTTGTTAGGCACGAATCCCCCCGTGGCGGCCTCCGCGCCGCGGATGCGGCTGGTGCCGGTGCCGGGGCACAAGCTACCACGTCGGATGTGTTCGGCGATATAGGGCTACGTCGCGTTCGAACCCGTGAAATCAGCGGGCTGCTGATCGCGCCGCATGAGGGTTACGGCTTGGCTGCGACCTCATGTTGACGGGTCATGTTGAGCACTCAACTTGCACGGCGGAGTGGCGACTCCGTTGGCTGCCGGTGTCTGCTGGTGTCCGTCGTTCGCTGCCGTGGCTGGCTGCGGTCGGTTCTCGTCGGAGGATTCGTGCTGTGGCAGGAGCATGGTGGTGCTCCCGAATGGGTCACCACGTGGATTCGTCTCGCCGGTGTCCACAACGCACGTTGGCTGTGGGGCCTCTTAGCACTCCTCGGCTACTGGGGCGGACGGCCTTTGGGTTCCACGCCGTGAGCCTGAGCCACGCAGGCCAGGAGAGACATCGGGGGTAGTGGGCGCTACTGGGATCGAACCAGTGACCCCTCGCTTGTAAGGCGAGTGCTCTCCCGCTGAGCTAAGCGCCCCGACGCAGGGTACTCGGCACGCTGCGACACATGCGACGTACCGTAATTGCCGTGCTGGGCGTCCTGTGGCAACCGCGGTATGTCAGGTTGACCGCGTTGATGCTCCTGGTCGCGGCGATCTGTGTGCTGCTCGGCGTGTGGCAGATGACGAGATTGTCCAGCAAGCACGATACGAACATCACACTGCGCCGCAATGCCCATGCCGCGCCGGTCGCGGTCACGACGCTGCTGCACCCGGCCGGTGCCGCGCCGACGCCGAGCCGTACCGCCGTGCAGTTCCGACAGGCGACAGCCACGGGCAGGTACGACGCTGCGCACCAGTCACTGCTGCGCAACCAGACGATCGACGGCGACAACGGTTATCTGGTGGTGACGCCGCTGCGCATGTCCGGTGCCACCTTGCTGGTGGTACGCGGTTTCGTCACCGGGCCGTCCGCGACAATCACCGCGCCGGCGCCGCCGCCCGGCCCTGTGAGCGTGACGGCGCGTCTCTGGCCGCCGAGCACGTCGCCCGACAAGGCGGCGCACCTGGCGCGCGGGCAGGTCGAGTCGATCAACGCCGCCGAGCAGGCCGCCCGCCTGGGCACCCCGGTGCTCGACGGGTACGGCGTCCTGCTGCCCGGGCAGCAAGGAACGGCCGGGATCGTCGCCATTCCGCCGCCGGATCTGTCGAACCCCGCCGGCGGCGTGCCGGAGATCCAGCACCTCGCGTACGTCATCCAGTGGTTCCTGTTCGCCGGGCTCGCGTTGGCTGCTCCGATCGTGATGGCCCGAGCCGAGGCCGGTCGGCCGACCGGCGAGATCGACGACGAGGCGCCCGCCGCCCCGACGCCCGAGCAGACGCGACAGGCTCGGCTGGCCGACCGCTACGGCCGGGCCCGGCGGTAGCGCATGCCGCGACGCCGGACCCTGGGCGCCACGACGGTGACGGCGCTCGAGGACGGCACAGGGCCGTATTTCCGCCCCCGCCGCGAGGCGTTCCCACGGGCCACCGACGAGCAGTGGCGCCGCGCCGACG
Source organism: Actinomycetota bacterium (assembly GCA_046734315.1). Lineage (GTDB taxonomy): Bacteria > Actinomycetota > Actinomycetes > Mycobacteriales > Jatrophihabitantaceae > DASXRA01. The sequence continues at coordinate 12,164 of JBKPQY010000134.1, read as the reverse complement.
AACTCGATCCCAAGGCCCGCAGCGCGGACGGCGAGTGGCTACTTCGCTTTCGGTGCTTCGTGGTCCGTGCTCCGGACGGAGCGCTGACGCTGGTCGACACCGGCATCGGCCCGGACGGTGCGCCGGCATCGTCGTGGGCGCCCACGCCCGGTCAGCTGCCGAGCGAGCTGAGCCGCGCCGGCATCGACCAGAACCGCGTCGCGACCGTCGTGCTCACCCATCTGCACACGGACCACGTTGGCTGGGCCGTGGTGGGCGAGCCGTATTTCGCCAACGCCACGTACCTGCTGCAGCGGGCGGAGCACGCTGCGATCGACGTACTCAACCCGACGCTACGGGAGGCGCTGATCGAGCCGCTCGAGGCGGCCCAACAGCTGCGCCTGCTCGACGGGGACGAAAAGCTCGACGCCACCACCCGGATCGTCGCCACTCCGGGCCATACGCCCGGACATCAGTCCGTGCTCGTGGCAGACGGCGGGACCTCGCTGCTGATCACCGGTGACCTGCTGGTGCACGCGATCCAGCTCGTCGAGCCGGACGTGGCCTACCTTTACGAGACCGACCCGGCTGTGGCGCGCGCATCACGCATCGCGCTGTTGCGCGGCGACCCGATCCTCGCGACGTCGCACCTCGGCGAGCCGTTCGGCTACTGCGGCAGCACGTAGACCGGCGCGGACGGCGTCAGGTCGTGCAGCGCCGCGGCGCCGTCGTCGTCCGCCACGGAGCCGACCACAACAGCGGCCTCGAGGCCGCGCGCGCCGGACGAGACGGCCATCGCCACCGCGAGCTGTAGCGCCGACAACCGCAGTGCGGGCAGCGCCACCGGGGCCGCGACATACGTGCGCCCGTCGGTGTCCCGCACTGCCGCACCGGCGACGGAGCCGGTACGCACCCGCGCGGAACGGGCCAGCGTCGCCAGCTTCGCATCCTCCGCGTCGAGCTCGGTCACGGCGCCTCAGGCTCCCCATCGGGCCCCGGCTCCTCCGCGCGACGGACCAGCACGGTGTCGACGCGGTTGCGCCGCCCGCCCGCGCTCTCCGCCACGAGCTCCAGGCCGTTTACGCGCGCCGTCGCTCCCGGGATCGGCACACGCCCGAGCCGTTCGGCGAGCAGTCCGCCGACGGTTTCGACGTCCGCGCGCTCGGGCAGCTCGACGTCGAACAGGTTGGCGAGATCTTCCACGGACAGCCGCGCCGTCACCCGCGCGGTGTCGGCGTCCAGGCGCTCGACGGGCGGCTTCTCGTCGTCGTACTCGTCGGTGATCTCACCGACGATCTCCTCCAAGATGTCCTCGATGGTGATGAGCCCCGCGGTGCCGCCGTACTCGTCGATCACGATGGCGATGTGCGTGCGGTGGGCCTGCATCTCGCGCAGCAGCTCGTCGACCGGCTTGGACTCGGGCACGAACGCCGGCGCCCGCATGAGCTCCTCGACACGCGTCGTGCGGGCACGCTCGGCGTCCTGGGCGCGGCGCACCAGGTCTTTGAGGTAGACGACACCCACGATGTCGTCGACGTTCTCGCCGATAACGGGGATACGCGAGAAGCCGCTGCGCAACGCCAGGGCGAGCGCCTGCAGCACCGACTTGCTGCTCTCGATCCACACCACTTCGGTGCGCGGCACCATCACCTCGCGGGCGATCGTGTCGCCGAGCTCGAAGACGGACTGGATCATTTCCCGCTCGCCGTGCTCGACGACGCCGCGCTGCTCAGCCATGTCGACGAGCTCGCGCAGCTCGACCTCCGACGAGAACGGTCCCTCGCGGAAGCCTCGTCCCGGCGTCAGCGCGTTGCCGATCAGGATCAGGAGAGACGCAAGCGGACCGAACACCCGGCCCAGCACGCGCACCATCCCGGCACTGGCGAGCGCCACCCGGTACGGATGCTGGCGGCCGAGCGTGCGCGGCCCCACCCCGACCAGCACGTAGGAGATGACGACCATGACGACCACGGTGAGCAACACGACCGGCCACCGCCCGCCGAACTGCGCCCGCGCCACGATGGTCGCGAGCACGGTCGCGGTCAGCTCGCAGGTAACGCGCAGGAGTAGCAGGAGGTTCGTGTAGCGGGCCCGGTCCCCGAGGAGCGTCAGCAGCGTTCGGGCACCGCGCCGCCCCTCGCGCACCATCTCCTCGACGCGCGCCACCGACACCCAGGCCAACGCCGAGTCGATTCCGGCGAACACCCCGCCGAGCGGCACCAGGCAGATCGCCAGTACCAGTACGGCAATATCGGCGTTGGTCACCGCCGGCCACCGGAGTCACGCACCTCGCCGCCGGTGCCTGGCAGCGGGGCGCGTATGGGTCCGCGGCCGGTCATGGCCGCCCAGCCACGGACAATGCGCGCCTGCAGTTCGAACATCGCCTGTTCCTCCTCGGCGTCGCCGTGGTCGTACCCGAGCAGGTGCAGGATGCCGTGCGTGCAGAGCAGGTGCAGCTCCGCCTCGAGCGAATGGCCCGCCTCCCGAGCCTGGACGGCCGCGACTTCCGGGCACAGCACGACATCGCCGAGCATTGCGGCGGGCGCCGGCCGCTCGTCGCTGAGCGAGCCGGGGTGGTCGCCACGCTCGAGCAACTCGTCGGTGCCGTCCATGGGGAAGGCCATTACGTCGGTGGGGCCGTCGAGGTCCATCCACTGCAGGTGCAGGGCCGACATGGCGTCGGCGTCGAGCAGCACAACCGACAGGTCCGCCAGGGGGCTGACGCGCATGGCGTCCAGCACGTAGCGCCCCAGGTCAGCCAGTGCCCGCTCGTCGACAGCGACCCCTGACTCGTTGTTGATCTCGACACTCACGGTGTCTCCTGGCTCTTCGCGCGAGCGCTCATCGCCGCCTCAGCGACGTGGCTTGGCGTGCTGCGGCGGCGCAGGACGGGCGTGCGCATGCTCGTCGTAGCGCGCGTACGCGTCGACGATCTCGCCGACCAGCCGGTGTCGCACGACGTCGTTACTGGTCAGGTTGGCGAAGTGCACGTCGTCGATGTCGGTGAGGATCTCGCGGACGACCTTGAGGCCGCTGCGTGTCTCCCCGGGCAGATCGATCTGCGTGATGTCCCCCGTCACCACGATCTTGGAGTCGAAGCCGAGCCGGGTCAGGAACATCTTCATCTGCTCGGGCGTGGTGTTCTGCGCCTCGTCCAGGATGATGAACGCGTCCGACAGGGTCCGGCCGCGCATGTAGGCCAGCGGGGCGATCTCGATCGTGCCGGACTGCATGAGCCTCGCGATCGAGTCGGGTTCGATCATGTCGTGCAGCGCGTCGAACAGCGGACGCAGGTACGGGTCGATCTTCTCGAACAGCGTGCCGGGCAGGAAGCCGAGCCGCTCGCCCGCCTCGACGGCCGGCCGCGTCAGGATGATGCGAGTGACCTGCTTGGCCTGCAGCGCCTGCACAGCCTTGGCGACAGCCAGGTAGGTCTTGCCGGTGCCTGCCGGGCCGATGCCGAAGACGACAGTGTGCCTGTCGATGGCGTCGACGTAGTGCTTCTGGTTCAGCGTCTTGGGACGGATGTTCTTGCCCCGGCGCGACAAGATGTTGAGGCTCAGCACTTCGGCCGGCCGCTCGCCGGTGTCGGTGGTCAGCATGCCGACGGCATGTGTCACCGCGTCCGGAGTCAGGTGCTGGCCTGCGCTGATGAGCTCGAGCAGTTCCTCGAACAAGCGCACGGCGATCGCGTTGTCAGCCGGATCGCCCGTGATCGTGATCTCGTTGCCACGAACGTGGATGTCGGAGTCGAGGCTCTTCTCGATGACCCGGAGCAACTCGTCCCGGGAACCGAGAAGCGCGACCATCGCCTGGTCGCCGGGGACGACGAGGGTGGTGGAGACGCGCTCAGGTCTGGATTGGGCGTCTGACAAGTCGGCTTCGTTCCTACTTTCCGCGCTGAGGCCGGATAGATGTGGCGATCCCACTCTACCGGCGCTCAGCCCGGCGGCCACTGCATCCGGCGGCCGCCGAGCAGGTGCGCGTGCACGTGAAAGACCGTCTGGCCGGCCTGCGCGCCGGTGTTGAACACGACGCGGAACTCGGAAAGACCTGCCGCCTCGACGGTGGCACTGATGCCGCGTAGCAGGGCCCCGGCCGCCTCCGCGTCCTTGGCCAGTTCGAGGACGTCGGCGATGTGCCGCTTCGGGATTACCAGCACATGGGTCGGGGCCTGCGGGTTCAGGTCCGCGAAGGCCAGCGTCTCGTCGTCCTCGCGCACCCTCGTTGCCGGCAGCTCACCCGCGACGATCTTGCAGAACAGGCAGTCCTCAGGCATGCGCGCAGGCTATCGCCACGGCGACGAATCGGCGCCTCGGCCATCTGAACGGCGCATCTGCGATCTCCTTAACGTTACGAAGGCGAGATGCCGGAACGACCTTGGACATCCCCTTCCAGGCGGCCGTCGAGTTCGCGATCCTTGGGACATGCAAAAAAGCGTAGCGCGCAGCAGTTGTCTTCTGTATCGTTCTAGTCGAACGATTTAGTAAATCGATGCAGAGGAAGTGGATGCCATGCCTGCCAGCGCGACCATGAAGGACGTCGCTGCGGCCGCCGGCGTCTCGCCGTCCACCGTGTCCAACGCGTACAACAAGCCCGAGCAGCTCTCCGCCGAGGTGCGTCAGCGGATCTTGGCCAAGGCGCGGGAGCTGGGCTATGCCGGCCCGGACGCTGCGGCCAGGTCCCTGCGCAGCCGCCGCGCCGGTGCGATCGGGCTGCTGCTCACCGAGCAGCTGTCCTATGCGTTCTCGGATCCGTTCGCGGTGGGGCTGCTGGCCGGGTTGGCCGAAGTCGCCGAGCGCACCCGCACCGGCCTGCTGCTGATTCCGTTGCCGCGTTACGACACCGGCACCGACACCGACGTGTTGCGCGAGTCGGTCGAGACGGTGCGCGGTGCCGTCGTCGACGGCATCGCCGCCTACTGCGTCGACGTGGGGCATCCGGCGCTGGACGTGATCGCCAGTCGCGGCCTGCCCTTCGCGCACTCCGACGACGACGTGCCCGGGCGCCGCGTGGTGATCGACGAGGTCGGCGCCACGCGTGCCGTCGGCGAGCATCTCGCCCGGCTGGGTCACACCAACGTCGCTATGGTCGTCGACGCGGGCCGGGCCACCGACGTGCCCGGCGAGATCACCGACGAGACCGTCCTCTACACCAATGCCCGGCTGCGTGCGCGGGGCCTGCGTGAGGGTCTCGGCGAGGGCGCCCAGGTAACCCTCGTGAGCGGCGGCCACAACTCGATCGAGTCCGGGCGCGCAGCCGCGGAGTTCGTGCTCGACCGCCGGGACCGGCCGACTGCCATCGCCGCGAGCGGCGACGTCCTGGCGTTCGGGGTCATGCAGGCCCTGCGCCGCCGGGGCCTTTCGCCCGGCCACGACATCTCCGTCACCGGGTTCGACGACATTCCCGCCGCTGACGCGGCCGGGCTGACCACGGTGCGCCAGCCCATTCGCGACAAGGGCCGGACGCTCGGCCGGATGCTGCTCGACCCGACGTTCACCGACGAGCGCGTCGTACTGCCCACCGAACTCGTCATCCGTTCCAGCACCGCACCGGTGCGCAACTAGAGAGGTACAGCCATGCTGCCCATCGCATCCGACATCGCCGTCCGCAACACCGGTACCGTCGCGTCCTCAGCTCTGCCGAACGCGCCGGTCGTTCCGGAACCCCAGCCATCCGAGCCGCGGCTGCGCGCGGCGCTGGCGACGTTCCTGCGCGCCTCGGCCCGCAGGCGCGCCCGGTTGGCCGACCGGATCGACCCCTGCACCCGGGTGGTCGAACCAGTCGCTGGCTGAGTGCCACAATGCGCGCGTGCCACGCCCGCCCGCGTCTGCGCTCGGCCATGCCCTCCAGCTCATCAACGCCGATGAACGCCAGCTCGACGTGCTGATTCGCCACGCCGCCTGGGCAGCGCGCAGCGCCGGTCGGGGTGCGACAGCACCGCTCTCCGCAAGCGAGCTCACCACGCTCGGCGGCACGCCACGACAGGTCGCGAAAGGCGAAGTGCTCTTTCGAGCCGGGCAGCGGGCAAGCGGGGTGTGGCTGGTGCGTGACGGCCGCTACGAGCTGCTCCTCAGCTCGCGCGGCCGCCGTGCCGTCGTGGGCGAACTCGGGCCTGGTGATGTCGACGGAGACATCGCACTGCTGCTCGACATGCCGGCGCCCTACACAGCCCGCGCCACGCAGGACGGCAACTGCCTGTACCTGGCGCACTCCGACTTCGACCAGTTGCTGGGCGCGCATCCCGATCTCGCCCGCCGTTGGATGGGAAGCGCGGCGCAGCGCCTGGCCGGCACGCAACACCGGGTCGCCGCGCTGCTCGGGCAGCCGCTGGTCGCGCAGGCGGCGCGACTGCTGCTCGACGAGGCCGTAGAGGCGATCGTGCGGCTTCCGCAGCGCACGCTCGCGGCGATGCTCGGCGTGCGGCGCCCGTCGCTCAACAAGGTGCTGAAGGACCTGGAACACGACGGGCTCATCGTGGTGCGCTACGCGGTGATCGACGTTGTCGATGCGGACGGGCTCGCCGAGCTAGCGTCCTAGGTATGCGTTCGCAGCTGATCCTCGAACTAGATCTCACCGAACCGCTCGCCCAGGGCGTACCCGCCGACCCGGTGTCGGCGCTCCTGCAACGCCGGCAGGCACGACTCAAGGGCGTATTGGCCGGCTTACGCAAGGCACGCCGGGACGAGCGCGTCGCAATGCTCCTGACCAAGGTCGGCCCGTCGCGCATGGGGTTTGCCCGGGCGCAGGAGCTGCGCGACGCCGTGCTCGCGTTCCGCGCCAGCGGCAAGCCGGCCCTCGCGTGGGCCGAGTCGTTCGGCGAGTGGGGGCCCGGACTAGTCCCGTACTACCTCGCAACCGCGTTCGACGGGATCTGGCTGCAGCCGAGCGGGGACGTGACGCTCGGAGGCTTGGCGTTGGGCACGCCGTTCCTGCGCGGCGCGCTCGACCATCTCGAGGTCGAGCCGCAGGTGGGCCAGCGCTACGAGTACAAGAACGCGGCGGATGTCCTGCTGCGGTCCGGCTTCTCCGACGCACACCGCGAGGCGATGCAGCAGCTCGCTGCATCCGTGGTCGATCAGGTCGTGGACGGCATTGCGTCCGGACGTCGACTGGCCGCTGCCCGGGTGCGCGAGCTCGTCGACCAGCCGCCCGTCGCCGCCGAGGACGCGCTCACCGCGGGGCTCGTCGACCGCATCGGCTATCGCGACGAACTGTACGCCGAGGTACGCAAGCGGGCCGGCGAATCGGTCAAGCTGCTCTACGTCTCGCGCTACGCGCACCCGCCGGTGCCTGCCCCGCGTGCCGTTCGCAAGGCGCGCACGGTCGCGCTGATCTGGGGTCTCGGGCCGATCACGTCCGGCAAGAGCGGGCGCCGCCCGGGCGGAACCCGGATGGGCTCGGACACAGTGACTGCAGCGTTCCGGGCAGCGGCGCGCGACAAGGACATCGAGGCGATCGTGTTCCGGGTCGACAGCCAGGGCGGCTCGGCAGTCGCCTCGGACGCGATCTGGCGCGAGGTCGGGCAGGCCAGGGCGGCGGGCAAGCCGGTGGTGGCGTCGATGGGCGACATCGCAGCGTCGGGCGGCTACTACGTGGCGATGGGGGCCGACGTGATCGTTGCCGAGCCGTCGACGATCACCGGCTCGATCGGGGTGGTGGCCGGCAAGCTCGTCACCGACGGTCTGTGGAACCGGCTCGGCGTCAGCTACGACAGCGTCGCGATCGGCGAACTGGCCCGCATGTTCAGTACCCGAACGCGGTACGGGCCGGCCGAGCAGGAGGCGCTTGCCGGCTGGCTCGATCGGGTCTATGAGATGTTCATCGGCAAGGTGGCCACCTCCCGCGGCATGTCCCGCGACGAGGTGCACACGGTGGCGCGCGGGCGGGTATGGACCGGCGCGGATGCCCGCGACCGCCGGCTGGTCGACGTCCTCGGCGGGCTGGATCGGGCCGCCGAACTCGCCGCGGAGCGCGCCGGTATCCCCGCCACCGCCGAGGTCGACCTCGTGAGCTACCCGGCGCTGCCGCCGATCGAGCGGATCCGGCCGCCCCGGTCAAGTGAGAGTCCCGGCGCCGAGGTCGGCTGGACGGCATGGGGCTCGTTCGCTGGGCTCGCCGCCCGGCTGGGACTGCCAGCCGCCGGGCCGCTGACGCTCCCCTGGGTGCCGATGACATCCTGAGCAGGTGTCCGATCGGATTTGTGTCACGGGGGCGAGCGGTCAGGCCGGCCGGGCCGTGGTGCGCGACCTGCTGGAGCACGGCTACGACGTGATGAGCACCGACATCACGGTCACCCGCGCGGATCGGGAGGTGGGCATGATGCGCGCCGACCTCACCGACTTCGGGCAAGCGGCCGAGGCGCTTTCCGGGGCGGATGCTGTCGTCCACCTGGCGAACATCCCGGCACCCGGCCTTTACCCCCCGGCCGTGACGTTCAACGCGAACACGACGATGAACTTCAACGTCTTCACCGCCGCCGCGACGCTTCGCCTCAGCCGGGTCGTGTGGGCATCGAGCGAGACGACACTGGGTTTGCCCTTCGACGTCGCGCCGCGTTACGCGCCCGTGGACGAAGAGCACTACCCGTTCCCGACGACGACGTATGCGCTGTCGAAGGTCGCCAGCGAGACCGTCGCCGGCCATGTCGCGCAGTGGTCGGGGATACCGTTCGTGGCGCTGCGCATCTCCAACATCATGCAGCCCGGCGACTACGGCAGATTCCCGTCGTTCTGGGACGACCCCTTGTTGCGCAAGTGGAATCTGTGGGGCTACGTCGACGAGCGGGACGTCGCCGCCGCGTGCCGACTGGCGCTTGCGGCACCCGCAGACGCGGTCGCCGGCAGTCCGGCCTTCGTGATCGCCGCAGCGGACACCGTCATGAACCGCCCGTCGGCGGACCTGCTCGCCGAGGTGTTCCCCGGCGTCCCGCTGAATCGCGACCCCGGCGAGTTCGGGACGCTACTCGCCATAGACCACGCCCGGGACGTGCTCGGCTACGAGCCCCGCTACTCCTGGCGGGATCACATCTAGGAGGCGGCCGGGTGCTCGACCAGGGCCAGCACCCGCGATGCCATGAACCGCGCGGTGCGCACCGGCGTCCCGCGCCGGGTCACCTCCGTGACCTCGACGGCGCCGCGACCCTGGCTGATCTCAACGCGTCTGCCCGCACGGGTGGCGATGATCTCGTAGGTCAGCGCACTGTCGCCGGCATCGATCACGATCTCGACGCGGTCACCCTTCATGTGGCAAGTGTGCCCGACTTCGGGGTCCGATCCGGTGCGGTCGCCTGACGGCGCGGGGCACGCCGCGGCTTCAGCCGAACGATCTTCCGCGGCGGCGGTTATGTTGTGGGACCCGGGGACACGCAACCGGACCGGACGTCGGGTGCAACGACGCGTCGCCGCGGGTTATTTCCGCGGCGAGCCCGCCATCCGCCCTCAGGCCGAGCGGTACTCGTCGTCGTCGGCAGGCAGTTCCTGCGCCTGCTCCAAGACATCGGCGGGTTCTGCTTCGAGGGGCGCCTCGAACTCGGGCAGCTCGCCGTCCTCGTCCGGGCCGGGGCGCTCGGGAACTTCGCGATCCTCATCGGGACGTGTCACAGCTCCTCCGTCGGGGTGCGGCGATGGCCCGGGCTGTCACCCGATCCTAGGCGCCCAGCGGGCTCACGACGCGTGCTGCCCGCGAATTCGGTCACTGTCGTGTGCATCATCCGGCAGCGCGCCGTGGGTGTTCAGCCAGCGGCGGGGCAGCAGGTACCACAGCCACGCGAACAGACATGCCAGCACCGCGGTCAGGATCCACGCTGTCACCGCACCGGCGACGACGTCGACGACCAGCAGCACCGCGCCCAGCACCGTCAGCGCGAGAAACACCAGCCCGGCGGCGGCCAGCCGGCCGGTCAAGCTGACGAGCTCTTGCTTGAGACCCCGCCGGAAGACCACCCGGTGTACCGCAGCCGGCGCGATGAACAGCGCCGCCGCGATTGCAGCGCAGAGCAGCGTCCCGACGTAGAGGCCGCGTTGCACTGAGCTGAGCGTCGCGAAGCGCTGCTGGAAGGCGATGGTGAGCAGGAACGCGAACAGGATCTGCACGCCCGCCTGAGCGACGCGCAGCTCCTGCAGCAACTCGGCGTAGTTGCGGTCCAGCCGCTCCGCGTCGGTCTCGTCCCGCTCGTAGTCGTTCATCCCCCCGGAACCGTCTCCACGTTGATGAAATCGCGAGTGTGGATCAGCGCCAGCGACAGCACCGCGCTCACCAGCGCGATGATGCCGGCGACCAGCAGGATGTAGTTCAGGCCTGTGGTGAACGCCGAACGCGCCGCGAAGGCGACCGGGCGACGCTCCTGCGGCGGCAGCGAGAGCAGCGTCTTGCCGAGCTCCCCGTTCGTGAGCGACGCCTTGATCTGTGCGGCGTGCGGGCCAATGCCCGGCACCTTGGCGAACGCGTCGGCGGCGGCGCTGGCAACCTTGCTCGCGAACAGCGATCCGAGCAGGGCGATGCCCGTTGCGATGCCCACCTGCCGGAACGTGGAGTTCACGCCCGAGGCCATGCCGGCCTGCCGCGGCGGAACGACGCCGACCGCTGTGGACGCGAGCGGCGGGTTGACCAGGCCCGCGCCTACGCCGGCGACGATGAGCCCGGGCACCAGGTGCGTCCACTGCGATTGCGCGGTCAGCCCCCGCATCAACAGCAGCCCGACGCCGATGATCAGCAGCCCCGGCCCGATCAGCCACCGCACCGGCACATACGAGGACAGCCGGCCCGCGATGCCCGCGACGACGAACAGTCCACCGGTCGCGGTGAGCAGCCGCAGGCCGGTCTGGAACGGCGTGTAGCTGAGCACGTCTTGGAGGTAGATCGTCAGATACAGGAGCATCGAGAACAGCGACGCGGATATGCCGAACGCGGCGATCGAGCCGCCGGTGAACGTGGGTTTCCGGAGCAGGGCCAGGTCCAACATCGGAAATCGCGTGACGAGTTCGACCCCGACGAACACAGCGAGCAGCACCGCCGCAGCCGCTAGGCAGCCGAGCACGAGCGAGTCGGTGAACCCGCGGTCGCTTGCCTTGATCAACCCGAATACGAGGAACGCCAGGCACGCGGTGAACGTCACGAAGCCGACCCAGTCCGGGCGGCGGGGGCTGGGGTCCTTCGACTCGCGCACCCGCAAAGCCGTGATCGCCAGCACGATGACACCGATCGGCAGGTTGACGAAGAAGATCCACCGCCAGGACAGCCCGGACGTCAGCGCACCGCCGACGAGCGGACCGATCGCGACGGCGATCCCGGCGACGGCGCCCCACACGCCGAAGGCGATTCCGCGGTCCTTGCCGCGGAAGGCGTCGGCGAGCAGGGCCAGCGAGACGGCGAACATGATCGCGCCGCCTACGCCCTGGAACCCGCGGGCGAGTTGGAGGAACAGCGTCCCGGTCGCCACGCCGCACAGCAGCGACGCCACGGTAAACGCGCAGACCCCGATCAGGTACAACAGCCGGCGGCCGAACAGGTCGGCCAGCGACCCACTGGTCAGCAGCACCGCGGCGAGGGTGAGCGCGTAGGCGTCCACGACCCATTGCAGGTCGGAGAAGCTGCTGGCGAGCTCCTTCTGGATGTCGGGCAATGCGACATTCACGATCGTGATGTCGATCAACAGCATGAAGATGCCGAGGCTGACGGCGGTGAGGGTCCACCAACGGTGGTCGGGCTCGGCCGCACGCTGCGTCTGCGCTGCCTGCTCGGCGGCGGTACCCGTCATCGCCTGTCCGTCCCTTCGCGTCGGCGTCGGTCGGTGCAGTTCGTTCCCAACGTACTCACCGGCGCAGGACTGTGTACGTTCACGCACCATGGGTCCGCTGGGCAGTTTCGCACCGGGCGCCGGGCGGCGGCCACCGCGAGCGCACGCGGTGTCGGATGCGCCTCGCCTCGACCTCAACGGCACCTGGCAGTTCCGACTCGCCGGCGAGGATGGCTATACGCACGTCGAGGTTCCGGGACACTGGCAGCTTTCGGGCTTCGGCGCGCCCGCATACACGAACGTGCGGTACCCGTTCCCGATCGAGCCGCCGCACGTCCCGGACGACAACGCGACCGGCGAGTATCGCCGCAGCTTCGACCTGCCGGCCGACTGGCCAGGACGCGCCGCGGTGCTGCGCTTCCTCGGGGTCGACTCCGCATTTACAGCC
>JBKPQY010000133.1:0-12299 GCA_046734315.1 Actinomycetota bacterium | reverse complement strand
CGGAGGAGCTGCACAACGACGGCGTGACGGCCAACGCGCTGCACCCCGCGACGTTCATGCCGACGAAGATGGTCCACGCGGCGGGTACGACGCCCGCGTCGGCGCTCGAGGACGGCGTTGCGGCGACGTGGCGGCTGGTCGCCGACCCGGCCCTCGGCGGCACGACCGGACGCTACTTCTCCGGCACGACAGAGGCGCGCGCCGACCCGCAGGCCTACGATCGGGCGGCGCGCCGTACGTTGCGTGAACTATCCGAGCGTCTCATCGGGTAGTGGCGTACGAGCACCACGCACTCGATTGTGCAAGGATCCCTCGTCCCAGCCGAGGGATCCTTGCGCGATCGGGGAGGACGGGTCAACGTAGCAGCCAGCCGCCGTCGACATTGAGATTCACGCCGTTGACCGCCCGGTTCTGCAGCAGGAACTCCACCGCGCCGGCCACGTCGGCCATCGACGCCAGCCGTCCGATCGGCGTGCGCGAACGGTAACCCTCCAGTACGGCTGCCGGTTTGCCGCTCCAGAACGGGCTGTCGCCGACGATGCCCGGGTGCACGGCGTTGACGCGGATCGGGGCCAACTCGACGGCAAGCGTGTGCACCATGCCCATCACGCCGCCGTTGACCGTGGACACCGTGGTCGAGCCGGGATAGGGCCGATCCTTGGCCAGCCCGCCGAACAGCACGATGGCTGCGTCGGGGGTCATCCGTGGAAGCAGCGTGTGGACCACCTCGGTGTAGCCCACCAGTTTCAGGGTCGCCAGGTTGACCGCTCCGGCCAGGTCGTAGTCGGCGCAGGCATTCTGGTCGCGCTCGATGGCGGCGACGACGAGGTGGTCGACGGCCTCGACAGCGGCCAGGTGATCGGCCACCTCGGCCGGACGGGACAGGTCCACGGCCAGCCCGGTGGCGCCCAGCTCGTCGGCGATGAGCTTCGTACGGCCGGCATCGCGTCCCGTCAGATATACCCGCTCGCCACGCTGTACAGCCCGGCTGGCGATCTCCCGGCCGATGCCGGACGTGCCGCCGACGACGAGCAGGGTCGGCCGGTCAGCCATCGAGTACCGTCCTCAGGTAGTCCCAGTCGCGTGTGAAGCGGTACGAGTGCCGCGACGGAGGCTGCGGCGCCTGTGTCTCCAGCCAGCGCACCGGGACGTCGCGGGTGTTGGCGAATCCGTGCACGCAGCCCGCGCCGGCCCAGGCGACGTCGCCCGCCTCGAGTCGGTACTGCTCGCCGTCGAACTGCGCGTCGACGGCGCCCTCGAGGATGAGGTATGTCTCCTCGAACGGGTGGTCGTGCGTCCCGGCCCGGCCGCCCGGCTCGTACTGCACCATGAACATCGTGGTCAGCACGGCGCCCAGATCGCTGTCGACCATCATCTTCACGGTGATGCCGCTGTAGACCAGAAGCGCCGTGCGCATGCTCGCCGAGACGGCGAGCAGGTCCTGGCTCTGCTTGCCCGGGTCCATGTGCGGCGGCGTGATGTTGCCGAACCGTCGGGTGCGCGGGTCTCGCACGTCCACGGGCACCGGGTCCCGCGCCGGCAGCGCAGCGACGAGGAACGTGTCGCCGCCGTAGCGGGATCGTGGCGGTGGTCCCTGCATTTCCGCCCACCTCACCGGCTCGTCCGACAGGTTGCGCCACGCGTGCGGCACGCCGACGGGAGCCAGCCCGTAGTCGCCCGGCCCGACCGCGGCGGCACCGTCCGGGCCGTCGAGGACACCCGTTCCGGAGAGGACGTAGAAGCTCGTCTCGAACGAGTGCACGTGCGCCGGGATGGAGCCGCCGGGCTCGAGGTCCCCGACGAAGAACCCGGTGTGCACGGCGCCATCGGCCTCGCCGACGATCTGCCAGCGCCGGTAGCCGGTCGCGCCGGCGGCCCAGCCGGACGGCGGCGTGTACTCCGCCTCCGCGGCGCGTCGGACCAGGTGGCTCATGCCGAGACCAGGTAGTCGCGCGACGCCTCCACCAGGCGGCGGGCCGCTGCAGTATCGGCCAGCAGGCGGCCGTCGCGCTTGCGGACCACGCCGTCGATGATCACCATCTCGACGTTCGACACATCGGCGCACAGTGTGACCGCTGCGACCGGGTCGATCACCGGCGCGACGTTGAGGGCGGTCGCGTCGATCACGACCACGTCGGCTTTCTTGCCAGGCGTCAGCGATCCGGTGCGGTCGGCGACGCCGGCCACCCGGGCGCCATTGATCGTGGCAATCTGCAGCATGTCCCGCGCAGTAAGCATCGTCTCGGGTACCGGGGTATCGGCCTGCCACGCGGCAGCGTTCACGCGCGCGCGTTCGGTGGCGAAGGCCGCCCGGATCTGAGTGAACATGTCGCCGGGCGCCGTCGTCACGACGTCGATCGACAGGCTCGGTGCCAGCCCGTATTCGATGGCCTTCATCACCGGCGGCCAGCCGTGCCCCATCTGCGCTTCGATCTGCGGCGCGATCGAGATCGTGCCGCCGCTCTCGGCCACCAGTTGCCACTCCTCGTCGCTGAAATAGCAGCAGTGGATGTACGTGGTGTCGGCAGCGAGCAGATCCATCTTGTGGAGTTGGCTGATCATGCCGAAGTGCCCGGCGAGGCGGCCCATCCCGACATGCACCGTGATCGGTATGCCGAGGTCACGCGCGGTGCGCCACTCGGTGCGGACGACGTCGTCCTGGCAGAACCCGGGCCCTCGGGTAGCCAGGGCCATCGTGAGTAGCCCGCCGTCGGATGAGAAGTACGTGTCACGGATGCGGCGAACGTCTGCGGCGGGGATGGCGATCGAGCTGTTGTTCCAGTAATCGTTGAGCGAGGTGTTCGCACTGCCGTAGGCGTACTGGGCGCGGATCCCCACCTCGCGAAGCGCGGCGACCGCCGCGTCGGGATGATCGGGCGTGTTGTTGATGTGCGACCAGTCGACGAGCGTGGTGATGCCGGCGTTGACGCACTCCAATGCTCCGGCCAGGCCGCCCGCGTACACGTCCTCGGGCCTATAGCGCGGGGCGAACGTGTCGAGAATCTCGACGAAGTAGTCGTCGAGGGTGGCATTCGGCGCACATCCCCGGATGGCCGCCTCCCACGTGTGCCGGTGCGTGTCGACGAAGCCCGGGATGACGATCTTGCCGGTGGCGTCGACGATTTCCGCGTCGGTGGCATCGATACCCGGACGCACCGCGGCGATCCGGTCGTCCTCGACAAGCACGTCCGCGCCGGTCAGCTCCCCGATGTCCGGGTCCATAGTGATCACGTAGCCGTTGCGCAGCAGCATCCGGTTCGTCATGACGACCCCTTGTCAGTAGTTGAGCACCTGCTTCGCAGCCACCGCGACCTTGTCGACGGTGGGAATGACCAGCTCTTCCAGGACGTCGGCGAACGGCAAGGGCACGCACTCCGACGCGACCCGCTTGATCGGCGCGTCGAGTAACTCGTAGCCCTCGTCCGCGACTATCGACACGAGCGTGCCGCCCCAGCCACCCTGGTACGGGTTCTCCTCGACGACGATCAGCCGGCTGGTGCGGCGCAGCGAGTCGAGCACCGTCCGCACGTCGAGCGGCACCAGGCAGCGCAGGTCGATCACCTCGGCGGAAACCCCGTCGGCGGCGAGGCGCTCGGCGGTCGCGAGCGCCAGCGGCACGGTGAACGCCAGCGCAACGATCGTGACGTCGCTGCCGGGTCGCGCGACTGCCGCGCGGCCCAGCTCGAGCACGTGGCCGTCCGGCGCCGGTTCACCCTTGGTCGCGAACAGCGCCTTGTGCTCGAATACCACCACCGGGTCGTCGCTGCGGATCGCCGCCGCCATCAGCCCGATCACGTCGGCCGGCGTCGACGGCGCGGCGAGCTTCAGCCCCGGGACGGTAAGCGCCCAGTTCTCCACCGCCTGCGAGTGCTGGGCACCGAAGCCCAGCCCGCCGCCGTTCGCGGTGCGCACGACGAGTGGGACGGTGACCTGGCCACCGGTCATGTAACGCACCTTGGGAATCTCGTTGGCGAGGTAGTCCCAGCAGCAGGCCAGGAAGTCGGAGAACATGATCTCGGCGACGGGGCGCAGGCCGGTCATCGCCGCTCCCATGGCCGCGCCGACGATCGCTTGTTCGGAGATCGGGGTGTCCCAGATCCGTTCCGGGCCGAACTCGTCATACAGCCCCACTGTGGTTTTGAATACACCACCGGCGGCACCGATGTCCTCGCCCAGGCAGACCACCGACGGGTCGCGGCGCATCTCGCGGGCTATGCCCTCGGCCACCGCATCCCGATAGGTGATCACGTCCGCCATGCGGCACCCCCGTCCGCCCACACATCGGTGAACGCCTCGGCGGGGTCGGGGTCCGGTGCGTTCTTCGCGGCGTCGACGGCAGCGGCAACCTCGGCGGCGGTCTCGTCGTCCACCCGGGCGATCGCGGCGGGCTCGACGCCGAGGGCTTCCAGTCTGGCCCGGGCCAAATCGAGCGGGTCGTGTTTGAGCCACCGCTCGACTTCCTCGGCCGGGCGGTACTTAGCCGGATCGGCGCGACTGTGCCCGAAGTGCCGGTAGGTCTGCGCCTCGATCACGCTCGGCCCCTGCCCATCTCGAGCCCGGATAACCACACGCGATGCGGCCTCCTGCACGGCGACCACGTCGTTACCGTCGATCACCTCCGCCGGGATGCCATACGCCACGGCACGGTCCGCGGCAGGGTTGTCAGCGGCTGTGACGCTCGCGATCGGCGTGTACTCCATGTAGAGGTTGTTCTCGCAAACGAACAGCACCGGCAGCGTCCACACCGCGGCGAGGTTGAGCGCCTCGTGAAAGGCACCGATGTTCGTGGCCCCGTCGCCGAAGAACGCGGCGGCGACCTGACCGGTGCGGCGCAGCTTGGCAGACCACGCCGCACCGACGGCCATCGGCAGGTGCGAGCCGACAATCGCGTACGAGCCGAGCATCCCCCGATCGGCCTTGGTCAGATGCATCGAGCCGCCCTTGGCTTTGCACAGTCCGGTCGCCTTGCTCATCAGTTCGGCGAGGCACTCCTCCGCTGTGGCCCCACGGGCCATCGCGTGGTGGTGGCCGCGGTAGGTGGCGAACACGTAGTCGTCTGGTCGCAGCGCCGCGCTCGTCCCGACCGCCACAGCCTCCTGGCCGGCGGCCAGATGCGTAGTGCCCTTGACCAGGCCCGACATGAACAGGTCGTGCGCCGCCTTCTCAGTACGGCGGATCACGGCCATCTGGCGGTACAGGTCGAGCAACTGATCAGGGCCCATCGGCGCTCCTGCCGAAGTCGGTGTTCAGGTGCGACTGTGACTCGCGCAGCGTGCGCAGCTCTCCGCCGGCCGTCCAGTACTTGCGGCCGGCGACAAGCAGCTCCTCGGCAGGAAACTTCGTGATCAGCTCGCAGCCGTCCGCGGTGACGACGACCTCCTCCTCGATGCGCGCTGCCGACCAGCCGTCGGTGGCCGGCCAGTACGTCTCTAGCGCGAACACCATGCCTTCGCAGAGTTCCTCGGGATGCTCGAGCGACACCAACCGGGAGAAGATCGGCTTCTCCCAGATGGAGAGCCCAACACCGTGCCCGTACTGCAGCGCGAACGCGGCTTCCTCATCCGCGAAGCCGAACTCCTGGGCCCGCGGCCACAGCGACACTATGTCCGCCGTCGTCGTACCGGGCTTGACCATGGCGATGGCCCGGTCCATGTAGTCGCGGCAGCGGGCGTAGGCGTCGCGCTGTGCGGGCGACGCGCTGCCCACGGCGAACGTGCGGTAGTAGCACGTCCGGTACCCGAGATGGCTGTGCAGGATGTCGAAGAAAGCCGGATCGCCCGGTCGCAGCAGCCGGTCGCTGTACACGTGCGGGTGCGGCGAGCAGCGCTCACCCGATATCGCATTGACGCCTTCGACGTATTCGCTGCCCAGGTCGTAGAGCACCTTGCTGACCAGGCCGACGCACTCGTTCTCGCGCACGCCGGGACGCAGGAACGCGTAGAGCTCGTCGTATGCGGCGTCGACCATCGCGCACGCGTGGGCCAGCAGCGCGATCTCATCCGGTGTTTTGACGCGGCGAGCCTCCATGAACAGCTGCTGACCGTCGACGACGTCGAGGCCCTCGGCCCGCAGCGCGGCCAGAACCGGCATCTCGATCACGTCGACGCCCAGCGGCGCGCCGCTCAGGCCGTGCTCGGCCAGCTCGCGCACCACGTTGCGGGCCAGGGTCTCAGCGACACCTGCGTCGGGGTGCATGGCACCGCGCAGGGTCGAGATTCCGGCTCTCGCGCGCTTCGTACCGTCGAGCCACGGGTTGAACAGCTGGTGGTGGCGCGCCGCGGAACCGAAGTCCCAGACGATCGGTTCACCGCCGCGCGGCAGCAGCGCGAATCGGATCAGCTTGTCCATCGCCCACGTGCCGATGTGCGTGGACGTCATGTAGCGGATGTTCGAGAAGTCGAAGCTCAGCACCGCGCCCAGCTCGGAGCGCTCCAACATGCCCGACAGTCGCTCCAGCCGCTCGCGGCGCAGGCGGTCGAGGTCGATGCGCTGCTCCCAGTCGACGGCGTTGGCGCCGTACGTCCGGATGGCCATTGCGCATCGCTTCCTTCCCTGGATCGATCCGGTGCTGGAAACGTCGCTGTTCAACAGGACTTATCGCAGCCTCGCGCCGCTGCTGTGATTTGTCAATCGCCGGTGGACGGCCCCGTCAATCCGTCGTCGACCGGTTCATCCTCGGGCGCAAGCGTCATTCCCGCGGCTCGCGCCTGCTCGAGGATCAGCGCCGCGAAGTCCTCGTCGCGGTGTCCCGCGCCGATCGCCGACGCCACGATGGACGCCGTGTGCGACGCGATGGACAGTGGGACCTCGAGGTCGCGGGCCGCGGCCAGGCCTATGTCGAAGTCCTTACGCAGCAGTTCCGTCGTGAACGTCGGCGCGAAGTCGAGGTGGACGAGCGCAGGTGTCTTGTAGCGGGTGAACGGCGAGCCCAGCACCGAGTTGTTCAGAAACTCCAGGAACGCCGCCCGGCTCGTTCCGCCGCGCTCGGCAAGTGAGGTGACCTCGACCAGTGACTGCATCACGACGCCGAGGAACAGGTTGTGGCAGAGCTTGACCAGGCGCGCCGCTTCGCCTTCCCCGACGTACGTCACGCCGCGGCCGAGGATCCGGAGCAACGGCTCCGCTTCACGGAACGCCGGCACGGACCCCGAGACTGCCAGCGTCAGCTCCCCGGAGCGGACCACCTGCGGGTTGCCGCTCACCGGCGCGGCAAGGAAGTCGGCACCGCGCTCGGCCGCCCGCTGCCGCACTGTTGCCGACGCCTCGCTCGACACGGTCGAGCAGTCCACAAGGATCCCCGGCACGGCGCCGCGAGCGGTGAGCACGCCGCTGCCTTCGACGGTTACCGCAAGCAGGTCCGGCGAGGACGGCACCGACGTGAACACCGCATCGCGATCCGCCAGCTCCTCAGGACGATCGACGACCGTCGCGCCGAAATCGGTAAGGCGCTCGGCCTTGGCTCGGGTGCGATTGCAGACCGCGACGTCGTGCCCCGCGCTCAGCAGCCGCCTCGCCAGCTCATAGCCCATGCGCCCGGTGCCTATCCAGCCGAGGCGGGGTTTCTCGGTAACTGTGTCGGGCACGTCGACCTCCGTCAGCGGCCGTATTCGACGACGAACCAGACGCCGACCGCCGGCTCGGCGCCGTCGTTTCGGTAGCTGTGCGGCGTGGTGGAGTCGAACGAGATCGACTCGCCCGCCCGCAACGTGTGCTGCTCGAAGCCGAGGGTCACAGTGAGCTCACCGCTCTGGAGGTAGCCGTACTCCGACCCGGGATGACGCATCAGCCCGCCAGTGCTCGACGACGTCCCGCCCGGTGCGTAGGTGATGAGCAGGAAGTCCACCGCGTGGTGTGGCAGCTTCCCGAGCAGTTCCCAGGTCACACCCGAGTCCAGGTTCAGCACCGGACGTTGCTCGGGACGCACCAGCGGGCCGAGCCGATCGTCTGCGAACGCTCCGAGCGCCTCGAGCACAGTGGTCGGCGCGCCGTTCTGCTGCGCGGCCCGCGACTGCGGCATCGCCGCGGGCTCGGCCTCGTCGGAGACGGCGAAGAGGTCCTCGATCGATACCGCCAGCGCGTTGGTGATGGCGTACAGGGTGCTCACCGACGGCTGACTCTTGGCCGTCTCGATCTGCGAGATCATGCTGGCCGAGACGCCGACGTCGCGAGCGAGGCCGCGCAGGCTGATCCCACGCTTGAGCCGCTCTTCCCGAATCCGCGGACCGAGCCACGGCACACCCGACGCGGCCATCCCCACCTCGTTCGCGCTGTGACAGGCGTTCGTTGTGACTTTACATGCGATGAACCGTTAAGCGAACCAACCGGGAGCGCTCCGTCTCGATATACCATTAGGGGGTTTGGGTATCGTAAGATCGTGACTCGGCTCACCGTTCTGGTATGTGGTGCCACCGGACGCTTCGCTGCGCTGAACGACGTGTTGATCAGACGAGGCCATCGGGTGCTTGCCGGCACACGCCATCCCAACTCGCCGACCGTACGACAGTTGCGGCACCGGGGAGCACAGATCGTCCGGCTGGACTTCGACGACGCGGCGAGCGTCACGCAGGCTGCTCGATCTGCCGACGTGATTGTCGCGGCCGGCACCGCTCACGCGGCTGGGCCGGCCGCGGACGTCCGGCATGGCCGAGTGATCGTAGACGCCGCTACGGCAGCACGCATCGGTCACCTCGTCTACCTCACCGTCGCCGGCGCCGACCACCGCACCGGCGTGCCAGTCATCGACAGCAAGCACGAGGTCGAGCAACACTTGCGCAGCGCCGGAGTGCCACACACGGTTGTCGCCCCGGCCTACTTCATGGACAACGTGTGGAATCCGTGGAACGCGGCAGCACTTGCCGCCGGGCTGCTGCCCACGCCGGTGTCCCGATCCCGTCCGCTTCAGCAGATCCCGGTCCGCGACGTCCTGGAGTTCACCGCGCACGTCGTGGAGTCCGGTCAGCCCGGACGCGCCGAGCGCATCGAGATCGCCTCGGACGAGATCAGCGCCGAGCAGGCCGCCGAGACGGTCTCTCGGCTGCTCGGCCGACCGGTGGGCGTGGCCGATCCGCCGAGCGCACAGCCCCTGTCCGCATGGCTGGAACGCGTCGGCACCCACATAGACATCGCCGCGTTGCGCCGGCATTTCCCCGGCATCGGCTGGCATACGTTCGCCGACTGGGCGGCAACGCAGGACTGGCGGGCGCGTCTCGGTGTCAATCCGACCGAGCGATAGCGTCGCGGGTCAGGATGCGCGCTCTGCGGCGAGCAGGGAGCAGACTTCGTCGGTATCTGCGACCAGCGCATCGCCGGCGAACGCGATGCTGGCCAGGGCACGCTCGACCGCAGCGTCGTCCCCGCTACCGCATGCGTCGCGGACGACGACAGGAACATAGCCGAGGTCGGCTGAGTGCCGGACCGTCGGCTCGACTCCCACTTCGAGAGCTACCCCGGCGATCAGGTACGTGCGCACTCCACAGTCGCGCAGCACTATGTCGAGCGGACTGCCCTCGAAGGCCGACATCGTGATCTTGTCGATCACCGCCTCGCTGGGACGCGGGTCGAGACCGTCGGCCAATTGGAAGCCGGCCGAGCCGTAAGGGATCAGCGGGGTCGTGTCGGCTGCCCGGTCCTTGCGCTGCCACACCTTGGCCTGCCGGAGCTGGAAGACGCCGGCAAGCTCGATGGGCATGAAGTAGTGGCGCGTGAAGATCGTGCGAACACGGCGCTGCCGCGCGGCGCCGAGCAGCTTTGCGACATTGGCGAGTACCCGGTCGGCGCCGGAGATCTGGGAGAGGATGCCGACCTGCATGTCATACACGATGAACGCGAGCGTCGCGGGCTCGAGTGCATCCGCGAGCGACTCCGGGATATCCAGGCCGTTGAACCGATCCACCGCGCAAACGCTACCGGCCGGCGGGACGGCCGCGTTCGGTTGCGACGTGGTAGACGTAGCGGTGTGGCAACCTCGACGCGGGCGGGCGTGATTCGGGTCGGCGTGCTGACTCCGCACACGACGCCCGGCCCGGAGGTTGAGTTCGCCGCGATGGGAGGCGGGCGGATCGCGACAAGCGTCGCTCACGTCACTGGGAGCACGGGCGGTGCTGGCGACCCGGCGACCCCGAGTGACTTGCGCACGCGTACCACGCCGCCGTACCTCGACCACGCTGCAGAGAAGCTGCTGGCGAACGTGACCGATGTGCTCACCTACGCATCCACGACGTCGGCATACGTCATCGGCTACGCCGCGGAGCTCGCGATGGTGGCGCGCCTTGCCGAGTCGACCGGGCTCGCGGTGGCTGCCACCTGCACGTCGGCGGTACGGGCGCTGCGCGTTCTCGGCGTCGAGCGGGTGGCCCTGATCGGCGCGCCGTGGTTCGCCCCCGAGTACAACGAACTCGGCGCCGCCTACTTCGCCGGACAGGGCTTTCACGTCGTCTCGTCACGGTCGGCCGAGCTGTCCCAGCATCCGGATGACATCACGCCCGGCGACGTGCGCGACTGGACCGCGCGTCACGTGGATGACGCCGCCGAGGCGGTGTTCATCGGCGGTAACGGCTTCCGCGCGGCCGGCGCCATCGACGCGCTGGAAGCGACAATCGGCCGGCCCGTACTCACCTCCAATCAGGTCTTGCTCTGGCATCTCCTCATGCAGGTGGACGGCGAGATCAAGATCGACGGCTACGGCCGGCTCTTCGCGCGCCAACCCGGCCAGAAGCCGTAGGTTCGGATCCCGTGTGCACCGTCGTGGTCCGGTGGACGACCGGCGACCCACTGCGGATCCTCGCGATCCGCGACGAGCTTGTGTCGCGGGCCTTCGATCCGCCGGGCGCGTGGTGGCCGGAGCAGCCGAGCGTGGTCGGCGGCCGCGACCGGCTCGCCGGCGGCAGCTGGTGCGTGTCGGACTGGCGCACCGGGGTCACCGCGTTGGTGCTCAACCGCTGGGAGCGGCGCACCGGCACGCCGACGCGCGGCCTGCTGCCCCTCGCCGCGGTCCGCGCAGGCGAGTCGTGGCCCGAGCTGGCCGACCATCGGCAGATGGCGAGCTTCAACCTGGCCCTGGCCGGTCCCGACGGAGTCACTGTGTGGACGTGGGATGCGGCCGAGCTACGGCGCACGCGCCTCACACCGGGACAGCACATGATCACCTCAGAAGGAATCGACGCGGACAACCCGAAGACCGCCCGCTTCGCGCCACTCCTCGAGACGAGGCCGTGGTACGACGTCGTCACGAGCACGACGCCTTCGGACGATCCGTCGGCCCTCGTCGTGCGCCGCGAGGTGAGCGGGGACGTCTACGCGACGGTGTTCGGGCAGCTGATCACCGCCGGGGACGGCGCGCTGCGCATCGCCTCATCGGCCACGCCGTGGATCGACGGCAGCTGGAGCAAGCAGTCCTGGCCGCAGGACTGACCGGCGTCATACCTGCCCTCCCAGCTGCGCAAGCTCCCCGATCGTCGGCGCCGTGGCGAACGGCCGGGTGGCCAGGTCGCCGACCACGTCGACCGGCCGGCCTGCCCGTGCCGCGACCGCGAGCTGTAGCGCGGGGCCGCAGACCCGTCCCTGGCACCATCCCATGCCACATCGGACCTGCCCCTTGATCGCCCGCACATCGGCGATCCCATCGGCGATCACGTCCGTGACCTGCTGCCATGTCACGTCCTCGCAGCGGCACACGACCGTGCCGGGCTCCAGCCGCTCCAGCCAGTCGGTGGGGATCGGGTACGCACGGTCGAACGCGGCTGCGGAGCGTGCGGCACGCCGGCGGACAGCTACCGCCCGGCGTGGCGGGGCAGCACCGGCCGCAACCGCTCCGGCGATCGTGCCCTCAGCGGCGGCCATGATCGCGCCGCCGATTCCGGTAATCTCTCCGGCCGCCAGCACGCCCGGGACGCTCGTGCGCTGCGCGGCATCGACTGCCACCGTGCGGATCGGCCGCACGGCATGCGCGACCTCGCGGCATCCGAGACCGCGCGCGATGTCGACCGCGGGGACGAAGCCCCATCCGACGCAGGCCGCGTCGACCTCGAGCTCGCGGCGACGGGAGCCGTCCGGGCGCTCGACGACGACCGACTCGACGCGATCGTGTCCGTGCACGGCGACGACGGCGCGTCCGGTGAGCACCGGGATGCGGGCGCGCGCCACAGCACCCAGATACCTGGTGGCCTGCACCGCGAGTGCGAGGTGCCCGGCCAGGCCGGCCGCGAGTGCCGCGCCCGTTCGCGCGGGCGCAGCCTCGACGAGTGCAGCGACCCGCACCCCGGCGCGCGCCAGGGCGGCAGCAACCGGCCACAGGAACGGGC
>JBKPQY010000132.1:0-9390 GCA_046734315.1 Actinomycetota bacterium | reverse complement strand
GTTCTGCAGCAGGTTCGCGACGACGCGTTCGAGCAGCCCGGCGTCCGCGAGCACCTCGGGCAGGTCGGCCGGGACGTCGACGTCGACCTTGCCGTCGGCGTGGCGGACGGCATGCGCCACGACGTCGTCAAGGCCCACCGGCTCGCTGAGCACGGGCAGCGCACCGGCCTCCAGCCGGGACAGGTCCAGCAGGTTGGTGACCAGTTCGGTCAGCCGATCCAGCGCGGCATCGGCGGTGTCCAGCAGCTCGTGGCGCGCCTCCGGGTCCCAGTCGACGTCCGGGGCATGCAGGCTCGTGACCGCCGCCTTGGCCGCGGCGATGGGCGAGCGCAGGTCGTGGCTGACGGCGTTGAGCAGGGCGGTGCGCTGCCGTTCGGACTCAGCGAGCGGTTCGATCGCCGCGGCAGCCTGCACAAGCTGCCCCTGTCGGTAGGCGACGCCGACCTGGGCTGCGAAGGCGGTCAGCACGCGCTGGTCCTCAGCCGGCAGGGTGCGCCCACACAGCACCAGGGTGTGGTCGTCGTCGATCGGAGCCGAAGCGTCGCCGTCAGGCGGGCAGCGAGGCGGGTCGGCTCCGACAGTGGCCACGATGTCCCACTGCCCTGCCGGTCCGCTGCTCGCCGGCGCGTCGGTGCGGCGCCGGACGAGGCTCACGCTTCGCATCGCGAACGTCTCGCGTACCCGCTCGAGCAGGGCCGGCAGGCTCTGCTCGCCGCGCAGCAGGCTGCCCGCGAACGTGGAGAGCGTCTCGGCTTCGGCGGTGGCGCGCGCCGCCTGCGCCGAGCGCTTCGCGGCGACGTCGACGACCTGCGAAACGAGCACGGCGGTGAGCAGGAAGATCGCAACGGCCACGATATTGGCGGGCTGGGCGATGGTTAACGTGTGCAGCGGGGGCACGAAGTAGTAGTTGAGGAGCAGGCTGCCGGCCACCGCGGCCGCCAAGGCCGGGTAAAAGCCGCCGACAAGGCTCGTGACGATCACCGCGAGCAGGAACAACGAGCCTTCCGTCCCCAGCGACAGGTGGCTGCGTAGCGCC
Organism: Actinomycetota bacterium; assembly: GCA_046734315.1. Classification (GTDB taxonomy): domain Bacteria; phylum Actinomycetota; class Actinomycetes; order Mycobacteriales; family Jatrophihabitantaceae; genus DASXRA01. The sequence goes on along the minus strand of JBKPQY010000132.1, from coordinate 8,354 downwards.
GCGCAGACCACCGTGAGCACCGTGAGCGTGATCGCCGCGGCTACCAGCCCGGCGATCCGGCGCCGTGCGGTGAGGCCGCCCGCCAGAGAGGGCAGCCTCCGGCCTCGCCCCACGTACTCGTGCGTGACCAGGTGCACGTCGATCGACCCCGACAACCGGGTGACCGTTGCGCCGGTGCCGGGACCCGTCAGCGCCGCCACCCACGGCGGGCGGCGCGAGGCGCCGAGCACGATCTGGGTGGCGTCGACACTGCGCGCGAAGTCCAGGATCGCCCTGGCGACGTCGTCGCCGACCACGGAGTGATAGCTGCCGCCCAGGGATTCGACGAGCAGCCGCTGGGCGCCGAGCGCCGCCACCCCCGGCTCGGCGAGCCCGTCGCTGCGGCTGACGTGGACGGCGAGCAGCTCGCCGCCGACCGCCCGGGCCGCGATGCGCGACGCTCGCCGGATCAGGGTCTCGCCCTCCGGCCCGCCGGTCAGTGCGACGACGACCCGCTCGCGGGTCTCCCAGGTGCCGGTGATGCCGTGCTGCTCGCGGTAACGCTGCATGCCCTCCTCGACCCGGTCGGCCAGCCAGAGCAGGGCGAGCTCACGCAGCGCGGTGAGGTTGCCGGGACGGAAGTAGTTGCCGAGCGCGGCATCGATCTTCTCCGGGGGGTAGATGTTGCCGTGCGCCATCCGCCGGCGCAGCTCCTCCGGCGTGCTGTCAACGAGCTGGATCTGCTCCGCGGCACGGACCACCGAGTCCGGCACGGTCTCCCGCTGCGGCACGCCGGTGATCTGCTCGACGACGTCGTTGAGCGATTCGAGGTGCTGGATGTTCACCGTGCTCAGCACCGTGATACCAGCCTCGAGCAGGGTCTCGACGTCCTGCCAGCGCTTCTCGTGCGGTCCCGACCCGGGAATGTTGGTATGCGCGAGCTCGTCGACCACCGCCACCTGGGGGTGGCGGGCCAGCAGCGCGTCGAGGTCCATCTCCTCGAAGACCGCGCCCCGGTAGGTGACCTTCTTGCGCGGGACGGTCGGCAGCCCGCCCACACGGTCGGCGGTCTTCTGCCGGCCGTGCGCCTCGACGAAGCCGATGACCACATCGGTGCCGCGGCCCAGGCGCCGATTCGCCTCGTCGAGCATCGCGAACGTCTTGCCGACCCCGGGCGCCGCGCCGAGGTACACCCGTAGCGTGCCGCGTGTCATCACGTGCGGACACCTCCGTTCACCGGGCATTGTGCCCCGGCGCGCGGTTCGGCGGGGCTGCGCTGCGCGGCCGCACGTGGGACATGTCACTGCGGCCGCGCGGACACGCATCCAGGTCGGCAAGGCCTGCCGTTCCGGGACGACCCGCCGCACGTTCGTTCGCCGACCGCGAAACCCCCAGGGCCCGGATGCGAATTCCGGGCATGTACGCGCGCCCTAGCTGGTTAGCTGTAGTAGCTGAGTGAAACGAACCCCGCGACGGTATGCCGATATCTGAGAGAAGGTGCCGCACGTGACGACTCCGACCGTAAGTTCCCTGACTGCCAGCGATCGGTGCGACCGCTGCGGCGCCCAGGCCTACGTACGCGTCACGCTGTTGTCCGGATCGGAGCTGATGTTCTGCGGCCACCACGCGCGCGAGCACGAGTCGAGACTGCGCGAGGTGGCGCTCACGATTTACGACGAGAGCCGTCGACTCGGCGACACTCCAGCGACGGCTGCGCTCGACGAGCGCTGATGCGGAGACACGCGTAGATCAGCCGACTTCAGCCGGGAAGGTGCTCGCCGCCCTGGCTAGGAGCACCCGCTGCACGAAGAGCAGCGCCGCGATCTGGATGAGCGGCAAGCGCAGCAGTAGCACGCCGACCGGACCCGCAAACGGGGCCAGCAACCACAAGGCGACGGCGAACGCCACGAGACCGCGACGCCGGGCCGCGAGGTCAGCCTGCCTGCGCCGGGACAGCACGGCGGCGACCACGAAGAACGCCAGCACCGCCCCCCAGACGATGCGCGCGTCCCGGTTGCTGCCCAGCCAGTGAGCCGGCAGCGTTCCCAGGACGATCGCGCCGCCGATCCCAAGCCACCGCCCGAACCGGCGCCATGCCGCCTCGGCCTGTGCCGGTTCCTCGTAACAGTCCAGTTCGGTCGGCGGGTGCTCGGCCAGCATTGTTGCCTTGTCCGTGTACACCGAGACCGATCGGTAGCGTTCGCGCACCATGGCTGCCAGCTCCGCCGGGACGGTCGCGGACATCCAGATCGCCTCGACGCGCGCGTGTTCGGTGCGCAGGCCACGGGTACCCGCGACCACCCGCCCCCAGCAGGCCACTACGGCGAGGACGTGCCGAGCGTTCGGGTACTCGCCGGCGGCCGCGTCGGAGGCATACCCGTAGAAACCGCAGGTGCAGTCTGGGTCCGGCGCCGGGTGGGACGGCCCACTCACCGCGGCGAGGCGCACCGCGCGGCAACGCGCCGTGTTCGCGCCGTCCCCCCATGGGGTGTTGCTGAACAGCGGGTACAGGGCGCCACCCGGGCCCACGCGAAATGTGCGCACGGCCCGGATCTCGCCGACCTGCGGCTCGAAGCCGGCGTAGGCGTCCACCGGCTACTTCGTCGGTGCGGGTTCCCTGGCTGGCTCAGCCGGCCGTGCCGGCGGCTGCGGCTCTGGGCGCTCCTGCGGCTCGGGCAGTGGTAGCACCTCGATACGGCGACGTTCCTTGCCGATGTTTCCCATGCCTCCAGGCTAGGTGCTCTGACGACCGGTGTGGGCGTCGATCCGATACGAATTCGCAGCGGGCTGCGCGCCCCCGCGCCAGAAGGCTGACGTCAGGGCTTGCGATGCATGCGGTAGTGCAGGACCAGAAAGGGCAGGCCGAAGATCGAGAAGGCATGCTCGGCGCGCAGCTGGCCGTCCTCGGCGTAGACGTCGAGCTGCTCGGCGAAACCGTGCACCGCGAGGGCGGTGAGTTCGCGGGTGGCCGGGTCGACGTAGGTCAGGTAGTGGCCCGGATGGTCGAGTTTGCTGCGGCTGGTGAGCACAAGCCCGCCGCCCTCGCGAGCGCAGGGCGCCAATGTCGCGGTGAAGCTGCCCTGCGGAACGGGAAATCCGACGCTGACATACCCGCGGCCGTCGTGCCGGTATGTCGTGTAGATGCCGACGTAGATCGGCTCGTCGGTGTCGGCGTAGGAGCGGATCCAGCCGCGCACGCTGATCACGTCGTCGCCGGGCAGCCTGATCGTGTCGATGCGGCTGCGTACGCCGCGCTCGGTTTCGCGCTGGTTCATCGGCACGTTGGCCTGGCCCAGCGGCCGCGCGACAAGGCTGCGGTAGAGCAGGTAACCGGGCCTGACCCACAGCCGCCACTCGGGCACGATGTCGAGCCGGAACCGCGTGGTGTGCTCGTAGAACTCGCGCACCAGCGGATCGACGGTCGCCGGGTCGAACTCCGGGCCGGCCAGCTCGGACAGCGACCCGACGATGCCGACGTCGGGCGCGTCGGCCAGGTACGTGCCGCCGAGCGTCAGGGCCAGGTCGTGGACGTATCCCGTGCCGACATAGCGGGAGCGAGCCTCCCGGGGAACGACGAATGGCAGCTCTTCGGCAGCGACCCGTTCGGCGAGCAGCGTCACCTGCGCGTCTCGGAACACGAGCGATGACGCGACGCGGTAGGCCACCATGGTCGTGCTCGCGACGAACGGCGCCGGCACCGGCCGTCCGCGTGCGGCGAACCCCGAGCCGATTGCCGCCCCGAACAACGGCCCGAACAGCACCTTCTGCGGCCGGATCCCGAGCAGCCCGGCGAGCCCGCCGGTCGCCGTGCCGACCGCCACCGGCCCGGCGCGGCGGGACTGCCCGGCTGCCCAGCCCAATGGTGCGACGAGAGCCCCGCTCACGAGAATGCGCTGCCACAGCGCGGGAATCTCGCCAGGCCGTTGCCGCGCCCGGGCAATCGCCTCGGACGCCGCCAGCCCCGCCGCACCGACCAGCGCGCCGCTCAGGGCGGCGCGAGGGCCACGATGGCCCGAAAGGGAAGCACCGGCTAGCGCACCGATCGCCGCGGCGAATCCAGGCGCCGCTGACTGGCCCTGTGTCACGCCCGAAGGTCGGCGTCAGTCGAGGTAGTCGCGCAACACCTGCGACCGAGACGGGTGGCGCAGCTTGGACATGGTCTTCGACTCGATCTGCCTGATGCGCTCACGCGTCACGCCGTAGACCTGACCGATCTCGTCAAGAGTGCGCGGTTGGCCGTCGGTGAGCCCGAAGCGAAGCTTGACCACCCCGGCCTCCCGTTCGGACAGGGTCTGCAGCACCGACTGCAACTGATCTTGCAACAGCGTGAAGGAGACCGCATCGACCGCGACGACCGCCTCGGAATCCTCGATGAAGTCGCCGAGCTGGCTGTCGCCTTCGTCGCCAATCGTCTGGTCCAGCGAGATCGGCTCGCGGGCGTACTGCTGGATCTCGAGCACCTTGTCCGGTGTGATGTCCATTTCCTTCGCGAGCTCTTCAGGCGTGGGCTCGCGGCCCAGATCCTGCAGCAGCTCCCGCTGGATACGACCGAGCTTGTTGATGACCTCGACCATGTGCACCGGTATCCGGATGGTGCGGGCCTGATCGGCCATGGCGCGGGTGATCGCTTGCCGGATCCACCAAGTGGCGTAGGTCGAGAACTTGTAGCCCTTGGTGTAGTCGAACTTCTCGACGGCGCGGATTAGCCCCAGGTTGCCCTCCTGGATGAGGTCCAGGAAGGCCATGCCACGGCCCGTATAGCGCTTGGCCAGCGACACGACCAGCCGCAGGTTCGCCTCGAGCAAGTGGTTCTTGGCCCGCTCGCCGTCACGGACGATCCAGCGCAGATCGCGCCGCATCTGAGTGATGAGCTTCTCCGCTGTCTCCTCGGCCTGGCGCAGCCGCTCCGCGGCGTAGAGGCCGGCCTCGATCCGCTTGGCGAGGTCGACCTCCTCTTCGGCGTTGAGTAGGGCGACTTTGCCGATTTGCTTCAGGTACGCGCGTACGGAGTCCGCAGATGCCGTCATCTCGGCGTCCTTGCGGGCCTGGCGCAGCGCCTCGGACTCCTCCTCGTCGTCCCACGCGAACTCGGCGGACTCCTCGTCGACCTCCGCCGGATCGATCGGCCCCTCCGGCTCCAGCTCGTCGACCGCGGCGGCCGCCTCGAGGGCGCTCGCGTCAGGCGCAGGCTCGTCCGCGGGCGCCTCCGTGGGTGGTGCCTTATCCGCGGTCTTGGTCGCCTTTGCCGCAGACTTCGCGGTGGTCCTCGCGGACGCCTTGCCCGGCTTGGTACTTGTCCGCCCCGGCTTCGCGGCCACCGGCGCGGTTACCCGTTTGGTGGCCGTTGCTGCGGCGACCGCGCGCGGCCGCTCGCTGGCGAGTGCAGTATCGGAATCTGAGGTAGTGCTGCGTGCGCCCACAAACGCCCTTTCACCTGTTGCGCGGACGGATCGAACCCGGCGCGCGGAGTCATTCCGCTGACGCGGAGGGAAGAGGCGGGCCAGCTCGCCGTCTGTTGGTCGCCTCAAACTTCGAGTCCAGTACGTGCGCAGTGACCTGTTGAGCATTGTAAACCGCGCTGCGCGAGCGCGGTGGCAACCTTACTCGTCGCCTCGCTCTGCGGCTGCCATTGCAGCGCCGACGATGCCGGCGTTGTTGAGTAGCTGCGCCGGTTTGATCGGCGTGTGCAGCTCGAGGTACGGCACCCACTTGTCAGCGTCCTTGCTGACGCCTCCACCCACTACGAACAAGTCGGGCGTGAACAGCTTCTCGACGTGCGACATATACCTCGAAACCCGCTTGGCCCACCGCCTGTACGGCAAGTTCTCCCGGTCGCGCGCGGATGCGGCCGCCCGGGTCTCGGCGTCGCGCCCGTCGAGCTCGAGGTGGCCGAGCTCGGTATTGGGTACCAGCTTGCCGTCGACGAGCAGCGCGCTGCCGATGCCGGTGCCGAACGTCAGCAGGATGACGACGCCTGGGACGTCGCGAGCCGCGCCGAAACGTGCCTCTGCGACGCCGGCGGCGTCGGCGTCGTTGAGCACGATCACCTTCTGGCCGGTGGCCTTGGTGAAGACGTCGTCGACATCGGTGCCGATCCAGCTGTGGTCGACGTTCGCCGCCGAGCGGGCCACCCCGTGCTGGATCACTGCGGGGAACGTCGCCCCGATGACCCCGTGCCATTCGGCTTGCCGCGCGAGCTGTGCGACTACTGCGGCCACGGAGCCGGGAGTGGACGGCTGCGGCGTGACGATGCGCACCCGCTGCGTGGCGAGCTCGCCGGTCGTGGTGTGGACGACAGCACCCTTGATGCCGGAGCCGCCGATGTCGATGCCGAACGCCTGGTCAGGTCGCTCGCCCACGTTTGTCTCCTCCTGGCTGCCTCTGCGCGTACCCTATCCCGGCGCATGTGGTGCGATGGTCTGGTGACACCGGTCCCGTCCGCGAGCGCTCTCACCGAGCTTGCTACGCAGTTGGCGACCGGCGCCGGTGATCTGATCCGCGAGCACCGACACGATCACTTCGCGGTCGACACGAAGAGCACGCCGACCGATGTCGTGACCGATGTCGACCGTGCCGCAGAGGCCTTCGTCCGCAGCGAGCTGGCCCGGCTGCGTCCCGACGATGCCGTGCTGGGCGAGGAGGCCGGCGGGCGCACCGGCAGCAGCGGCGTGCGCTGGTTCGTCGACCCGATCGACGGCACGGTGAACTTCGTCCTCGGCCTGCCGCAGTACGCCGTCTCGATCGCTGCCGAGGTCGACGGGCGCATCGTGGCCGGCTGCGTGCACAACCCCGTCAGCCGCGAGCTGTTCCGGGCCACGCTCGGTGACGGTGCTTTCGTGGGCGAGCGGCGCCTGCGCGGCCCTCGCGACGTGTCCCTGCAACGGGCGGTGGTCGGCACCGGGTTCGGCTACGACGCCGCGGAGCGGGCGCGGCAGGCGGCGGTGGTCGCGGCGTTGCTGCCGCGCATCGCCGACATCCGTCGCCTGGGCTCTGCGGCGCTGGACCTGTGCGCGGTCGCCGCCGGGCGGCTCGACGCCTACTTCGAGGTCGGGCTGAACCCGTGGGACTGGTCGGCCGGCACGCTCATCGCCCGAGAGGCCGGCTGCACGGTGTCGGGGCTGCGCGGACGCGAGCCGAGTGCGCAGATGGTCGCGGTCGCGGGCCGCGCCCTCGCCCGGCAGTTGTTCGGGCTGCTCGAGGAACTCGGCGCCGACAGTCCTTAATCCGCCGGTGCGTGTCTCCCGGCCGTGCCGCCGAGCGGCGCTCGTCGCGCGAGCGCTCATTGCTTCAACAGGCTGTCGAGGTCGTGGCGGTCGGCGTGCGGGCAAGCGGGCCAGGCCGTGCCGGCAACTGCGTGACGTGCCGGCTTTGCATCGCCAGCTTCGCGTTGGCGTTGGTACTGACCGCGTGGAACTTGGTGCCGAGTGACACCACGACGCCGCTGTCGCTGCGCTGCGTCGGGACCAGCGTCGCTCCTGGCAGGTAGAAGGACAGCAGCGTCGCTGCGTCGTTGCCCTTCGGCCCGTAGCGGATCTCGGCGACGCCGTTGACCACAATGCCCGGATCGTCGTTTCCGTAGCCGGTGACGTGGAAACCGCGCTGACGCAGCGTGATGGCGACGGTGCGGGCCAGGTGTGCCCGGTCCGTCGAGTTCAAGACATTGACGGTGACCGCAGCGGGCTGCGGCACGACCGTGTTGCTTGTCGGTGAGCAGCTCTGTGTCGACGCCGAGGACGAACTGCCCGAGTCGGAGCGGTGAATCACCCGCCACCAGACGAGCGCGGTGAGCAGCGAGAGGCCGATCAGGAAGATCAGGGCAGGCAGCGGGCGCCGCGTGTTCAAGCGCTCCAACGTGCACCTCCCCTGGGTGGGACCGGCTCGTTCGGGCACCGCCGCGATGACGGATAGGTGCCCAGATGTGGCTCTAGAGGGTATCCCTTTCGGGTCCCGGGAATGCGCAGGCGTGTCCTGTCGTTACCGCGGACTGCCGGCGCGGTACCGTTCCGCGGCCCGACCTGCAAGGGGGCGGATCGGGCCTTCGGATTTGGCGCTTGTCCCGGGCACAAATTAGAGGACCTGGACGTTGGACCCCGGGCCGGCACCCAAAGCGGCCGCAGCGGCTGAGCAGTAGCTGTGACCGACGCAAAGCGGTTACCCGCGCTGACGACAATTCAGCGGCGAGCCGATCGAGGAGTTGAGGGCTGATGGCCACCGATTACGATGCCCCGCGACGTGGCGATGTCGACGAGCTGAGCGAAGACTCGCTCGACGAATTGAAGGCGCGTCGCGCCGAGGCGCAGTCCGGCACGATCGATGTCGACGAGACGGAGCTCGCCGAGTCCCTCGAGCTGCCGGGTGCGGACTTGTCCAACCTG
>JBKPQY010000131.1:0-7308 GCA_046734315.1 Actinomycetota bacterium | reverse complement strand
GGCGGCCAGCAGGCACGCCGGCACGGACAGCACCATGCCGAGGACGAGCAGCAACTTGCGCCCGTGCCGGTCGCCGAGCGCGCCGAGATAGAGAACCGAGGCGGCCAGGCCCAGCGAATAGCCGACCGCGATCAGGTCGAGGGTCGTCTGGGACGAGTCGAAGGCCCGGCCGATCGAGGGCAAGGCGACGTTCGCCACGGACAGATTGAGGTTGGCGACGGCCGCAACCGCGATGAGCGATGTCAGCACGAGGCCAGAACGGGCCGGAGCCACATTTGCCGGATGGCCCGCGCCCGCACCACGAATCGTGTCGGCCATATTCGCGCCTCCTTCCCAGAGCCAATCAGGGCGGCGGCTTCCCATAGCCATCGGAGCAAAGCACCGCGCGCGCACCATCACCCGGCATGGGTGAAAGTTGGGCCGCGGGCAAGCCCTGTCGGTTCACTCCGTAGGGGTGATGCCGCGACGACGCACATAGCGAAACCTCCTGACGGGCGGCCTGACGCGCCGGCAGGAGGGCCGGAGATGCCTGACAGCACGAACGTCGAGACGGCAGATAGGCTGAGTGAGCCCGAGGACGCTGGCAGGCAACGGAGGCGTTGGCACGAATACGTCGAGGTTGCCGAAGTCCTCATCCTCGCGATCGTCGCGGTGATGACGGCGTGGACCGGCCTGCAAGCAGCCAAGTGGGACGGCCAGCAATCATTGCTCTACGGTCAGGCCAACCGAGACCGATTTGCCGCGGACGCAGCGAGCACCCTCGCCGGTCAGCAACTTGGTGCGCATCAGTCGCTGTTCACGGCCTGGCTGCAGGCCCGCGCGGCCGACGACAAAGACCTGCAAGCCACCTACATCCGCCGATTCGCCCCCGAATACCGCGATGCCTTCCAGGCATGGTTGAAAACCGATCCGTTCGTGAATCCGGCAGCACTGCCCGGGCCCGGTTATATGCCGACGTACCGCAACCCGAACCAGGACGCGGCCAAGCGGTTGAATGCCCAAGCCGCGGGTGCCTTCGACAAGGGGACGAAGGCGCGCGAAAACGCCGAGAAGTACGTGCGAGACACGGTGTTATTCGCGTCCGTGTTGTTCCTCATTGCCGTCGGCCAGCGGTTCAAGGCGGCACGCGGACGAATTGCAATCGGCATCGTCGCGTTCGGCCTGCTGACCTTCACAGTCGTTTCGGCCCTCGAGCTGCCCCGGCTGTAGGCAGGGCTGTCAGGGGACGCGGTCGGCTCGGACGCATCCGGCTCGCAGGCGACCTGCGCCGCCGTTCCGTCCCGCAGCCCAGCTCAGCGACCTGGGCGAACCTTGGCTCGGCGGACAATACCTTCATCAGGGCGATGCCCTGCAGGCTCTCGCGTGATCACCATGACCAGTCAGGACCTGAAGGCGCGAGGAATGGAAGGTCGTGCCGAGCCATGGCCGAGAAGTCAGGGCCCCACCGCGTAGTGATCATCGGGGGTGGGTTTGCCGGCCTGTTCGCCGCTCGAGCATTGCGCCGCGCACCGGTCCACGTAACTCTGCTCGACCGCTCTGAGCACCACCTGTTCCAGCCCCTCCTCTACCAGTGCGCGACCGGCATGCTATCCGAGGGGAAGATCAGTTTCCCGCTCCGTGACCTGCTCAAGCGTCACCGCAACGTCGATTTTGTTCTGGCTGAGGTGACCGGCATTGACCCCGTGGAACGGCGCGTCGTTGCGCGGCGTCCGACTGGTGACGAGATCGCGTTCGACTACGACTACTTGATCGTTGCCGCCGGCGTCAGGCAGTCGTATTTCGGGCATGACGAGTACGCCGCGTTCGCGCCCGGAATGAAGACCATCGAGGACACTCGGAGGGTCCGGCGGCGCGTGTTCGGGGCGTTCGAAATGGCCGAATCCGCCACCGACCCGGAGGAACGCCGCCGCTGGCTCACCTTCGCCCTCGTGGGAGCAGGCCCGACCGGCGTCGAATTGGCAGGGCAGATCCGTGAGCTAGCCACCAAGACGTTGCACCGCGAGTTCCGGCACATCCAGCCCGACGAGGCCCGGGTCATGCTGTTCGACGGCGGGAGCGCCCCGCTTGCCGCATTCGGGCCGAAGCTGTCCGCTCTGGCCGCCCGCGACCTTTCCAAGCTAGGTGTAGAGCTGCATATGGGCTCAATCGTGACCGAGGCCGACATCAACGGCTTGCAGGTCAAAGACCACGATGGCAACGTCACACGGTACGACGCGGGCACGATATTGTGGACCGCCGGCATCGAGGCGCCGCCCCTCGCAGGGATCGTGGCCAAGGCTACCGGCGCGGAGCAGGACCGCGCAGGACGCCTGCGATGCGGCAAGGATTTATCCCTTCCTGGCTACCCCGACATCCTGGTGGCGGGGGACTTGATGAGTCTGGACAACCTGCCCGGAGTCGCCGAGGTCGCAATGCAGTCCGGGCTGTACGCGGGTCGCAAGATCGCCCAGGAAGCCCAGGGGCAGACCTACGACAAACCGTTCCGCTACCACGACCTGGGATCAGCTGCCTACATCTCCCGGGGACGTGCCGTCATCTCCAGCGGGAAGCTACACATGGGTGGCTTCCTCGGCTGGTGCGCCTGGCTGTTCATCCACATCCTGTTCGTCACCGGATATCGCAACCGCGTCGGCGTGCTGCTGGGCTGGTGGTTCGCATTCACCCGCGACTTGCGCCGGGAACGCGGCTTCACGATCGACGACGTGGCCGGTGCATATCGCGGCCTAATCAATCCCACCGCCCCCGTAAGCACCAATCCGGCGGTTGACACACGCGACGAATCAGCGGGCACGCGAGACGGATAGGCATCTCGGGCTCGCTCAATTGGACGATAAGGAGCGATGGTGGGCGCGGAACGTGAGCGGATCGCCGGATTCGGTCGTCTGGAAGACGGTTTGCTGAAGGCGGGAGCGTGGTACCGATGGGGTCCGTATGTCAGCGAGCGGCAGTGGGGCACGGTCCGGGAGGACTACAGCGCAGACGGCAACGCGTGGGATTACCTGCCGCATGATCACGCGCGGTCCCGGGCCTACCGATGGGGCGAGGACGGCCTCGCCGGCTTCTGTGACATTCATCAACGGCTCTGCCTGAGCCTGGCGTTGTGGAACGGACGGGACCCGATCCTGAAGGAGCGCGCCTTCGGGCTCACCGGCCCGCAGGGCAACCACGGCGAGGACGTCAAGGAGTACTGGTGGTACCTCGACGCCGTCCCGAGCCATAGCTGGAACCGCTGGCGCTACCACTATCCGCAGGCCGCGTACCCCTACGAGGACCTGATCGACACGAATGCCGGGCGCAACCGTTACCAGCCCGAGTACGAACTGCTCGACACCGGGGTGTTTGACGGCGACCGGTACTGGATCACAGAGGTGCACTACGCGAAGGCGGGCCCGGATGACCTGCTGATGGCCATCCAGCTGACGAACGCCGGCCCCGATACCGACACGATCCATGTGCTTCCCACGGCCTGGTTCCGGAACACCTGGTCGTGGGGGGACGATGAGCTTCGGCCGAGCCTGCGTGCGTCGGGCAGCGGGTCGGTCGTCATCGACCATCCCATCGTGGGCACCATGGAACTCGCCGCCGCGGCCGGCCCGGACGGCGAAGACCCGCAGTTGCTGTTCTGCGAGAACGAGACCAACATCGGCCGGTTGTACGGTGCCGAGCCGGTCACCCACTATCCCAAGGACGGCATCAACGACCACGTGGTCCATGGCGCGGCCACGGTCAACCCCGAGCGTGTCGGCACCAAGTGCGCGTTCTGGTACCAGCTCACGCTGGCGCCTGGCCAGACCGCTGAGCTCCGGCTACGCCTCCGACCTGCAAGCGGTCAACCCGGCCAGGCCGCTATGGCCGCGGATGCACTCGGTGCCGACTTCACCCAGGTCATGGCCAAGCGCCGGTCGGAGGCCGACGAGTTCTACGCCGAGCTCACTCCGGCTGGCGCCGGCCCAGACGAGGCGATGGTGCTGCGCCAGGCGTGCGCAGGCATGCTGTGGAGCAAGCAGCTGTTCTACTACGGCGTCAGCCGCTGGCTGGACGGAGACCCGGGTCAGCCACCGCCGCCGCTTGAGCGCAAGAGCGGCCGGAACTCCAAGTGGCGCAATTTCGATGGGTTCGACATCATCTCGATGCCGGACAAGTGGGAGTATCCCTGGTTCGCCGCCTGGGACCTGGCCTTCCACTGCGTCACCCTCGCCCACCTGGATCCGGCGTTCGCGAAGTATCAGCTGATCATGGTGTGCCGGGAGTGGTTTCAGCATCCGCACGGGGCATTGCCGGCGTACGAATGGGATTTCGGCGACGTCAACCCGCCGGTGCACGCTTGGGCGGCGCTGCAAGTCTTCGCAATCGACGGCGGCCGCGACCTGGACTTCCTCAGCCGTGTCTTTGACAAGCTCCTGGTCAACTTCACGTGGTGGGTCAATCGCGAAGACGTCGACGGCAACGACGTGTTCGCGGGCGGTTTCCTCGGCCTGGACAACATCGGCCCGATCGACCGTTCCCACCTACCCGATGGATACGTCCTGGAGCAATCAGATGCCACTGGTTGGATGGGCGCCTATGCGCTAGCGATGGGCTCGATCGCCGCTGTTCTGAACTGGTCCGGACGGCGCAAGTCAACCGATCTGGTTCTGAAGTTCCTCGAGCATTTCGCTGGCATCCGAGACGCTCTTGACCGGCAAGGCCTGTGGGACGACGCCGACGGGCTCTTCTACGACCGGTTGGTCACCCCATCTGGCGATGCCGTTCCGGTCAAGGTCCGCTCGATGGTCGGGATCATCCCCGTATTGGCGGCGGCGGTCATCGACGGCGACATGCTGCAGAACGCAATGACAATGAACAAGCAATTCATGGATTTCCTTCAGCGTGAGGGCGTCGGCGGCATCGACAAGTTGACCGAGACGCCACAGCTGCGCGGCGAGGGCGCCAGCCGGCGGCTGCTGCTCTCCGTCGCCCGCCCGAACCAGCTGGAACGGTTGTTCACCAAGCTCTTCGACGAGACCGAGTTCCTGTCGCCACACGGGCTGCGCGCCTTGTCCGCATACCACCGCGACCACCCCTATCAGTTCGACGCCGCGGGCTATCGGGCCTCGATCGACTATGAGCCGGCCGAGTCGACAACCTCCATGTTCGGCGGCAACTCCAACTGGCGCGGACCGATCTGGTTCCCGGTCAACTATCTCGTGATCGAGACGCTGGAGCGGTATCACCGGTTCTACGGTGCCGACCTGGAGCTGGAGTACCCGACCGGTTCGGGCCGGCGGCTCACCCTCGACCGGATCACCGCAGATCTTCAAGAACGGCTGATCTCGCTGTTCATCATGGACGACAACGGACGACGTCCCTGCTTCGGCGGCACCGAGCGGATGCAGACCGATCCCGCGTGGAAGGACAACCTGATCTTCAGCGAATATTTCCACGGCGACAACGGCGCGGCGATCGGCGCGTTCCACCAGACCGGATGGACCGGACTGATCGCCGACTTGATTCTGCGGCGGCACGGCGCAGTCCGGGCTGTCGGCGACGTCCTGCGTGACATGAGCAGGCAGGCGCAGCGGTGATCAAGGGGCTAGTCGGCTGACCCTGCGCCGGCGGCGATCCGTTACAAGATCGCTACCGGGTTCACCGGCGAGCCGGTGCCGGTAGGCAGCCGAAGCGGCGCGATGACGCACAGGAATGACCAGTGGCCGGCCGCCGCACAGGTCTTCGCCAGTTCGGTGAATTGCAAATAGTCCAGAAGGTGCAGGCCCAGCGCGTTGACCGCCAGGACGTGCACCGGGAAATCAACCCCCGCGACGATGCTCGGGGCGGTGTCGTTGTTGCCATCGCCGGCCAGGGCAGCTATCTGACGCTCTGCGAGCAGCGCCAACGCAGCTGGGTGCAGCCCGGCCCGAGTCTCGGCGGCGTTCCACGCGCCCTGCTCTGTCCGCCGCCGGCGGTGACCGACCCGCACGCACACGATGTCGCCTCGGCCGACCCGCACGTTCTCATCCCGCTCGGCCGCCAGCAGATCGTCCGCCGTCACGTGGTCGCCCGGCTCCAGCCAGCGCACGCCGCGCGAGCGCGGCACGTCAAGGAGAACGCCACGGCCGACGATGCCGTCGGCCGCAATGTCGATGGACAGCTCGGCCGCACCCTGCTCGGTGACGGTGTCCGCCGCCAGTCCGTTGTACAGCGTGCCGTCGAAGATCACGTGGCACAGGGCGTCGACGTGGCTGTCGGCGTTGCCGTGGATGTTCATCGCGATGCGATCCATGCTGAACGACAGTCCAAGCCCGGCGTCGGCCCCCGGCGGAGACTTCATCTCGTGCCGGGCGGGGTCGGGGTTGTCCACCGTCGGCTGATGTTCTACCGGCGCGGCGAGCGACACGGTGCGGCCCAGCCTGACCTCGCCCAGCGCGGCGAGAACCTCGAGGGGCGTGATGTAGTTCAGCGCCCCGCGCCGGTCATCGGGCCCCCAGGGCAGCCGGCCGCGTAGCTGCGCATACAGTGCGCGGAACTCGGTCTCGGACATCTGTCCCGTCGGTGCGGCGGGCGGGTCGGTGCTCGTGTGTTCGGCGTGGGTCATGCCTCAGCCTCCGGTTTTCTGCAGGTCGGTAGATGCCGTCGTGGCCCGGGTCATGCGCCGCCAGATGGCCCGCTGCGCCGGCAGTCCGACGATGGCGACGGCCGTCAGAACGGCGACGTTGAGAAGGAGCTGGAGAACTGAGCCCCAGGCTTCGCTGTAGCTGCCGAAAGCCACCGACACGCCGACGTCGGCCGCCGCCGGGATGGTCGTCACCGAGATGAACACCCCGATCAAGGTGCTCGACCGAGCCTCGGTCAGCGAGACGACGCCGACCACCCCGGCCAGCAGGGCGACGATGAAGGAGAACCAATTCGGGCGGTCGATGAGGTTGGAGACCGGGCGGATGCCGCGGGCGTACGCGTTGGGCTCTAGGTCAGCGCCCCGGACGACCAGCGCCAGCAACAACGCGCCGGCCACGGCGAGGGTGAAGCCGACGGCCAGCGCGGCCGCGCTGCGGAGTATCCGGGAGGAATCACGGCGGGTCACGCCGAACGCCAGGCTGAGGATGGCGCCGTATTCCGGGCCGACCACCATCGCGCCGACGATGAGGATCTGGGAGTTGGTCAGGATCCCGACGGCCCCGATGAGCCCGGCGATGACGAGGAGCGCAAACCAGCTGGGCGGGAAGGTCCCCTCCGTGTCGATCCTGGATTCGACCTCCGCCCAGACGGGCGTGAAGTGCTGGTACCGCCCGCGACCGCCCGCGACCTGGTCGGCGTGGGCGGACAGCGAGGTGT
>JBKPQY010000130.1:0-7531 GCA_046734315.1 Actinomycetota bacterium | reverse complement strand
CCGCGAGGTCTTCCGGCTCGCGATCGAGATCGGCGAGGACCCCGACACGCGCGAGTGGGCGATGCACATGACGATGGTCGCGCGGGCGCTGGAGCGCATCGGCGACAACGCCGTGGACATCGGCGAGGTCACCGCCTTCGTCGTCAGTGGGCTGTTCCGCGAGTTCTCGGACTCGTCGGCGCCGACCTTGCAGTCGTAGGAAACGCGCCGCGCCGGCGGGCGCTCCACGTACGCTGCGCCGATGCACGCGAAGCAGTGGCTTGCCGCGTACGCCGATCGCCTCGGAATCGAGGCGCCGACGGCCGACGAGATCAAGGCCGTCCTCGACCTCGCCGCCGAGGCCGCGCACGCGTCGGAGCGGATCGCCGCTCCGGTGGCATGCTGGCTCAGCGCCAGGGCAGGCCGGTCGCTCGAGGAGTCGCTCGCGCTTGCACGCGAGCTGACACCGCCGGAATGAACGGGGGGCTCAGCCGAACTGCCCCGTGACGTAGTCGCGCGTGCGAGGGTGGCGCGGGTTGGTGAAGATCGTCGTGGTGTCGCCGTACTCAATCAGCGTTCCCACCTGATCCGAACGATCCAGGCTGAAGAACGCGGCGCGGTCGGCGACCCGCGCCGCCTGCTGCATGTTGTGGGTGACGATCACGATTGTGTAGCGGCTCTTCAGCGTCTGGATGAGCTCCTCGATCGCGGCGGTCGAGACCGGGTCCAGCGCGGAGGCCGGCTCGTCGAGCAACAGCACGTCCGGCTCCACGGCGATCGCTCGCGCGATGCACAGACGCTGCTGCTGGCCGCCGGACAGGCTCATTGCACTGGTTCGGAGCCGGTCCTTGACCTCGTCCCAGAGCGCGCGTTCCTGACGGCGCGTTCGACGCGGGCGTCGAGGTGAGAGGTCATCCCGATGTTGCGTGGCGCCCACGCAACGTTGTCGTAGATCGACTTCGGGAACGGATTGGGCTTCTGAAACACCATGCCGATCCGGCGTCTGACCTCGACCCGGTTGACGCCAGGGCCGTAGATGTCGTGGCCGTGGTAGAGCACTCGGCCCGTCAGCTGAAAGCCTGGAATGGCGTCATTTAGCCGATTGAGGCTGCGGAGGAACGTCGACTTGCCGCAGCCGGACGGGCCGATCACCGCGGTCACCAGGTTGCGGTAGATCTTCAAGCTCGTATCCGTCAGGGCGGGCTTCGAGCCATATGCGACAGCCATGTCGTGAATGTCGAAGATCGCCGGGCGGACCTCCGTCGTGGACAGGCCGTCGCGCGAAGCGGGCTCAGCGGGGGCTGCCTCGGTCCTGATCCGGACCCGCGCCGGCACGCGAGCTGCGCCCCCGTCGGTGCCCTCGGTGCCCCCGGCGGACCAGCTCATGCTCCGCCCATCTTCGTGCGGCTTCGGCCGAGCAAGACCCTGGTCGCGATATTGGCGAGCAAGATGGTCACCAGCAGCACGAAGGCCGCTCCCCAGGCACGGGCAAAGGCCTCCGGGATCGCCAGGTCCGATGTCGTGAGGATCAGAATGGGGATGTTGGGCACTCCGTGTCCGAACAGGTTGAGCTCCGTCGAAGTCGGGCTGAAGATGGAGTCGCAGAACAGCAGGGGGGCGGTCTCGCCAGCCGCACGCGCGATCGAGAGGATCGCTCCAGTGGTGATGCCGCCGATCGCGCTTGGCAGGATCACGCCGCGAACGGTCTTCCAGCGGCTGACGCCCAGCGCATCCGCTGCCTCCCGCAGCGTTCCGGGAACGAGGAGGAGCACCTCTTGGCTTGAGCGGGCGATCAGCGGAAGCATCACGATTGACAGGGCGATCGCACCCGCGAAGCCAGACTCCTTGTTCTGGGGGAGCACGATGAGGCCATAGATGAACAGGCCCACGACGATGGTCGGGAGGCCCTGCAGAAGATCGAGCGCAAGCTTCAGAACGCTCGCGACGCGCGACCCGGTCGGCGCGAATTCGCTGAGGTAGATGCCTGTCAGGACACCGATCGGGATCGCGATCGCCGCGCCGAGACCGACCATGAGCGCGGTCCCAATCAGCGCGTTGGCGATCCCTCCACCGGCGAGCCCTTCCGGATTCTTGATCAGGAAGTTCAGTCTTAGGGCGCTGGCGCCGCGGCTGGCGACCCCCCAGACAACGATGGTCAGCACTGCGATCGCAACGAACGCAGACGCGGACGCCACGACGGTCACGCCGTGGCTGACGAGCATCCGGCGACGGAGGTTTCCCGTCGCCGTCAGGGGCGCCGCCGGGTCGAACGGACGCTCCTCCTCCGGTGCGAAGGTGGCCGCGCCGCTCATACGCCAACCGCCTGCGCATAGGACCGCTCCACGTCGAAGCGCGATGCGATGGCACGTGCCGCCAGGGTCGTCGCCAACCCGATCACCAGCAGGATCAAGGCGAGGTGGAACAGCGCCGCCGAGTACAACGTGTGCGGGGTTGTCTCCTGGAACTGCAGAGCGATGCGACTCGTGAGCGTCGCGCCGGGCTGGAACAGCGAGCTGCGTATGCCATTGCCGTCTCCGATGACCTGAGCGACGGCGATAGCCTCACCGAGGGCGCGGCCGAGCCCGAGCACGACAGCGGCCGCAACGCCGGACGTCGTGCTCGGGAGCACGACTCCGCGCATGACCTCCCAGCGCGTCGCACCGAGTGCCTCCGCCCCCTGGGTGAGGTCCGTGGGCACCGTCAAGAACAGGTCACGGCTGATCGAGGCGATGATCGGCAGCACCATCACGGCGAGGATCAGCCCGGCGGTCATGAGGCTCAGCCCGGTGCTCTGAGGCTGCCCGAATAGCGGAATGAAGCCGAGGCTGTCGTGCAAGAACGGCTCGAGGTGGGTGCGAACGAAGGGGGCAAGGACGATCACTCCCCAGAAGCCCAGGATGACGCTGGGGATGGCGGCAAGCATCTCGACCAGCGGTCCCACGATCCTGCGCACGCTGCGCGGAGCGATCATGCTCAGGTACAGGCCGATGCCGATCCCCAACGGCGTCGCGACGACGAGCGCGATCACGGACGTGACCGCCGTCCCGAAGATGAGCGCACCCGCACCGAACTCTCGGAAATTCGGCCGCCACGTCGTGTGCCCGAGGAAGCCCAACCCGAAGCGTGAGAGCGACGGCTGGGCATTGTCGATCAACTGGTAGACGACGCCGGCCAGCACGAGCACGGCGACAAGGCCCGCGGCAGCGCTGAGCGCGCGCAGCAGGTTGTCGCCGGTCTGTGTGACCCGGCGCGGTCCGCGCCCGCCAGCGCCACGGATGCGTTGGAAGCGCCGTTGCGCAGGAGGTGAGGGCACGAAGTCGCGAGCCTATCCCGCGCGGCGTTTCCCGTCACACGCTTGAACACAAGATGTCCAAATCTTCGTAACAACCTGGCAACAGCCGCCGACCGCGCCACCGACGATGCTCGCCCGCGCCCGGAACCGATCCGGGCCAGGGAGGTGTGCCTGTGTTCGTCGAAAGGAAAGCTGTGTACTTCAGGAGATTGATCGGGGTGGGCTGCGCGGCCCTGTGTGCAACCGCTGCGCTGGCGGTCCTCCCTGCGTGGGCATCGGCCGCCACGCTCACCGGCTCCGGGTCGACCTTGGTCGCGCCGATCGAGGCCGAGTGGGCGGCGGCGTGGGGGCAGGCCACCGGCAACACCGTCCAGTATCAATCGGTTGGCTCGGGCGCGGGCATCCGGGACATCAGCAACCGGCTGGTCGACTTCGGGGCGTCGGACGCGCCTCTCACCGCAGCGCAGGCCGCGCAGTGCAACGGCTGCTACCAGATCCCGTGGGCGCTCGGCGCAGTCGGGATCGGCTATCACCTCAACGGCGTCAAGGGCCTACATCTGACCGGCACGGTCGTCGCGCTGATCTACCTCGGGAAGATCACGAAGTGGAACGACCCCCAGATCCAGAGGCTCAACAAGGGCAAGAGCCTCCCGGACCTCGCCATCACCCCGCTGCACCGCAGCGATGGCTCGGGTACGACGTACGCCTTCGCGGACTACATGTCGCGCGTGAGCACTTCGTGGAAGAGCCAGATTGGGACCTCGACCTCGGTCAACTGGCCGGTCGGCCCGGGCGGCAACGGCAACGCGGGCGTGGTGGCGCTGCTCGATTCCACGAACGGCGCGATCTCCTACAACGAGGTCGCGTACCTCATCGCGCATCACGAGCCGGCCGCTGCGATCCGCAACCGTGCGGGGAAGTGGCTCTTTCCGAACCTCAGCGCGATCGCGGCCGCCGGCCGGACGGTGAAGTCGGTGCCGGCGAACAACGAGATGCACATCGTGAATCCGCCGAAGAAGGCGAAGAACGCCTACCCGATCGCGACGTTCACGTACGCGATCGTGCCCGGTAACGCCAAGCAGGCGGCCCTACTCAAGCAGTTCGTCACCTACGTCGTAGGGACGGGTCAGCGCTTCGGTCCTGCTCTCGACTTTGCGCCGATTCCGTCTGCGGTCAAGAAGGCGGCGCTCGCGACGCTGAGCAAGATCCCCGGCTGACGCTCGAAGGCGGACGGCCAGTGGCCCGGACACCCAGGTGCCCGGGCCACGCCGAACGCTGAATCCAGCAGTGCCAGCCGGGAGCTGGAACATCTCATTAGAACTTCGGAGGATGTTGTGAAGCGTTCAATCAGCCTTGTGGCGATCACCGTCGCAGCGTGCGTACTTGTCTTCAGCGCGGGTGGAGCCGCGGCCCGTAGCAAGGGCGGCGCGAAGGCCAAGCCGGTCACGGTGAAGTGCCGGATCAGCCTTACTCAGCAGCCCGAATACGGCCAGGACTTCGTCCTGCCGCGCGACTCAGGGGAGCACTACGGGCGCGTGGATTGCCCCAAGCGGGGGTTCGGTACCGGGGCCATTCACGACACGTACACGGTCCCCGATAGCGGTGACACTGTTGCCAAGTACGTGGTGTACCTCCCACACGGGACCTTCTCCGGCACCTTCGCCTTGACCCCCGGTGAAGGCAGCGAGCTCACTGGCACGAGCTTCCAGAACGAGTCTTGGACGGGCACGACGACCGTTGACGCTGGGAGCGGCATCTTCAAGGGCGTCACTCTGGCCAAGAACACCAAGAGCAAGATGGACTGCACGAGCAACGACACCGTTCACCTGGTGTGCCACGCCACGATCTCGCTGGTCCTGCCCAGCGCGTGACGCCGTAGGCGGCCGCCGGCCGCTGAGCGGAGGCATCTCAAATGGGTCTCGGCCGTCGGCCGAGACCCACTTCGTGCCATCGAGCCACGGACCTGGGTCCGTGGCTCGAGGCGTTTACGGGGCGGGTGTGCCGATCGTGTCGTGCTGCACTTCGCGCAGGAGCGGCTGGCCGCATTGCCAGCAGTACACCGCGCCGATCGAGTGCAACGCGCCGCACGACGCGCATTGGCCGGCCGTAGCAGTCTCCTCGAGCCGAAGGATCCGCTCGGCTTCCTGCAGCTCGCTGTCGGCCGCCTGCAGCTCGGCTGCGCGCCTGACGATCACGTCGACGTTGATCCGATCGCGGATCGCCATCTCGTAGACGAGACCGCCGAGATCCCATTGCAGCTCGGCCACGCGAGCCTGGAGCTCGTCGCGACGGCGCACCAGGTCGATCACGTCGCTCCCGGCACCCGTCGGTGGCGCGAACGGATCAGCCCCGCTCTCGCCGGCGCGGCGGCGACGTTTGAGGCGTGGTCTCATGGACCGAAGAACGATCCGTCGAACTTGCCGTCCTTGCCACAACCTGCATCGCCCTGCTTGCACGAGTCGCCGGAGTTGACCGTCGGGTTCTTGGGCGCGCTCCCGCCGAGTGTCTTCGACGCTGCGCCAGCAGCGGCCTTGCTGACCTTTGGAGTGACGTGGACGACCGCGGTCTTCGGCTTCTTCGACGAGCTCTTGCTCTGCTCGGCGGTGGTGCCGGTGGGCGACGTCGTTGTCGTCGCCGCGTTCGCGGCTCCGCCACCAACCGTGATCACCTGGGGCGGAGCGGCTCGCGTCGCGCCGTCGGACTGTGTGTTGTGGCCGATGAGGACGCCGACCCCCATCGCCAGAAGCAACGTCCCGATGCCGGCGATGACCGCCGTCGCTCCGCCCCAGCGCGACTGGGCGCCCGAGGGGACCGCGGGGGCCGGCGCTGGAGCGCGGTCGCCCGAGGGGGCCAGGGGCTCAACGGGAAAGCGAGGCCCGCCGCGGCGCGCGCCGCAGTTGACGCAGTACCGCTGGTCGCTCGCCATCGGGGTGCCGCAGCTCGCGCATGCAGTGCTCCCGACACCAGAGACATGGACCCGCGTTGTCGCGTCCTCTTCCCCGGGACTCACCTGGATCGACACCGGCGCGATTCTGGTGTTCGACGGCCGCGAAGATGTGGTGAAGATGTAACCGAGATGTTGTCGCCGTCGCTCCGGCGTCACGCTTCGGCCACACGGTGTTCACGTGCTGGGGCGTGACCGTCGCGAGAATCATCGGCCATCGTGGCGGACTCGGACGCCAACTCGCCGATCAGGTGCAGTGAGTGTGGCTCACCGCTGGCGCACGACCAGCGCTACTGCCTGGCGTGCGGGGGCCGCCGCGGTGCCCTGCCCAGGTACGTCTCGCGGCTGCTCGGAGACATCCGAGAACGTGGTCGACGGCTCGCGCCTTCGGCAACTCCATCCCCCGAGACGAGCAGCCGCGGGGGGCTTGATGCACTGGCGAAGGCCCCACGCTCGGCCGCTGCGGCGATCCTCGCCATGTTGGGGTTCGGTGCGTTCGTGGGCTCGCTGGTGGGCGGAGCCAACGCCAGCGACGCGGGCGCGATCGTTGTCGCCTTCTCTCCGCCGCCCGCTCAGTCCGCTACCAGCACGACTTCGCCGGTGGTCACATCGCCGACGCCACCCGCCAAGACCGTGACTGTCGAATCTCCGCCTGCGTCGCGATCGGCGTCGCCGACACCGAGTCCTGCCGCAGGGAAGAAGACGACGACCGGGGACGGGAGTGCGCCGGCACGCCCAGCCCTGCCGCCCATCAAGCACGTGTTCCTCATCGTGCTGTCCAACCAGACCTTCGCCACGAGCGCGTCAGCACCGTTCCTCACCAAGACGCTCGCCGCGAAGGGAGAGTTGATCGGCAGCTACTACTCAGTTGCCGGCGGCTCGTTGGCGAATGAGATCGCGGTGGTCAGCGGGCAGGGACCGACCCCGGCGACGCAGGCCAACTGCCCGCAGTTCCAGCCGATCCAGCCGGGAACCACCGACGAGAGCGGACAGGTGCACGGTGACGGCTGCGGCTATCCCGCAGGCGTCATCACGATCGGCGACGAGCTCGAATCGGCCCACTTGACGTGGAAGGCGTACCTAGGGACCCAGAAGCCGACGGATGATCCGAGTGTCGAGCGATGTCGCCCGCTGCCCGGCAGCACGATCGGCGATGCCGGGCCATACGCAGCGTGGCGCAACCCGTTCGTGTACTTCAACACGACCAAGGGCACCTGTCTGAAGGAGAGCGTCCCGCTCGCACAGCTCGACAAGGATCTGGCGTCGGAGAAGGACACGCCCGCGCTGTCATACCTCGTGCCGGATCTGTGTGACAG
>JBKPQY010000129.1:0-8886 GCA_046734315.1 Actinomycetota bacterium | reverse complement strand
CGAGTACGTGATCGCGTCGATGCGACACGAGTAGCGATGCAACCGCGCGTCGCAACCAGGTCAGAAGCGGCGACAACCATACGATCGCCACGCAGCTTCCCGCTTTCGGAAAGGCGTTCCGCTGGTGGCGTTCCCCCCGCTAGCGCTGCTCTCGCGCAAGCAGCGCGTCAGCGTGCTCGGTAGCGACCTCGCGGTCGACCTCGGGACTGCGAACACACTGGTCTACGCGCGCGGCCGTGGCATCCTGCTGAACGAGCCGTCGGTGGTCGCCGTCGACACGGACACCAACGCCGTCGTAGCCGTCGGCGCGGACGCCAAGCAGATGATCGGCCGCACCCCGGACAACATCCGAGCCGTCAAGCCGCTGCGCGACGGCGTCGTCGCCGATTACGACGCCACCGCGGAAATGCTGCGCTTCTTCGTGCGCAAGGTGCTGCGCCGCCCGTCGGTGTTCGCCGGGCCGCGTGTTGTGGTCTGCGTGCCGTCCGGCATCACCGGCGTAGAGCAGCGGGCGGTGAGCGAGTCGGCCTACGCGGCCGGGGCACGCCGGGTGCACATCATCGCGGAGCCGATGGCGGCGGCGATCGGGGCCGGGCTGCCGGTGAACCAGCCGTCCGGGTCGATGGTGATCGACATCGGGGGCGGCACGACGGAGGTCGCGGTACTGGCGCTGGGCGGCATCGTCGCGTCCGCAAGCCTTCGCGTCGCGGGAAACGCGCTCGACGAGGCGATCGCGGACCACGTGCGCGCCGAGTTCGGGCTGCTGATCGGTGAGCGCACGGCCGAGCAGCTCAAGATCGCGGTGGGCTCGGCATTTCCGGTCGCCGGGGTCAGGCGGGCGGAGATCCGGGGCCGCGAGATCGGCACCGGCCTGCCGCGCAACGTCACCGTGGCAAGCGACGAGCTGCGCAAGGCGATGGACGCTCCCATCACCCGTATCGTCGCCGCGGTCAAGGGCACTCTCGATCGGTGCCCGCCGGAACTCGCCGGCGATCTGGTCTCCAGCGGAGCTGTACTTACCGGCGGTGGCGCGCTGCTTCGTGGCCTGGACGCACGGTTGCAGCACGAGCTCGGCGTCCCGGTGCTCGTGGCGGAACGGCCGCTCGACTCCGTGGTGCTCGGCACCGGGACGGTGGTCGAGCACTTCGCCCAACTGCACAAGGTCGTCGTGGACGGCCGGCGGCGATGAGCGCGAGCGCTGCGGGCCAGCGGCGGTGACGGCTCCCCACCGGCCTCCGCACCGGCACCGCCTTACCCGGCGTCAGCGCCTTGCCGCAGCTGTGCTCGCCGCCGTCGCCGTGGTGTTCCTGACGATCGACCTGACCGGCTCGGGGCTGCGTGGCTCGCACGGCGGGGTTCAGGGTGCCCTGGGTGCGCTGTACCGCGGAACCGACGGCGTGCTCGGTCCCGTGCGGCGTTTCGTGCAGGGCGTGCCGCACGCAGCAAGCAATCGCGACACGATCGACCGGCTGCGCCGCGAGAACGCGCAGCTGAAGGGGCGGCTCGCACAGGATGCCGCCGGAGCATCGACGGATCTCGACCTGTCCAGGTTGCCGAGCACGTCCGTGCCGGCGCGGGTGATCGCGCTCGGGCCGGGCTCCGGCTTCGACTGGACCGTCACCCTGGACCTCGGCAGCCACAACGGTGTCCACAACGGGGAGACTGTGACCGACGGCGTCGGCCTCGTGGGCCGCGTCCTGCACACCAGTGCGAGCACCTGCATCGTGCTGCTCGCCGCCGATCCCGGCTCAGGCGTCGGCGCACGGGACACCCGTACCGGTGAGCTCGCGCTTGCCAGCGGGCAGGGCACGAGCGGGTTCGCGGTATCGCCGCTCGATCCCGCAGCGCGGATTTCGGTCGGCGACGAGCTGGTCACCGGGCCCGCCGGCGCGTCGACGTACGTCGCGGGTCTGGCGCTCGGAACGGTGACGTCCGTGCGTACCTCCGCCGACGGGACGACCGTCGCGCACGTGCGACCCGCCGTGTCGCCCACCGCACTGGACATCGTCGGCGTGATCATGACGGCGCCCGCTGCGGAAGCCGCACGATGACACCGGCACGCCTTGCCGCCGCGGCAACCGCGATTGTCGTAGCTCTGGTGCTGCAGGCGACACTCATCGCTCCGGCGGCCCTCAGCGCACAGCTGAGCCTGCCGGCAGTGCTCGTCGCTGCGGTCGCCCTGGAGTCGGGCCCCGGCGCCGGCATGTCCCTGGGCTTCGTCGCAGGGCTCGTCGCCGACCTCGGGTCCGCGCACGTGGCCGGGCTGCTCGCGCTGTGCTGGCTCGGCGTCGGCGTCGGCTGCGGCCTGCTCGTCGGACCGCGTCGGCGCGTTGCCGGCCAGGCGATACTGGCCGCGGTCGCCGCCACCGTGGCCGGCGCACTCGCCATGCTCGGGCTCACCGTGGTCGACGAGCCAGGCGGTACGGCGCTCGGCGCGGTGCGCGGGCTACTGCCGTCGCTGGCCGGCAACCTCGTACTCGCTGCGCTCGTCGTGCCGCTGGTGCGGCGGGTGGTGCGCGCGGACGCGCTGCGGGCGGTGGGCAATGGTTGAGCCGCGCAGCCGGCGCCTGACGGTCGTCGGCGTCCTCGTCGCGTCACTCGTCCTGACCCTGTTCGGCCGGCTGTACTACGTCCAGGTGCTCGACCCGCACAAGCCGACGCAGACAGCCGGCCTGCTGCACGGCGGCGAGTACACGGTGCCTGCTCCGCGCGGGCAGATCCTCGACGCGCTCGGTCGCCCACTCGTCACGAACCGCACGGCACATGTGATCACCGTCGACCGGGAAACCCTGCTCGAGCAGCCCGACCAGGGCGCGGCCGTGCTCGCCCGCCTGGCCGCGGTCCTTCGCACACCGCAGCACGACCTCGCGCAGGAGATCACCCCGTGCGGGGTGCACGTCCCGTCGCCGTGCTGGACCGGTGAGCCGTTCCAGCCCGTCCCGGTGGAGACCGACGCCTCGACGGCCGCTGTGCTGGCGGTAGCCGAGCACCGCGAGCTGTACCCAGGGGTCAAGGTCGACACCGAGACGGTGCGCGATTACCCGGGAGGCCCGCTCGCCGCGCACATCCTCGGCTACACCGGCGCGGTGAGCGCCGACGACGAGAAGCGCAACCCCAAGCTGAACGATGCCGACACGATCGGCCGCTCCGGCCTGGAGGAGGAGTACGACTCCTTGCTGCGGGGTACGGACGGTGCGCAGGTCGTCCAGCTCGACCCCCGTGGCTATGCGGTCGGGATGTCGCAAGAGATCGCGCCCGAGCCCGGCGACACGCTGGTCACCAGCATCGACCGCGACGTGCAACGCCTCGCCGAGCAGGCGATCCGCGAGCAGCTAGCCAAGTCCCGCGCGGCCGGCATGCCCGCCACCGGAGCGGCTGTCGTCGTCATGGACCCGAACACCGGGCGCATCCTCGCAGTCGCCAGCTACCCGACGTACGACCCGCAGTTGTTCGTCGGTGGTATCTCCGTCGCGGACTACCGCCGGCTTACCGCGCCCAGTGCGAACGATCCGCTGGTCAGCCGGGCCATCGCGGGTGCGTACGCCCCGGGGTCGACGTTCAAGCTGATCAGCTCGTCGTCGATCATCACGCACGGCGAGGCGACGCTCGACGGCAGGTATCCCTGCCCGCCGGCGCTGTCCGTTGACGGCCGCGTCAAGACGAACTTCGAGTCGGAGTCGCCGGGATATCCGCTGACATTGGCTGGTGCGCTGCAGATCTCGTGCGACACGTGGTTCTACGGGTTCGCAGCGAACGAGTACTACGCGGACCAGACCCGTGCCGACGCCGGCAAGAAGCCGAACGAGTATCTGCAGCACATGGCGGCCGCCTTCGGCGTGGGCACCGCACCCGGTGTGGACCTGCCCGCCGACGAGCAGGCCACGGGCAGCTATGCCGATCGCGAGACGCGACTGGCCCGATGGCGCGCTAACCGCACGCAGTACTGCGCCGACGCCGCACGTGGGTTCCCGCAGGAGCACGACCCTGCACAGCGCGCATACCTGACCAAGCTCGCTAGGGAGAACTGCACCGACGGCTGGCGATACCGCGCAGGTGACAACGCCGACATGGCGATCGGCCAAGGCGAAACCACCGTGTCGCCGCTACAACTCGCCGCTGCGTACTCGGCGATGATCAACGGTGGCACGCTGTGGCAGCCGACGCTCGGCTGGAAGGTCGTCGACCCACAAGGCAAGGTCGTCCGGACGATCAAGCCGACCGTCAAGGGCGTCCTGCCGGTGAGCCCCAACCTCCTCCACTACTTCGCGAACGCGCTCCACTTCGCCGACGACCACTACACGTCGGGGGTGCTCGCCTTCAACGGTGCGCGGTACAAGACGCAGATCGGTGGCAAGACCGGCACCGCCGAGGTGTTCGGCAAGCAGGACACGTCGTGGTTCGCCTCCTGGGGCCCACTCGACGGGCACGGTCACGCCCGCTTCGTCGCGGTGGGCATGGTGGAGCAGGCAGGTCTCGGGTCCCACGCCGCGGCACCAATGGTGCGCACCGTCTACGACGGGCTGCTCGGCGTCGGCCAGCCTCCCGTGCTGCCCGAGTCGCGCCCGGAGACGAGCCCGGTGATCCCGTGATGACTGTGCTCTCCCGCGATCCGGCCAAGCCGTTCACGCTCGTTCCGTCGCGGGTGCTGCGACCGCGCCGGGTGCGGCGCGGTGTGGACATCTGGCTCGCCGGCGCCGCCCTGCTGCTGGCACTGATCGGAGCGGTGCTTGTGTGGTCGGCCACCCGGCAGCGGCTCTCCGACGAGGGACGCGACCCGCAGGGCTACCTGTACCGGCACCTGGCCAATATCGGCATCGGGCTGGCCCTGGCCGCGATCGCTGCGCGGGTGGACGTGCGGCGCCTGCGGATAGTCGGGCCGGTGCTGTACGGCGCGAGCTTGCTGGGCCTGCTCGCGGTGTTCGCGTTCGGCCGGACGATCAACGGCGCGCACGCGTGGTTGGCGCTACCCGGCGGCATGCAGTTGCAGCCGGCCGAGTTCATGAAGCTCGGCTTGATCGCGGGCATGGCGACGATGTTCGCGCAGCGGGCCGCCCAGCGGCATGCCGAGCGACCGACGACGTCCGACGTGCTGATCGCCGTCGTGCTGATCACGGTGCCGCTGCTGCTGATCATGCTGCAGCCCGACCTGGGCTCGGCCATGGTGCTCGCCGCGGCCGGTTTCGGGGTGCTTATCGCGGCGGACGTCCCGGCCCGGTGGACCCTCGGGCTGATCGCCCTCGGCGCGCTGGGCACGTTCCTGGCGATCAAGTCCGGCGTGCTCGCCGACTATCAGCTCGCCCGCTTCCGGGTGTTCGCGCACCCCGGCGAGGACCCGCGCGGTGCGGACTACAACGTCATGCAGGCACACATCGCGATCGCGAACGGCGGGCTGTTCGGACGTGGGCTCTTCCACGGGCCGCAGACGCGCGGGGCGTTCGTTCCCGAGCAGCAGACGGACTTCATCTACAGCGTGGCGGGCGAGGAGTTCGGCCTGCTCGGCGCCGGGTTGATCATCGTGCTGTTCGCCGTACTGTGCTGGCGCGGGCTGCGCATCGCGGCACATGCCGGGCGTGCCGGACGGCTGATCACCGTCGGCGTCGTGTGCTGGTTCGCGTTCCAGGCGTTCCAGAACATCGGCATGAACCTCGGCCTTACGCCAGTGACCGGGTTGCCGCTGCCGTTCGTCTCCTACGGCGGCTCGTCGATGTTCGCGCAGGCGCTGGCCGTCGGCCTGTTGCTGGCCGTCGCGCGATACTCGACGACACAACGCCCCGTCGTCTGACCGAGACCGTGCCACCGCGCATATTAATGACAAACGGGCGTTCGGGCTGCTCGTACCATTGGTCCGCGTGGAGTCCTTGTTCGAGCGGCTGGAGCCGTTGCTGCCTCTGGTCAGCAAGCCGATCCAGTACGTCGGCGGTGAACTGAACGCTCGCGTCAAGGCCTGGGACGAGGTCGCAGTGCACTGGGCGCTGATGTACCCCGACGCGTACGAGGTCGGCCTGCCGAACCAGGGCGTCCAGATCCTGTACGAGGTGATCAACGAGCGCGACGACGCGTTGGCCGAGCGCACGTATTCGGTGTGGCCGGACCTCGAGGCGTTGATGCGGAAACACGGCGTGCCGCAATTCACGGTCGATGCGCACCGGCCGGTGGCCGCGTTCGACGTGCTGGGCGTGTCGTTCGCGACCGAACTGGGCTACACGAACCTGCTCACGGCGCTGGACCTCGCCGGAATCCCGCTTTCCGCGGGCGATCGCGACGACACGCATCCGATCGTGATCGCCGGCGGGCACGCAGCATTCAACCCCGAGCCGATCGCCGACTTCATCGACGCCGCGGTGCTCGGCGACGGCGAGCAGGTGGTAGCGACGATCACCGACATCGTCCGGGACGCGAAGCGCGAGAGTGCGAGCCGCGACGAGGTGCTGCTGCGACTGGCGCGTACCGGCGGCGTGTACGTGCCGCGCTTCTACGACGTGAGATACCTGCCTGACGGACGCATCGAGTGCATCACCCCGAACCGCGACGGCGTGCCGGAGCAGGTCGGCAAGCACACCGTCATGAACCTCGACGAGTGGCCGTACCCGAAGAAACCCCTTGTGCCACTGGCTGAATCCGTCCACGAGCGGATGAGTGTCGAGATCTTCCGCGGCTGCACGCGGGGCTGCCGGTTCTGCCAGGCCGGCATGATCACCCGCCCGGTGCGCGAACGGTCGATCACCACGATCGGCTCCATGGTCGAGAACGGTTTGCGCGCCACCGGCTTCGAGGAGGTCGGCCTGCTGTCGCTCTCCAGCGCCGACCATTCCGAGATCGGCCCGATGGCCAAGCAGCTTGCGGACCGCTACGAACACGAGCGGGTGTCGCTGTCGCTGCCCTCGACGCGCGTCGACGCGTTCAACATCGACCTCGCCAACGAGTTCTCCCGCAACGGCCGCCGGTCTGGCTTGACGTTCGCCCCGGAGGGCGGCTCGGAGCGGCTGCGCCGGGTGATCAACAAGATGGTCAGCAAGGACGACCTGATCCGCACCGTCACGACGGCATACGCCCAGGGCTGGCGGCAGGTAAAGCTGTACTTCATGTGTGGCCTGCCCACCGAGACCGACGAGGACGTGCTCGAGATCGCCGACATGGCACACGATGTGATCCGGGCCGGGCGGGAAGCCACCGGCAGCAAGGACATCCGCTGCACCGTTTCCATCGGCGGGTTCGTGCCGAAGCCGCACACGCCGTTCCAGTGGGCGGCCCAGGCCTCGCCCGAGGTGATCGACACCCGGCTGCGCAAGCTCCGGGACGCGATCAACGCCAACCGCTCGCTCGGCCGCAACGTCGGGATGCGCTACCACGACGGCGAACCGTCGCTGATCGAAGGGCTGCTCTCGCGCGGCGACCGCCGGGTCGGCGCGGTGATCGAGGCAGTGTGGCGCGACGGTGGCCGCATGGATGGGTGGAGCGAGCACTTCTCGTTCGAGCGCTGGACGAAGGCCTGCGCCACGGCCGGGGTCGACCTCGCCTGGTACACGACGCGGGAGCGCGATGCCGATGAGGTGCTGCCCTGGGACCACCTCGACTCGGGGCTGGACAAGCAATGGCTCTGGGACGACTGGCAGGACGCGCTTGCCGAGTTCGAGCAGGACGACTGCCGCTGGACGCCCTGCTTCGACTGCGGCGTCTGTACCACGATGGGCACCGACATCCAGATCGGCCCGACCGGTCGCACACTGCTGCCGCTCGCGCCGCGATGACGGTTCGCCGCACTACCCCGTCCGACGTCGCCGGGCTCGCTGCGCTGCGCCGCGCCTGGGTCGAGGAACAGGCCGGGCCGATCGAGGACGACTGGGCGTTCGAGCGGGAGTTCGCGCAGTGGTACGCCGCTGAGGCGGGACGGCGGCTGACCTGGATCGCGACGCTTCTCGAGCAGCCGGTCGGCATGCTGAACCTGGTCGAGTTCCACCGCATGCCGCGTCCCGGTCGACGGCCCTCGGCGTGGGGCTACATCAGCAACGTCTTCGTCTTGGCGGGCCACCGAGGCGGCGGCATCGGCCGCGAACTTCTCGACGCGGCAATCGGCACGGCCCGTGAGCGCGGCTACGCACGCCTGGTGCTCAGCCCTAGTGAGCGGGCCAGGCCGCTTTACCGCCGGGTCGGTTTCGGCGCTGCGGAACAGCTGATGCTGATGCCGCTCGGAGAGTGACTCGGTCGTCGTCGTGCCCGCCGTTCCGGCGCGGGACACTAGTGGCGTGTCGCGCCGTATGCCCGAGGGGCCGCCTCCGCCGCCGGTGGTGCAGCGGGTGCGGCTGCATTACGCCAAACGCGACCGGATGCGGTTCGCCTCTCACCGTGACTTCGCGCGGGCGTTCGAACGGGCGTTGCGCCGGGCCGCCGTTCCGATGGCGTACTCGGCCGGATTCACGCCGCATCCCAAGGTGTCCTACGTCGGGGCGGCCCCGACCGGCGTGGCCAGCGAGGCCGAGTACCTGGAGATCGGGCTGGCTTCGCGGGTCGATATCAGCAAGCTGCGGTCCGCGATCGACGCGGCCCTGCCGCAGGGTATCGACGTGCTGGACGCCGTCGAGGCCGGTGGCGGGTCGCTGGCAGAGCGGATGCAGGCCACCTCGTGGCGGATCGAGATCGACGCCGATCCTGGCCTGGTCGCCCACGCGCTCGCCGATTTCCTGCATGCCGACGAGGTCGGCGTCGAGCGGCTGACCAAGGACGGGCGGCGCACCATTGACGCGCGGGGGCCGGTGCTCGCCGCGTCGCTCACCGCCGATCCGGGCGGCCGTGCGATACTGGATGTGGTCGTTCGGCTGGTCACACCAGCCCCACGACCCGACGACGTACTCACAGCGTTACGCACCGTCGCCGGCCTCGCCCATGAGG
>JBKPQY010000128.1:0-16316 GCA_046734315.1 Actinomycetota bacterium | reverse complement strand
GGAAATGGACGGCTGGCTGCGGGTCGACACGGATGGGCTCGGCAGCGACGCAGAGTTCGCGCTATGGGTATCCCGCGGCGTCGCCTACGCCCGCACCCTGCCCCCCAAGTGACCAGCCGGGCTAGCGCTGCAAGCGAGAGCCAACCCGAGGAACGCAACCACGGCGCGATGAGCGCTCGCGCGAAGAGCCCCGCCGCCGCGACGCGGCCCGCGCCGAAGGCGCGGAGCGGTGCCGAGGATCCACCCGAGCGCAGCGAGCGGTGGAGAGTCGGTACCGCGCAGGGCGGGGTGTTACCGGTAAACCCGGACGTCGGCCACACTCCACCAGTTCGGGTCGGCCGCGGTCAGCGTGGCGCGGACGTACCGGACCGGCGCGCCCGTGAGATCGACCGTAGTGAATTGGCCACTACCGGCGCCGCTGGCCACGGTCGTCCAGTGCGTGCCGTCTGGGCTGGTCGTGACGATGTAGCCACGCGGGTAGTCGCCGACTGAGGCACCCGTGTCGAAGACGACGCGCCGGGCCGGGAGGGCGGCTCCGAGGTCCACCTGAAGGAACTGCCCGGCAGCCTGCGCTGTGCCGGTCGAGTAGCGCGTGCTGGCGTCGGCATCAACGGCGTTCGCCGCGACGTCACCGGAGCAGCAGGGGTCGGTCGGGCCGGGCGGGTCGGCGCTCGCGGTCCACCTGGACGGTGCGATCTGGCGCAGCGCGGTGCTGCCGGGTGGCTGGCCGCGCCACGTGAACGTGGCGAGCGCGCCGCCGGGCAGCGTATAGGCGAACGACTGGTTCCCTTCGCGCACCGCGAAGGTCTGCGGGTTGTCATTCTCGTTGTGTGCGACGAGCACCGTGCTGCCGTCCGGATTACGGAACGCGACGTCCATGACATGCCCGTTCCACCCGGTCGTGCCGAACGAGGTGCTGGCGATGCGCACCGCACCTGGCGAGACGAACCGGGCCAGGTGCCCGAGCGTGTAGTACTCGGCGTTGTCGATGACCGTGTCGCCCGGCCCAACCGTGACGATGCCGGTGCAGGTGCCGCAGCCGCCAACGTGCGGCCCGCCGGACGGGTCGAGTGCGAGGTTCCAGTTGATTACGGTCTCGGCCCAGTTGCGCGTGTTGCCGATGATCAGGTTACGGGCGTGCCACTTGAGCGTGTCGGAGAACGTGTTCGCCGGGTCCGACGATTGGGTGCCTGAGCACTCGGTGAAGTAGATGGCCTTGTCCGGGAACTGGTCGTGCAGCGCGCTCATCGCGCTCGGGTCGCCCGAGTAGCAGTGGTAGGCGACGCCGTATACCCAGCGGGCGGCCGGCGAGTTGAGCACGTTCTGCGGGTAGCTGTTGACGTCCGCGGTTTCGTCCGGCGGCGTCGCCGCAACGTCGCCCGGGTGCTCGGTCCAGTTGTGGTCGTACGCCAGAATCCGGGTATGCAGTCCAGCTGTACGAAGCATCGGCCCCAGCTGCTCGATGACATTTGCTTCCTGCCACGACGGAAGGTCGGTGCCGGGATAGCCGGAGGGTGTGCGGTTCTGCGGTTCGTTCTGCACTGTGATCGTGTCGACCGGCACGCCTGCCGCTCGGTAGGCCTGGACGAACTTCAGCAGATACAGCGCGTACGAGTGGTATATCCGTGGATCGTCGATCAGCCGGCCACCTATCAGCGAGTCGGTGGTCTTCATCCAGGCCGGCGGACTCCACGGGCTGGCCACGATCTGCAACCGCGGGTTCAGTGTCTCTGCCTGTCGCAGCAGCGGCAGGATCTGAGCCTGGTCGTGGGCGATCGAGAAGTGCTGCTGCGCGTAGTCGGTCTGGCCGGCCGGCAGGTCGTCGTACGTGTACGCCGCGGTGGCGACGAAGTCCGAGGCACCGACGGGCTGGCGCAGGTAGTCGAGGCCGTCGCCGTGCACCGGGTCGAACAGCGAGCGCATCGTGGCGGCGCGCGCAGCGGGGGAGAGCCCGTACAACACCGTGGCCGACGAGTCGGTGATCGCGCCGCCGAATCCCTGCATCTCCTGGAAGCTCAGCGTCGGATCGACGACGACGGTCGGCACGTCGGGCGCCGCTGTGCCGAACGCGACCGTGCCGCGATCGTGCATCTTCTCTGCGCCGTCGGGTGTGGTGACCCAGACGTGGGCGGTAATCGGCGGGGCAGGATCCGCGGCCGCGACAGCTGGGGACAGTGCGAGCACGAGGCCGGCGATGATCACCATTCGCATGGGTCGTCCACCTCCTAGTCAGGCAACGTAACCCTCATCGGGGCAAAGCGGAAGGGTCCCCATGACCTCTGACGTAATCGACACCCCGCGCAGATGCGGGTTGGCTCATGTGTATGAGGCAATTCGATCGAACGCTACGGGTGGTCATGTGGCTGGACGCGTTCCTGTCCGCCGGGCTTGCCGTTCTCGGGGCGGTAGCGAGCCCGATCGTCGCTGCGGTCGGGCTCCCGCGTGGCGTCGTCTTCGGGCTCGGCGTGGCGGCGATCGGCTGTGCGTTGTTGCTCGCGTCGTTCGGAGCGATCACGGCCGGGCTGCTCATCGTGCGGATGCGTGCCGGCCGGTACCAGATGCCCCCGCGACTGCGTCTGCCGCTGCCGGCCGGCATGCGCCCGCCCACGGCCGGGTGAGCGCGTTGCGAGGATGGAGCAGGTAGGCGCCACGAATTCGGCCGGCCGTGGGTTACCAGACTGGTACTGAACCTGTAGGGGGTTGGGATGATTCTGGTCGCAGGCGCCACCGGCAACGTCGGCGCCGAACTGGTCCGCGTGCTGGCGTCGGCCGGCGAGCCCGTGCGGGCACTGAGCCGCCGGCCGGACTCCGCCACACTGCCCGCCGGCGTGACCGCTGTCGGCGCCGACCTGAACGAGCCGGACACACTCGCCGACGCGCTCGTGGGGACGCGGGGGATGTTCGTGCTGTCCGGCTACCGCGACATGCCCGGGCTGTTGCGGCGGGCCCGCGAGGCCGGTGCGGAGCAGGTCGTGCTGCTTTCCGGCAGCTCGGCCGGCGCCCGTGATCTGGACAACGCGATCTCCCGGTACATGGTCGCGTCCGAGGCGGCCGTGCGCGAGAGTGACCTGGCCTGGACGATCCTGCGACCGGTCAGCTTCATGTCCAATACCCTGCAGTGGGCCGAGCAGCTGCGCCGCGGCGACGTGGTGCGGGCGCCGTTCGCCGACGTGCCGGTGGCCCCGATCGACCCCTACGACATCGCCACCGTGGCGGGCGAGGCGCTGCTCTCCGGCGGCCACGACGGACGCGTTTACCCGCTGACCGGCCCGGAGTCGCTCCGTCCCGCCGACCGTCTCAGCGTGCTGGGCAGTGTGCTTGGTCGCGACTTGCGCTTCGTCGGTCAAACCGACGCCGAAGCGCGCGCCGAGATGAGTGTCGCCATGCCTGACCAGTACGTCGATGCGTTCTTCCGCTTCTTCGCCGACGGGATGCTCGACGAGTCGGCGGTGCTGCCGACCGTCGCCGAGATCACGGGGCGCCCGCCGCACACATTCCGGCAATGGGTGGCCGCACACGCGGCCGCGTTCAGCTGAGGCCGGTCCGTCCGCTCGTCGTCGCCGCGACGAGCCGGTTGCCGAGCTGCGTGCGGATGTAGAGGACCGAGCGTCCGGCACGCCGCCGGGTGACGAGTTCCGCGTCCCGCAGCACCGCGAGGTGGCCGCCCACCGATCCGAGCCCGTACCCGGTGAGCGCGACGAGCTGGCTGGTGGTCCGCGGCGCGTCCAGCGCGGTCAAGACAATCGCCCGCGCGGTGCCCAGCAGCCGAGCCAGCGCCTCGGGCGAGGCCGGCCGGCTGTCCGCCAGGGTGCCGGCACAGGGGTAGATCACCGCGTGGCGATTCGCCTCGTCCCAAGTGACCCAGCCGTACGGCGAGGTGTTCGGGACGAAGCTCAGCCGCGCACCCGTGAGGTCCCGAGGCGGGTAGTCATAGGCGTTGATCCGCAGCTTGTTGCCGCCCAGCCACGTCATGCCGGGTCGCATGCCGGCCAGCGCAGCGCTCCACCCGCCCGCTGTGAGCTGGCTGGTACGGGCCACGATGTCGGCCTCCAACAGCTGGCGACGACGCGGCCAATCCGCGCGCACGGTCTGCGTCCACATCCACTCGAGCAGGCTCGCCGTGCGTTCGCCTAGGTCGTTTCGGCGCAGCCGGTGCGGCAGTGGCCCGCCGAACCCCTCCCGGAGCGCGCTGCGGGTGAACTCGGGCGTGGCCGCGCGCACGCGGCGCAGTGCGTCGTGGAAGGTCCGATCACCGGCATCGGGTGGCGGGATCACGAAATCGGCGATCCACCGCGGGCGGAACAGCCCGTCGAGCAGCGCGGGAAGCAGCGGATCGCCGGCGAGCAGCTGCTGGAACGCGGGCCGGTGCGTGCGATACCACTCCGCAAGGTCCAGGCGGGGCCGGCCGCGTACGAGCACGAGTAGTGCGCCGACTGTCTCGAGCAGTGGCGACACGACGAACCGGCTCTCCGCCAGCTCGTCGGCACCGATTCGCCAAACTCCCATGTTTCGTCTCCACGCGAAACTTTAGGTGTCGCCCGACCAGTCGCGACAGCCTGCTCGGGTGCGTACCTACCGCGACCTGTTCGGCGTTGCCGAGTTCGGTGCGCTGTTCATGTCGGTTTCGCTGCGTTACGCCGGCGCAACGATGGAGGGCATCGCGCTCGCCACGCTGGTATACCTGCGGACCCGATCGGCACTGTTGTCGGCGCTGTCAATGTTCGGCCCGTCCGCCGCGCAGATGCTCGGAGCGGCGACGCTGCTGTCGTTCGCCGACCGGGTGCGGCCGCGCGCCTGTCTCGCCGCTACGGGGTGGACATTCGCGGGGACGACGGCGGCGCTTGCGGTACCGGGCCTGCCGGTCGGTGCGCTGCTGGCGATCGTGTTCGTCGCGGGCCTGGTGAGCGCGTTCGGCGGCGGGGTGCAGTGGGGGCTGCTGACCGAGATCGTCCCACGTGATGGCTATGTGCTCGCGCGATCACTCTTCACGATGGCGAGTGGCGTCATGCAGATCGCCGGATTCGGGCTGGGCGGCGCGCTGGTCGCTGCTACGTCGGCCCGGACGACGCTGGTGATCGCCGCGGCGCTGCATGCCGGTTCCGCGGTGCTGGTCCGGCTCGGGCTGCGCGACCGCGCCCCGCGGATCTCGGGACGCGCCTCGATCCCCGCGACCTGGCGGGACAACCGACTGCTCTGGAGCGAACTTCGGCGGCGCTACCTCTACGTCGCCATGTGGGTGCCAAACGGCCTGATCGTCGGCTGCGAGGCGGTGTTCATTCCGTACTCGACGCGCTGGGCCGGCCTGCTGCTGTCGTCCAGCGCGATCGGCATGCTCGGCGGCGACCTGGTCGTCGGTCGCTTCCTGGCGCCCGCTCGGCGTCAGCGGCTGATCGAGCCGCTGCGGCTACTACTCGCCGCGCCGTACCTGCTGTTCGGCTTCGGGCTGCCGATCGGGATGGCGGCCGCGGTGGTCGTGATCGCGAGTGTCGGATACGCCGCGACGCTGCTGCTTCAGGAGCAGTTGCTCGCCGTGACACCCGCCGAGCTCAGCGGGCACGCACTGGGCCTGTACAGCTCCGGGATGCTCACCATGCAGGCGGTGGGCGCTCTACTGGCCGGCGCGCTTGCCAGCCTCTTGCCACCGGGCGCCACAATGGCGTGCCTGGCCGTCGCCTCGATGCTCGTGACCCTGGCGCTCACTCCGGGCCTGCGCACACCGTCTCTTGTGCGCGCAGCGCAACAATGACCTGGACGTTCTATCACGAGGGGCTGGTCCGATGAGTACTCACACCCCGCCCGGTGCGCGGGGCCGGCGCAAGATGCGCGTCGGCCCGGTCGGGCGCTGGGTCATGCGCCGTACGACCGGCCAGGGCCGCAGGGGCGGGCAGCTGATGGAGATGAACGTCTTGGTGCTGCACACCGTCGGCCGCAGGAATGGCCAGCGGCGTGCCACGCCGGTGAGCTGGTTCGCCGACGGTGATCATGCCTGGCTCATCGTCGCCGTCGCGCGCCGACCGGCACGAAACCCTGACTGGTACTACAACCTGGCCGCCCACCCGGACCAGGTGTCGATCGACGTGCCCCACGGCGGCACGATCCAGGTGCGCGCGGAGCAACTCGACGGCGACGCCCGTGCTGACGTATGGCAGCGGATCATCAGCGAGCAGCCGCGCTATGCAGCGTACGAGGCCAAGACCGGTCGCGTGCTGCCGGTGATCAGGCTCACCGCCACCTGAGATGTGACGACCGCGTCCGATTGCCGCCAGCCGGCACCCGCCGGGGGTGGCATCGTCAAGAGTCGTGGTGAGAGATGAGGCTATGGCAAGCACTGTGATCGCTTCGCCGGTCGGGTCGCTGCTGCTGCAGGCTGACGACGGCGGGCTGACCGGAATCTGGTTCGTGGGCAACGGGGAGCCCGCGCTGGGTGACCTCGACAGCGATCCGGTGCTGCGCGCTGCCGCCGAGCAACTTGCGGAATATTTCGCCGGACGGCGCACCCGCTTCGACTTGCCGTTGGCGGCGACCGGCACTCCGTTCCAACGGGCGGTATGGGACGCGTTGCAGGAGATCCCGTACGGCCGGACGTGGTCGTATGCGGATCTCGCGCTCCACATCGGGAAACCCCGCGCCGTGCGAGCGGTCGGCGCCGCGAACGGGCGCAACCCGTTGCCCATCGTCGTTCCGTGCCACCGCGTCGTCGGCGCAAACGGGACGTTGACCGGATATGGCGGAGGCTTGGAGAACAAGCGGATCCTGCTCGACTTGGAGTCCGGCGCACTCACTGGTGCGGAGTCGCTGCTCTGACGCACCATACCCGCGTCCGTGGCGCGCGGTTGACTGCACGGCGCGCCGCTGGTTAGCGTCAGAGGTAAGACCTCTGAACTCAGGAGCGCCGTCGATGACCGCCGTGCGACCCCCCGACTTTCTCGTCCATGACGAAGGAGACAGCGTCGGGGTCGCCACCGGAGAACTGCCGCCCGGGCCGGCGACGGGCGGCTACCTGGTCGGTTCCGACGTCTTGGAGGTCGAGATCGCCGAGCCCATCCCGCTCGGCCACAAATTCGCGCTGGCCGCGATCGCGGAGGGTCGTGATGTCCTCGAATACGGGGTGCGCATCGGTGTGGCGACGAGGCCGATCAGCCTCGGCGAGCACGTCCACATCCACAATCTGAGGAGCGCGCGATGGCAGCGCAGCGTCGCCGGTTGACGGGATATCGCCGGCCCAACGGCACGCCGGGCATCCGCAACAAGGTTGTGATCATCCCCGTCGACGACCTCTCGAACGCGGTCTGCGAGGCCGCGGCCCGGGCCGTGCCCGATGCGCTCGCGCTGCCGCACCACTTCGGGCGGCTCCAGTTCGGGGAGGATCTGGAGTTGACGTTCCGGACCCTGATCGGCACCGGCGCCAATCCCAATGTGGCCGCCGCTGTCGTGGTCGGCATTGAGCCGAATTGGACCGCCCGCGTCGCCGAGGGAATCGCCGACACGGGAAAGCCGGTCGACGCCTACTCGATCGAAGGCAGCGGCGACCTGCGGACTTTGGAGAAGGCTGCCCGGCGGTTGGCCCAGTTCGTCCAGGACGCGAGCGAGTGTCCGCGCGAGCCGGTCGAGGCCGGCGAGCTCTTGATGAGCATCAAGTGCGGCGAGTCTGACACCACGAGCGGCCTGGCGTCGTGCCCCACCACCGCTGAGGTCGTCGACCGCTGGGTGGACGGCGGCGGGACCGTGCTGTTCGGCGAGACCAGCGAACTGACCGGTGGCGAGTACCTCATCGCGCAACGCTGCACCGACGACGAGGTCCGCAAGAAGTTCCAGACGCTGTTCGACAACTACCTCGCGCGCATCGAGCGGGAGGGTGCAAACCTGCTCGGCTCGCAGCCGACCCAGGGCAACATCGCGGGCGGGCTGTCGACGATCGAGGAGAAGGCGATGGGCAACATCGCCAAGACCGGTTCCCGACCGGTGGTCGATGCGCTCGGTGCAGCCGAAGCACCGACCCGCAAGGGCTTGCAGTTCATGGATACCTCTTCGGCGGCCGCCGAGTGCATCACGTTGATGGCGGCCGCCGGCGCGGTGATCCACCTGTTCCCGACCGGTCAGGGCAACATCGTCGGCCACCCCGTCGAGCCGGTGATCAA
Source organism: Actinomycetota bacterium (assembly GCA_046734315.1). Lineage (GTDB taxonomy): Bacteria > Actinomycetota > Actinomycetes > Mycobacteriales > Jatrophihabitantaceae > DASXRA01. Next base: position 8,178 of record JBKPQY010000128.1, on the reverse strand, counting down.
GCTGACCGCCAACCCGCACACAGCGCGGACGATGCCCGAGCACATCGACTTGGACTGCTCGGGGCTGCTGCGCCGTGAGTACGACCTCGCCGCGTCCGGCGACAAGCTCATGGACGTCGTCGAGCGCACAGTCAACGGCCGGCTGACCTGCGCCGAGGTGCTGGGACACCGCGAATTCGTGATCACCAAGCTGTATCCGAGTGCGTGAGGTGATCAACCCGGGCTACGGGCCCTGGCGTTGCGCCGCCTCCTGTTCCTCGCGTACCCGCTGCAGCGCGGCGGCACGCGCACGGCGGATGTGGCGGCGTGCTGCGGCCCGGGCGGCAGTGGCATCGCCGCTGCGCAGCGCGTCAAGGATCTGGCCGTGCTCGGTGCGAGAGCTCTCCAGCCGGCCCGGTACCAGCAAGGTGGTCTGCATACCGGCGGCGAGCATTTCTTGGAGGACACCGAGCGTCTGTCGCAGGAAGCGGTTGCCGGCTGCCTCCACTATGCGCATGTGAAAGGTGGCGTCGAGTTGCTGCAACCGGTCGTAGTCGAGCTTCCTGGCACGGATCGCGGCGTTGAGTGCGTTCAGGGACTCGGCTGCCGCGCCCAGCCGGGTGGTATCGCCTACGCGGGCCGCCCAGCCGGCCGCGGGGATCTCGAGGACCTCCCGCATCGCGAACAACTCGCCGAGCGTGATCTCCTGCTGTATCAGCGCGGCCCGCAGGTTCTGCGCGGACCCGGGGGACGCGACGAACACGCCCCGGCCGTGGCGCACATGTAGCCGGCCCTGCGCCTCGAGCGACTTGACCGCCTCGCGCACCGACGGGCGGCTGACCTTGAGCAGTGCTGCGAGATCACGCTCGGACGGCAGCCGTTCTCCGGGCTTGAGGTGCTCGGCCGCGATCAGGTCCAGCACCTGCCGCTCGATCCGGTCGGACACGCTGCCGGTCCGGCCGATCTGCTGCCACATGTTCCCTCCCCGGGGCGCGGCCGGCGTCAGGCGCCGGGAAAGCGTAGGACGTGGTGCAGATGTGCGTGCCGGCTTCGACCCGTCTCAGGATGGGCGACACTAGCCGGCGTACGCGCTCGCTGGGAGGCCGCGCACCCCCACGTCGTCCAGCCGGAAGACGCAGCCGGCCTCGGGCTGCTCGGCGAGCTCCGCCGGGCTGAGGTCGTCCCGGGCCGTGGTGATGTAGAGGTCGGACAGCCCCGCCCCGCCGAACGCCACGTTCGTCACCTTGTTCGCCGGTAGCGCCACGATCCGATCGAGCCGGCCGTCGGCTGTATGGCGGCGCACGGCGCCGCCGTAGGCCATGGCCACCCACACCGCCCCGTCCGAGTCGACGGTCAGCCCGTCCGGCTGGCCCTCGGCGTCGCGCAGGTCGACGAACAGCCGGCGATCGCGCAGCGTGCCCGTGGCGAGGTCGTAGTCGAACACATCGACGCGTTCGGTCCGCGTGTCGACGTAGTAGAGCAAGTCACCCGCGGGGCTCCAGCCCAGGCCGTTGGACAGCGTCACCTCGGTCAGCAGCGTGTGCACGCGGCCACCGTCGAGGCGGTACAGCGCTGCCCCGGCGAAATTGCGCACTCATCGTCCCGGCAAGGAATCGACCGGCCGGGTCACACTTGCCGTCGTTCATGCGGTCACCGCGGCCGTCCGTCCACAGCCAGGACAGCCCGCTCGCCTCGTCCAGTACCGCGAATCCGAGTCCGGCGGCGAGCACCAGCCCGCCGGCCTGCCGAACGGCTACGGCGCCGACGGGCACGCCGACGGATACGGCGCTGTCGCTGCCGGTGACGGGGTCGTAACGGTGGACCTCGCCGGCGGGGATGTCGACCCACAGCAGCGCCTGCCGGGCGGCGTCCCAGAGCGGGCCTTCCGCGAGGGCGGCGGGCGGCGTGACGCTCACCGGCTGGTTCATCGAGTGATGCCTTCGGCGGCCAGCCGGGTCTCCAGCGCGGCGTGCGGCGTTGCCGCAAGCGCGGCCGCCGGCGCGGCGAGGTCCGGCCCGCAGACCCCGGCGATGGAAAGCGCGGCCTTCCATCCGGCCGGCGGCTCGCCGACGCTGCACGCAGCGACGATCCGGGCCAGGCGACTCTGCAGTCCGGTCGCGGCATGGAAATCACCGTTGCGAAACGCGCGGCGGATGCCGACGGGCAGTTGCGGCACGAGGTTGGCACCCGCCGAGATCGAGCCGGCGGCGCCCACCGCGAAGCTGGCGAGCAGCAGCGTGTCCGCCCCGGTAAGCACGGCGAACTCTGCATCTGCCGTGCCGACGATCAGCTGCTGCTGGTACTCCATGTCCCGGCTGCTGTCCTTGATGCCGGCGATCGCGGGATGGGCGGCGAGCCGGGCAACCACGTCCGGGGCGAGGCGAACCTTCGTGAAGACAGGGATGTTGTACAGCACGAGCGGCAGCGGCGCATCGCGCGCGAGCGCCTCATACACCCGCAGGACGGAATCATCCGCGAGCGGATAGTACGACGGGGGTGCCACGAGCGCCGCCGTCGCCCCCAGCTCGGCGAGATCATCGAGCTCGGCGCGCCCCTCATCGAGTGTGGTGAGCGGGACGCCGGAGATGACGGGCATGCCGTCGGGGGCAAGTCTGCGCACGCGAGTCGCGACGGCGATTCGCCGTTCGCGTCCCAGCCGGGCGCCTTCCCCGGTGGACCCGTTCGGGCTGATGCCGTCGATGCCCGCCGCAACCACCCGTTCGACCAGCCGTTCCAGGCCGTTCTCATCAAGACGCCCGTCCGCGTCGAGCGGCGTCACGAGGGCAACCATAGCCCCCGTCGGACGGAAGGACGCGCTCACAAAGGAAGACTAGGCGGCCCGGATGTCTCGCCGGCCGGAGAGACGCCGGATTGGATCCGGCACCGAACGGGTATCTCTCAGGCATGACGGGAAGCGGTCAGCCGGTCGTCACGTACCCGCCGTCCTCGGGCGAGGCGGACGGGTTGTCGACCGCGCAGTTGGTGTCGCGGCTTGCTGAGGAACTGTCCCGACTTGCGCGCGACGAGTTCCAACTTGCCCGTATGCGCTTGCAGCGCAACGGCAAACGCGCCGGGCTCGGCGCCGGAACGATGGGCGGGGCCGGGGCGATGGCGGCCTACGGCGGCGGGTGCCTGATCGCAGCGGCCATCGTGGCGCTGGCCATGGTCATGCAAGCATGGGCCGCGGCACTCGTCGTCGGTGTCGCGCTCCTCGCCGGCGCGGGGCTGGCCGGCGTGGTCGGCCGCAAGATGTTGCGCGGAGCCGTCCCGGGCGATGTGCCGAAGGAGACGATGGAGAGCCTGCGCGCCGACGTAGATACCCTGCTGGAGCACGCCCGGCGATGAGTGACGCCAGGCCGGTGATGAGCGCGTCAGGCGAGACGCCGCGCGAGGTCCCGGTGGACCCGGCGGACATGGTCCAGGCGGAGATCATCACCACCCGCAGCGAGGTCGGCGAGACCGTGGAGCGCCTCGCCGCAAAGCTTGACGTCCGGGCACATGCCAAGCGACGCCTCGCCGAGGCCTCCACTCTCGTTCGGCGGTACCGGGCGCAGCTCGCCGCCGGCGTCGTCACCGCGCTGGGGGCAGCTGTGGCGATGCAGCTGCGCAGCCGGCGGCCCAGGTGGGCCCGCGCGTTTCAGCCGCCGCCGCAGCGGGTAGCACCGTAGTCGGGCTGAACCGCAGCCTGGGCGACCCGAGAGGCTGCCAATTGACGTCCACCGCTCTGCACGGCAACCCACCGCTCCCGATGCCGGTCGAGGTACGCGGCTACGACATCAATCTAGAGCTGCATGCTGACGCTACGACATTGACCTTGGCCGGGGACCTCGACGCTGCGGCGACCGACGTGCTGCGCGGGCTGCTCACTGTTGTCCGTATGACGCCGAGCGTGATGCACGTCCACGCGGACGGAGTGCTGGGCGCCGACCTGGACGCGTTCGACCCGCTGCTCGAGGCGGCGCGCGCCCGTCGTGCACGGGGATTGCCAAGCATCCAGGTGGAGTCACTCGGGGACGCGGTGCGCGACCTGTTCGGCGTGCTCGGCCTCCGGGAGCTACCTCCCGTCGTGTTGTGACGCCCGCAGTGGCCATGTTCCGGCCGGCCGTTTTTGCGGGGAGTACGCGCTGATCGCCGACGATCAGCGGGGCGCGCTGTGCCCATGCTGACTAGCCAGCGTCTTCGTAGTCACGTCGGCAGTCCGTCTCCGGCTTGTTCATGCACCATGTACGCGGCGTACCAATCGGGCCAGTTCGCGTCGGCCTGGCCGGTTCGTTTCTCGTGCTCGCCGTGCGCGGCGGCCGCACGGCGCAGCGCTGCCGCCAGGTCCTCGACCGAGGAGTATGTCGTGGTGATCGGGTCGACGCGTCCCGGCAGTCGGGTCGTCACCTCTTGCAGCAGCCACGTGTTGCCGTCCGGGTCGCGGAACGTGGCCCGGGAGAAGTAGCTGCGACGCTCCGGATCCAGACCGCTGACCGGGCCGTCCGGGCCGAGGTGGAAGATCTCGCTCACCTCGACACCAGCGGCGACCAGCGCCTCGCGGGCCGCCTCGATGTCGGGGACGACCAGGTACGCCATGGCGGAACCGGGTGCGGCCGAGGTGAGAGTGGCGCCGAACTGGACGGAGCACCCGGAGCCGTGCGGGGTGAACTGGACGACGACGGGTGGGGTGACGTCGAGCCTCCACCCGATGCGGCTGTAAAACTGCTTGGCGCGGTCGACATCCGAGACGGGGATGACGACCACCTCCACTTTCATGTCGATGTTCTCGACGTTGGCGACCCGCGCGTCACTGCTGCTGGCCTCGGTCGTGGTCATCGTGGCCTCCTAGTGTTTGTGTCAGGAAACGACCATCTCGCTCTGACGGCTACGTCGAGCCAGGGACAGACCCTGGTCGTGCTGGCGAGGGGCCGCTCAGTCGTCGAACGGGTCGCCGTACCGCGTGATGAAGTCCTGCTCGGCGTCCCAGCTACCCTTCCGGTCGCGCGGATTGCCGCGTCGCGGCTGGCGCTTGGCGCGTTTCCGATCGCGTGGCAGCTGTGCCGCGCGGCGCGCGTTCTTCCTTTTGCCGAACCACTTCCACATCGCAACCTCCGTGCCTGCTGACAGCAGCGGCGCATCGTCGCCGCAGCGACACCCTCGGACAGGAACTGCTCGGGTCGCGCCCTGGAAAGTCCCTGGTCCGTGCTGCGTGGCGCCGGGTCACCACGGCCGAGGGTGAATTCCGCGCTAACCCGCAGGCTAACGGGGAGTGCCTTCGGCTCACAATTCGGGGAGACTGATGCGTCGAGCGGTGCAGCTCGTCGTTCGGAGCACCGACCTCCGGGGGATCTATGCGCAGCGTTTGGCACCTCAGACCCCGTGGCGAGTGGTGATCCCGGTCAACGGCGCTTCGTCCGGAACTCGCGCGCGCATCTGCTCTACGGCGAGTGGCTGCGGCGCGAGGGCCGGCGCGTGCATGCGCGTCAGCAGCCGCGCGTCGCTTACGACATGCTCGGTGCGATCGGCATGGAAGCATTCGCCGAGCGCGCCCGCCGAGAGCTGCGCGCCACCGGTGAGACCGCGCGCAGACGCATGGTCGAGACCCCTGACGAGCTGACCGCCCAGGAGCGCCAGATCGCGCGACTGGCCCGCGAGGGCCTGTCCAACCATGAGATCGGCACGCGGCTCTTCATCAGCCCCCGGACCGTCGAGTGGCACCTACGCAAGGTCTTCACCAAGCTCGGCATCAGCTCGCGCAGACAGCTACGTGACTCCGGCCTTAGCGCCGCGCCGGCCTGACCGTACAAGCGACGGTGGCGCCAGCCACGGACGGGCGGCGCTCGGAACTGTGACCGTGATGGTGGCTCGTTTCGTGTCGGCGTCGGCTCCTTGCCGGGTGGCCCAGTCGCGCGCGGTGCGCATCCAGGCCGGTATCCCCGCAGGCAGGTCGCCGGGCGGAATCGGGGGCAGGTCCGCGTCGGTGAATGCCGTGCCGTACAGCGCGCCGGACGCCGGCTCGTCCGGGTCATCGATCGCCGCGACGAGGCCGGGTAGCGCGTCGTTCCAGTTGGCGAGCAGTCGCTTGGTCGCATCCGCGTGCGTGATCTGGCCGGCGGCCGACGCTGATTCGGGATAGGTGGGATGCAGGATCGCCGCGTGATGCCCGCCGAACGTGGCGCCCGAGGAGAGCCACTGGTTGTACGCCGAGGTGGCGAGCGTGCCGAGCGTGATGATCGCGGCGATGTCGTTGTGGCCGGTGATCGCGTTGAGCCAGGTGTTGCGGTAGGTGGCGATCGCCTCGTCCTTGATGTGTGCATTGCCGCCGCCCTGCCCGTACACGCTGTAGAGGAACGTGTTGACCATGACATAGCTGCGCGTGAGTCCGAGCCGGGCGAGCAGACCCTGCGTCCGCTGGCCGGCGACGCCGACGAGAATCCGGCGCGTCACGGTCTCCGCGACCGCAGGATCCTGCCCGAGCACGAGCACCTTCGCCGTCCCGTCGAGGCGGCCGCGGTGAAAGATCGGCCCCCACTCGACGCGGAACGCGGGCGGCGGGTAGACGGTCGCGTCCGGGTACGAGGCGACGAGTGCGTCGTACGGCGGCGGATAGCCGGGACAGAAGGGCAATGCGTTCACGGCGGTCTTCTCCAGTACTCGTCAGTGCGGGCCGAGAGCGGCGAGCCCGTCCCGAACATCGGCAGGCAGGTTGGCCTCGGCGCCGAGTGCCTTGTAGTAAGCGGGGTCGTCCACGGTGGTCAGTGGACCGAGCGTGAGTGCGGGCAGCGGTGCTGCGGAAATCGCCGCGGCGCTTCTCGACGCCCGCAGATTGGGCCCGGTCAGCCTCCCGCGCCACGGCAGGTGCGGGCGGGACGACATGTGGTTGTCGATCACTCCGTCGACGGCGAGGAGCGCCCGGCCCATTGGTGGCCGGATGACCGCGACGTGCCGGGCCGCAGACGACTCCGGCAGCGCGGCAAGTGCGCGTTCGAGCCGATCGGTAGCCTCGGTCAGCGACAGCGCCTCGACGGCCGGGTCCGCGCCGGGCTGGACGAGGTTGAGCACGCGTGACCGGCTCGCGACCTCGATCTGCTCCCCATTACCCAGTCCGAGCCTCGACATCAATGCCTTGGTACCGCAGCGCGGCACGCCGTTGATCACGACAAGGGTGATCGCCGCCTCGGTCGCGTCCACCAGGGCTTCATACGGGTCGCCGGTGATGCCGTCGACGACGATCACATCGGCGCGCTTGCCGGGCTCGAGGCTGCCGAGGCGTTCGTCCCAACCCAGCATCCGAGCAGGTGTCGTCGTGGCCATCGCGACGAGGTCGCGCGCTGCTACGTCGGCACCCGCCCCGGGTGCCGCCAGCCGGGCTACTTTGAGTTCACCGAGCAGGTTCTTGCTGCCCGACGGCGCCCAGTCCGATCCGAGTGCGATCGGCACTCCCGCCGCCGCGGCGGCACCGACGTTCGCGGTCTTGCCGTACAACAACAGATTCGACAGCGGCGACCACACCATGGAGCCCCCGTGTGACGCGAAAACGTCGAAGTCGTTGCGATCGAGCGGCACGCAGTGGATGCCGATCAGATTGGGCGTGATGGCCCAGGTCCCGGACGACAGGTGCAGCGCCTGGAAATGATCGCGCGACTTGGTGTCCGTACCTTCGGCAAGATGCAGAATCAGCTTCTGCCGCCCGGAGATGCGAGCGAGGAAGTGGTCGGCGTCGGTGGCATCGACGTCCGCGATGTGCGTCGCCGCGGGGGGCAGCTGGGGGTCGCCGGTCGATTCGACGTTGCGGACCAGGCCGCGGAAGTGCGTGACGATGCCGGGACGGGACGCCAGCGCGACACCCTGACTGGTTGTCGTGCCGCCGAGCAGGCACCGCACCTCGACGTAGCGCACCACTGCCGGAACGACATCCGCGTCCCGGCCCAGCGCAGCCATCGGACCGGAGATGAGCCGGTGGTAATCCGGCGTCGATGGCCCGCTCCACTGGTCGCGGTTGCGGAACAACCGCGGCACCGACCACAGCGAAAGCACGTCGTACGGCAGGTGATTGTGCAATTCGACAAGTCCAGGAAATATCGTGCCACGCGTCGAAATTCGCCGAACATTCTCATAACCGGGTGGTATCGGCGCACCGCTCGGCAAGATGTCGGTAATCGATCCGTTGCGCGCGTAGATAACACCGTCGTCGACGACAGTGCGCAGACTGTCCATAGT
>JBKPQY010000127.1:0-9930 GCA_046734315.1 Actinomycetota bacterium | reverse complement strand
GCAGTCGCGCTCCTCATCGACGCCACGATCATCCGTTCCATCCTGCTGCCGAGTGTGATGGGTCTGCTCGGCCGGTGGAACTGGTACCTGCCGCACTGGCTCGACTGGCTGCCACGGCTCAACATCGAGGCCGCTCAACCGGAGCGCGAGAAACAGCTCGTGGGTCAGCGCAATAGGCAGCAGGTCGATCTCTGACCGCCTCCGAGCGCCCACGCTGCAGGATGGATTTCTACTACCAGGGTGTCGAACTCGGGCTCAGTACCCGGCAGGGCTACGGTTCGGGTCAGCCTGCTGAACCTTACTGGCTAGGTCGGAGCCGTCGGCGGAAACACCATAGCGATTCATCACATAGTGCATCGAAGCCGCAATGTTGGCCACGGGGTCGGCGACGTCGGCCTCGGTTATGCCGTTGCGCGCCATGATCGCTCCAGATGCTCTGCGCGGCCGCACGGGCGCGCGTTCAGGATGCTATCGGCCCAACTCCTGCGGCGGTACGAGGTTCGAACCCACCGCTGCGCGACGCCGATCGCGGTGCACTCCGGACCAAGTGCAACTTCACCACTGCACCCTTTGTGGCACCGAGACGATGGCCTCGATCCTTCTCGCGAAGGGTCGAGGCCATCGTCTTCCATCACTCGTCGCGCGGTGACGCGGCGCCATGCTGTCAGTTCAGCGGCCTAGCCGTTGATGAACACGTAGTCGGCCTGGTACGGCACGGCCACGGTGGGCGTGGCCTGCGGGTCACAGGTGCCGGTCGGGGCGACACCGCCGACGGTGTTGAGGCGGAGCACCTCGACGGCGTGGGCGAGCAGTCCGGTGGAGGCGCCGATCTGGGTGGCGTCGAGGTTCACCTCGGCGATGTTGCCCGTGCCGTTGGCGTTCTTGGCAACGGCCTTGCCGGTGACCGCGCTGCCGTCAGGTGCCTGCCACTGCGGCGGGCCGCTGTCCGGTTGCACGAAGGTGTGGTGGATACCGCCGATCAGGTGCGCGTCGACGTCGTGCTGGGTGAAGGCGAACGAGCCGTCCGCTTGCGGGGTGCAGGCGTAGATCTGGCTTCCGAGTACGACTGACTCCTGCAGCGCAGCGACTCCGGTCGTGGCGACCTGATGCGTGAGCTGGTGCAGTTGGGCGCGTGCCGCGCCGTTCGGGAACGCGGTCGTACGTAGGTCGGTGTAGAAGCTGCCCGGGTCCGTCCGCAGCGAGGCCAGCACTGTCGGGTCGGTGACGGTGACGGTGCCCGACGCGAAGCCACCGGCGGGCCTCGCGGTGGTGAACAGCGGCACGACGAGCGGGCCGTCCACTCCGCGCACTCCGGCGTGGATGCCGGCCTCGGTCGGGGTACCGATACCGCGCCAGGAAACCGAGTACGAGAGGGTGTCCCCCTGGATGCCGATCAGTTCCAAGCCCTGCCCGGCAACGGCGCCGGCGGTCACTTCATTCCGGCCCTCCAGGCTCGCCACCAGGACGGCGGGTGCGCCGGCCGCGCTGCCGGGCACGGTGATGCCGGTCGGTGGGGTCACGTCGCTACTTGCCGACGCCGCGCTGACCGCCAGGGTGGCGGACGCCGCCGCGGCGGCCAGGACGGCGCCGATGCCGCTTGCCAGGCGGCGCGTTGTGCTGCTGGTCATGGTGTCTGTCCTTCCGGGTTTGCGGCCCACGCGGTGTGGGTGGGCCGATGGGTTGATCTCGTTGCGGGTTTGGTGCCCGGGCAGAAGCCGAGCGAGCTGACCGGTCCTTGACGGCGGTCGGCGATCGATGGACCGCATCGCCCGGCGAAATACAACTCGGACGCAATTCATTGCCGGTCCTTCCGGTCGGGTGATTGCCGTCGTTCGTGGGCGGCACCCATAACACGGACGGTGGCAAAGATCGGTTTACGCGATTTCGAAATCCTCCGCACAATGTGTTGCGGGTCATATTGGCGGAACCGATCGGGCCGCGGCGCACGTATAGGTCGCATCGACACCTGACAGCACCGCGTAGTGGCGCAGAGGGGACCGGCGATGGCGCTGCGAGGACGCAGGCGGCAGGATGCCGCCGACGAAGCTCTGGTCCGCTCGCTGTACGTGCAGCACGGGCGCGCATTGCTCGCCTACGCGACGACGCTAACTGGCGACCGTGCCGGGGCTGAGGACGTGGTGCAGGAAACCCTTGTGCGAGCGTGGAAACACTCCGACAAGCTTCTCAACGACAAGGGCTCCGTGCGCGGCTGGCTGCTCACCGTTGCCCGCAACATCGTCATAGACCAAGCGCGGGCACGCGCGGTACGGCCGATCGAGGTCCCCGCGCCGTCGAGCGCATCGCCGGTCGAGCGCGATCACTCCGACCTGGTGGTGGACACCCTGTTCGTGCTCGACGCCCTCGACCGCCTGTCGGGCAGCCACCGTGCCGTGCTGGTCGAGCTCTATTTCCACGGACACAGTGTCGCCGAAACAGCCAACATATTAAGAATTCCACCGGGTACCGTCAAATCGCGTTCACATCACGCGTTACGCCAGCTACGCGACACATTCCCCCGCCCGCTGTCGACGGCGAAAGGAATTGCGTCATGAGCACGCGACAGCGGCATCCCGAGACGTAGGTGTCCTACGTGCTCGGCGCTCTCGGAGAGCGACGATCGTCCCCGCCAGTGGCCGGCTCAGGCTTCATGCTTCGGTGAACGGGACCTTGCCGGGCTAGGCTGCGAGCCGGTCGTCCTACACATCGCTGCCGCAGCGATCGCGCGCGGGCGGCCGCAGCGATGTCCACCGGTGGGTGCGCGCCGAGCCCGGTGCGCCGAATCGCATTGGAGCCGTCTGATGCCGAGCCTGCAGGTACTTGAGCAGAACCGCAGATCCCGAGCGCTGGCCAGCGCGATGCTCGCTGTGGGGCTGGTGGTGGCCGCGCTGGCGGCGCCACCGCGCGCCGACGCACGCGCGGTCCATGTCTGGCGGGTGGGCAGCTGGCACGGCATCCCCGGTAATCGGTCGAGCATCGAGGCCGCGGTGGCGTCGGCACGTCCCGGCGACTGGATCCTCCTCGGGCCGGGTGACTACCACCCGCGCATGGACTACACGCCGGCGCAGCGCGGCAGCGACCATCCGGCCGGGGTGCTCATCACGACGCCTGAGGTGCATCTGCGCGGCATGGATCGCAACCGGGTCATCGTCGACGGCACCAAGCCGGGCGCGCGAGCCTGTTCAGCCGACCCGGCCGATCAGGATTATGGCGTGGCCGATGCGTCGGCGACGCCGTCCGGCCGCAACGGTGTCGAGGCGTTCAAGGTCGACGGGGTCAGCGTCGACAACCTGACCGTATGCAACTTCCTGTCCGGCGGCGCGGGCAGCGGCAACCAGATCTGGTGGAACGGCGGTGACGACTCCGGCGCCATCGGCATGGGCCCATGGCGGGGCTCGTACCTTTCAGCGACCTCGACCTTCTACGACCCGGCCGAGCCCGAGACGGCCGCACAGTACGGCTTGTTCGCCTCGAACGCCGGCGGGCCGGGCCTGATGGATCACACGTACGCGAGCAACTTCTCCGACGGCGCCTACTACATCGGCGCCTGCCCCGACTGCGACGCCGTCATCGACCACGCGCACGCTCAGTACAGCGCGCTCGGCTATTCGGGGACGAACTCCGGCGGCCGGCTGGTCATCAAGAACTCCGAGTTCGATCACAACAAGGACGGCTTCGACACGAACAGCCAGAACAGCGCGGACGCACCCAGCCCGCAGGACGGAACCTGCCCGGGCGGCGGCATAGGCCCGACCGGCACCCACTCGTGCTGGATCTTCGAGAACAACTACGTACACGACAACAACAATGCCGACGTTCCGCAGAGCGGCGACGCGGCTCACGGCCCCGTCGGAACCGGCATCTCGCTCGCCGGTGCCCGCAACGACACGGTGATCAACAACCGGTTCGTCGACAACGGATCGTGGGCCGTCCTCACCACCGTCTTCCCCGATGCCGGTCCGGCCTCCCCAGTAAACGTGCCCGATTGCCGCGGTGGCGTACTCGGCGGCACCTTCCTGGGCTTGACGGTGCCGTGCCTGTTCAACGTCTTCGGCAACGAGATCGCGGGCAACACCTTCGAGGGCAACGGCTTGTTCGGCAACCCGACGAACGGCGATCTCGCCGACCTGTCGACCCCGCCGGCCGAGGCGCCGGGCGCGCCGGGTGACTGCTTCCACGGCAACACCGAGGTCGGCGGTGGGCAGGCGTCGAGCTGGCCGCTGACCCTGCAGTCCACCCAGGGCGTCTGCGGACTGCCCGTCTACCCGGACCCGGAAAGCACGGCTCTGCTCGGCGTCGAGGTGCTGTGCGCAACCGAGGCGTTCGGCCCGTGCCCGCCGGGCGTGCCGAACAACTATCCGCGCCAGGGACATGTCGTGATGCCGCCGGTGGCGCCGCAGCTGACGATGCCAGACCCGTGCGTGGGCGTGCCGGTACACAATCCTTGGTGCGGCGGCCCGGCTCACACGCCCCACGATCCGGCGACATCGGCTGCCATGGTCGGAACCACTGGTGCCCTGGCCGCAGTCAGGCGCGAGCGCATACGCTGACCCACACTGTCCATAGTGAACAGTCGTCTGCTCAGGCCTGCGCGAGCTGCCGTACCTCGGCTGCCGTGGCGCACCGGAATGCCTGCTCGGCCACGCGCGCCGCGTGAGTCAGGTCGACGCGACGGACTGCCTGCTTCATGGCGGCGACGCTCGACGGCGCGACACTGAGTGATTTCACTCCGAGCCCGAGCAGTAGGGGTACGGCGACCGGATCGGCGGCGGCTTCCCCGCAGACAGACACCGACGCGGCACCGGCGTCGCGGCACACGGCACCGATGAGCTGCAGGACGCCGGGATCCAGCGGGTCGGCGAGCGCGGCCAGCGCCGGGTTTCCCCGCTCGGCCGCCAGCGCGTACTGCGCGAGGTCGTTCGTTCCGATACTGAAGAAGTCGACGTGTGGGGCGAACGCCGCCGCCTTCAAGGCCGCCGATGGCACCTCGATCATCGTGCCTATCTGCATACCCGCGGGACGTTCTCCGGCGCACGCCTCGTCGAGCACGGCGACGGCTGCGAGGAACTCGTCGACTGTGCTGACCATCGGAAACATGACGCTGACCGGAGCGTCGGCGGCGACAGAGCAGATCGCCCGCAACTGGTGCCGTAGCAGATCAAGCTGCCGCAGCGTCAGCCGAATGCCCCGTACGCCCAGGTATGGATTGGCCTCGTGCTCGACCGGAAGGAACGACAGCGGTTTGTCGGCGCCGGCGTCCAGCGTGCGGAACACGACACGGCGGCCACCGAACGCGTCGGTGATGGCGCGATATACGGCTTCCTGCTCCTCGACGGTGGGCGGTTCGGCGCGCGACTGGAACAGGAACTCGGTGCGGACGAGGCCCGCGCCGTCGGCATGCGCGTCGGCGGCCGCCTTGGCGTCATCGACGGATCCGACGTTGGCGCAGACCGCGATTGTCGTGCCGTCGGCCGTGACGGCCGGAACGGCTGCTGCGGCGTCGGCGACGGCCAATGCGTGCGCCCGCTCGGTCAGGCGGTGTTCGTAGTCGGCGCGGACGTCGGTGGTCGGGTCGACGATCAGCGTGGCGGTATCGGCGTCCACGACGAGCGCAGTGCCGTCGGCGATGGCGAGGATGTCGGCTCCCGCGGCGACGAGCAGCGGGATGCCCTTGGCCCGGGCGAGGATCGCCGCGTGCGATGTGGGACTGCCGAACGCCAGTACCGCGGCGACGGTTACGCCCGGGTCGAGCTCGGCGGCGTCGGCCGGGGTGAGGTCGGCCGCGACCAGGATGCCGGGCTCCGCGTTGAAGCCAGAAGCCACACCGAGCAGATGGCGCAGCACCTGCTCGCCGACGGCACGTACGTCCGCCGCCCGCGCGCGCAGATACGGGTCGTCGAGCGCGGCGAACTCCTGCTCGATGCGTGTGACGGCGTCGTACCAAGCGCGCGCCGGGCCGGCGCCGCTGTCGATGCGTGACCGTACGTCGGCGAGTAGGGCAGCGTCATCGAGCAGCATGAGGTGTGCGTCGAAGATCGCGGCATCGCCTTCGCCCGACTGGCGGCTGACCCGGGCGCGGGTACGGCCGAGGTCGCGGCGGGTGGCGGCGATGGCCTCGCGCAGCCGGCGCCAGTGCGTGACGGGGTCACCCGGCTCGCGATCCGGCACGGTGGGCATCCGCGCGTCGGCACGGCGAGCCGGACCGATCGCAATGCCCGGTGCTGCGGCGAGCGGACCCGACGTGACTGCCGGCTGCGCCAGCGGGACATCGTCCGCCTCGTCGAAGTGCCGCGCGGCCAGGGCAAGGATCTGGTCGAGCGCCTCGGCGGCTTGGCTGCCCGACACGGCGACCTCGATCTCGTGCCCCGAGAGGGCACCGAGCGTCGCCACCCGGCTCAGGCTGGACGCAGGGACGGGGCCGGCTCCGGTGCTGCGGTTGATGAGTTGCACGCGAGCGTCGAGCGTGCGCACCTGGGCCACCAGCCGTGCGGCCGGGCGCGCGTGCAGCCCGTGCGGGTTGGCGACGACGAACACGCCGCGCACGGCAGCCTCGTCGACGGGGGCCGGTGCGAAGCTCCCGGCCTGCGACAGGTGGGCCTGCTTGCCGGCCAGGGCGGTGGAGGCCTCGGCAGCGACCTCGGCGGCCGACGCCCCGCCGGCCGCGGTCACCGCTGCTGCGACGAGTCCCTCCACGAGCGGCGCCGGGCTGAGGATCACCCGCTCCCGGACAGTGTCGTCGAGCAGGTCCAACGCGAGTTCGGCGCTGAGCACCGCACTGCCGAGGTCGAGCAGCATGACCACACCGTCCGGCCCGTCGACCCGCTCGATGGCCTCCTTGACCTGGACGGCATCCGTGCCGAGCGTCGTGTCGTCCAGCCCGGCAGCGATCGCGATCTCGGGACGCGTGCCATGCAGCATCTGGCCGGCCAGCTCCACCGCGGATCGCGCCAGCGCCCGGCTGTGCGACACGACGACGATGCCCACCATGGCTCAGCCCAGCGTGGTGGCGGCGGCGCGGACGAGCAGCGCCGCCGAGGTGGCGCCGGGATCCTGATGGCCGACGCTGCGCTCGCCGAGATAGCTCGCCCGCCCCTTGCGGGCGAGCATCTCGATCGTGGCGTCACGGCCCTTGTCGGCGCAGTCGGCGGCGGCCTCGAGAGTGCCGCCGGCCAGGATCGCCTCGACGGCGGGCGCGAGCGCGTCGAACATCGTCTTGTCGTCGTGCTCGGCCTTGCCGCGCGCGACGACGCCGTCAAGGCCGGCCCGCACCGCTGCGGCGAAGCCGGCAGCATCGAGCTCCGTTACTTCGCCGGCCGCGACGCCGAAGCGCAACCAGAACGTGCCATAAAGCGGTCCGCTGGCCCCACCGACGGTGCGCACGAGCGTCATACCGGCCTGCTTGCACACCGCGCCGATCGTGTCGCCGTCGAGGTTCTCGACGACGGCCGCCATTCCGCGATGCATGTTGGTGCCGTGGTCGGCGTCGCCGATGGCGGCGTCCAGCTCGGTCAACTCATCGCGGTGCTCGGCGATCAGGCGGGCGAACTCGCGCAGCCAGCTCTTGAGCTCGTCAACTGTCATCAGACTCCCCAGCGCAGAGCGGGCGTGTTGACCGGAGCGTCCCACAACCGCAGCAGTTCGTCGCCCGCGCGCAGCAGGGTGAGCGAGCAGCCGGCCATGTCCAGCGACGTGATGTACGAGCCGACCAGGCTGCGCGCCACCGTCACGCCCCGCCCGGCGAGGATGCGCGCGATCTCGCCGTACATCAGGTACAGCTCGATCAGCGGCGTGCCGCCGAGCCCGTTCATGAACGCGATCACCGCGTCGCCACGGCTGAACGGCAGGTCGGCTAGCACCGGCTCGGCGAGCAGCCCCGCGATCTCGTGCGCGGACGCGAGGGGCACGCGGCTGCGGCCCGGCTCGCCGTGGATGCCGACGCCGACCTCAATCTCGTCCTCGCCGAGTTCGAATGTGGGCTTGCCGTTCGCCGGAACGGTGCACGACGTGAGCGCGACGCCCATGCTGCGGCCGTTGGCGTTCACCTCGCGGGCTACGTCCGCGACTTCCTTCAGCGAACGGCCCTGCTCGGCGGCCGCGCCGGCGATCTTCTCGAGGAGCACGGTGACACCGACGCCGCGACGCCCAGCCGTCCAGGTGCTGTCCTGCACGGCGACGTCGTCGTTCGTGACGACGGACACCACCTCGACGCCCGTGTCGGCGGCGGCGAGCTCCGCGGCCATATCGAAGTTCATGACGTCGCCGGTGTAGTTCTTCACGATGTGCAGCACACCGGCGCCGCCGTCGACCGCCTTCGTCGCTTCGAGCATCTGGTCGGGGACGGGCGACGTGAACACCTCGCCACAACAGGCGGCGTCGAGCATGCCCAGCCCGACCAGCCCGGCGTGCATCGGCTCGTGGCCGGATCCGCCGCCGGAGATCAGCCCGACCTTGCCGGGACGTGGCGCGTCGCCGCGGTAGACAATCTTGTTGTCGTGGTCGACCCGCAGTTCGGGGTGCGCGGCCTCGACGCCCAGTAGCGCCTCGGTGACGACATTTGCCGGGTCGTTGATGAGCTTCTTCATGTCAGCGCTCCGCTGGGACTAGGTCGGCGACGGTGTCGGCGACGGTGTCGGGGACGGGCCGGTCGGCGGGCGTGCGCGACACGGCGACGAACGCAAGCCCAGCGGCCGCGCCGGCCAGAAACTCGGCGGCCAGGTACACCGGCAGCTGGGTCCAATGCACGGTGCCGCCCCACACCTGCTGAACCAGCATGGGTCCAAATGTGCGCGCCGGGTTGATGGATGCGCCAGTGGTCGGCGCCACCGGGATGATGGCCGCGAACACGACGAAGCCGATGGCCAGGCCGGCGAACCCGGCGGCGGCCTTGCGGTGGATCACACCGAAGATCGTGAACACCAGGATGAACGTCCCGATGAACTCGGCCGCGAACGCCTGCGGCCAGTGCACCGATCCGCTGTAGCTGGCCACGCCCAGCCCGACGTCCGATGCCTTCTTGCCGAGCACGGCGATGATCGCCAGCGAGCCGATGATCGCCCCGGTGACCTGCGCGGCGATGTAGTACGGCACCCGGCGCCACGGGAACTTCCCGGTGGCGGCCAGCCCCAGCGTCACCGCCGGGTTGATGTGGTTGCCGGACACGTGGCCCAGCGCATACACGGTCGCGATGACGACTGTGCCGAACGCGAGCGAGATCATGCCCAGATCCGCCATGGTGAAAGGCGCCTTGCCGTTGACGATCAGGGTGGCCGGCACGGAGCCCACCCCGATGAACACCAAGAACGCCGTGCCGAGCACCTCGGCTGCCAGTTTCTGCCTCATCGACGGTTCGTCCATTGCCCTGCACGCTCCTTGTCGGCTCTCTCGGCGGGACGGGACTCGACACTGCGCTGTAGTCGACTATCATTCGGCAATGTCGAATGATGTGCGGAAGTTACGCCCGTGCTTCAATCACGTCAAGAGTTCTTCCGAGATTGGACGGAGGACTGGGGTGATCCAGTCAATCGACCGCGCCATCCGCGTGTTGCTGGCGCTGCAGGGTGAGCGCCGCCTGGGGATCGCGGATCTCGCCGTGCGGCTCGAGCTCGCGCCGTCCACCGTGCACGGCATCGTCAAGACCCTGGCCGCACACCACCTCGTCGTCCAAGACCCCGGCTCGGGTCGATACCAGCTCGGCCCCGCAGTCCTGCGCCTGGGCAACGTCTACCTCGACACGCTCGAACTACGCTCGCGGACGGTGCGGTGGTCCGAGGAGCTGGCCCGCCGCACCGGCATGGCCGTGCGCACCGGCGTGTTGGCCGGCGACGACGTCGTGATCATCCACCACGAGCCGCGCCCGGACGGCACCCGGCAGATGCCCGAAACCGGCATCGTCATCCCCGCACACGCCAGCGCCTTGGGCAAAGCGCAACTCGC
>JBKPQY010000126.1:0-18130 GCA_046734315.1 Actinomycetota bacterium | reverse complement strand
GCAGGACGAGCACACGCCCGACGCGGCGTTCATCCGCCTGATGGACTCCTTCGCCGAGGCTTCCCACCCCCTCGTCGCGCGGCTGCGGGAGCTGATCGCCCAGCGTGGATGGACCGGGTGGACTCGGGTCCAGAAGCGCGAGCCCTGAGGCGCCACGCCGCACCAACACCCGCGTTTCATCGGACGCACTCATTTGCCGCTGCTGGTGCGTGCCGGCGGCCCTTGACTAGTCGTTGTGGTCCGGAGAGCGCATCGCAGAGCCTGACACGGGCTGGGGTCGTGGGCGACGCGGTTCTCGCACGCCACTGTCCGGATCATCTGGTGGCTCGTCGCGTCGCCGCGCGTGATATCTGGTCTCGTCGCGTCGCCGCGCGTGATATCCGGGCTCGTCGAGCCACCACGCCAGCACATTCGCAAGTATCTGCCAATCACCGCTGAACGCGCACGCACATGCCGCCGAGGGTGCGCTGACACGCGACGACGCGTCGCCCGTGAATCGCGCACGGCCGCTTGTGGCGGTGGTTAGACCGTCTTTCTATATCGGCGGACGGCGATTGGGGCGGATACCAGCAGGATGCCGAGGCACCAGGCGAGGGTCTGGAGGACGTAGGAGGTCGTGGGTCCGCCGATGACGAGTGCCCGAACGGCGTTTGCGGTGACGGAGACGGGTTGGTGGGCGGCAAAGGTTTGTAGCCAGCCGGGCATGGTGCTGACGGGGATGAATGCCGAGGAGGCGAAGACGAGGGGTGCCATTACTGGGAAGGCAGCGGCTTGCGCGGTCTCGGGGTCGCCTGTGGCGAGCCCGAGGGTCGCGAAGATCCAGGCGAGTGAGTAGCCGAACAGCAACACCAGCAACATGCCGGCCAGGAGCAGGGCGAAGCTGGTGTGTACGCGGAAGCCGACTGCGAAGCCGACCGCGACCATGAGGATCACGACGAAGACGTTTCGCGTCAGATCGGCGAAGGTCCGCCCAGCGAGCACGGCGGAGCGGGCCATCGGCAGCGACCGGAAGCGTTCCAGGAGGCCGCTTTTGACGTCGGTGGCTAGCCCGACCGCGGTACCGATCGCGCCGAAGACGACCGTCTGCACGAACACGCCGGGCATCAGGTAGTCCACGTACGGCACCGTCAGCGAGGTGGAGACGACACCGCCGAAGACGTACCGGAACAAGAGCACGAAGATCACCGGCTGGATCGTGGAGAACACCAGCAGTTGTGGCACGCGGCGGTAGGCGATCAGGTTGCGTCCGGATACGGCGATGGCGTCACGCAACGCGCGGATGGCCGGGGGCCGTCGCTGAACGAGCGGAAGGGGGATTGCCACGGTCGTGGTCGTCATGAGCCACCTCGCTGAGCCGTGTTGTCGTCGTCGGCCTGTTCGGCGCGGTGGCCGGTGAGCGCGAGAAACACGTCGTCGAGGCTGGGTTCCCGCACCGCGATCGTGGCCGGCGCCAGACCCTCGGTGTCGAGTGTGCGCAGCGCGTCGACCACGACCCGGGATCCATCGTCGGAGGTGATGCGCACGATGCTCCCGTCGCTTTCGGGGTGTCCGAATGGACGGTGTGCGAGTAGCGCGGAGGCGCGCCGGGCCTGTTGTCGCGCGTCGCCGTAGCCGAACTCGATGACCGTGGCGCCGAGACGGGTCTTCAACTGGCCAGGGCTGCCCTCGGCGATGACCTTTCCTCGGTCGATCACCGCGATCTGATTCGCGAGGCGATCAGCCTCCTCCAGGTATTGCGTGGTCAGCAGCACGGTCGTGCCCGTGTTCACGAGTTCCCGGATCATGTCCCAGAGCTCGCCTCGGCTTTTCAGGTCGAGCCCCGTGGTGGGCTCGTCAAGGAACAGCACCGGAGGTCGGTGAACCAGGGAGGCGGCCACGTCCAGGCGTCGCCGCATGCCACCGGAGTAGGTGCGCACGGGCCGATCCGCCGCCTCGACCAGCTCGAAACGCTCGAGCAACTCGTCCGCGCGGGGCGCGATGCGCCGGTTCGGCATCTGGGAGAGCCGCCCGATAAGCCGAAGGTTCTCCCGGCCGGTGAGGTTCTCGTCGACGGCCGCGGACTGACCGGCGAGCCCGATGCTCAGCCGGACCGCATCGGCGTCGTGCACCACATCGTGGCCGGTGACCTCGGCGTGGCCGCTATCGGGGGCGATGATCGTGGTGAGTACCCGCACTGCGGTGGTCTTGCCCGCTCCGTTGGGACCCAGCAGTCCGAAGACGGTCGCAAACGGAACGTCGAAGCTGACCCCGTCGAGGGCGACCACCGCCCCGAACCGCTTCACGAGGTCCTCTACCCGAATGGCCACATCCGCCATCACTCCAGCGTGGCACAATTACTTTAAGCAGTTCAAGGATCTCTCAGGGAAACCTTCTGATGGTTGAAATGCCTGTGAAGCGTCGTTACGGTGCGCGCGTGACCAGCGCATCCCGGGCAAGCAAGACCGAGATCGCGGCCGAGGTGTGGGCGACGCTGCTCGAGGTGGTCATGGGCCAACGCAACCGCTTCTTCGGTGTCCTCGGTGAGTTCGGTCTAACGCCCGGGGACCTGCGAGCACTCAGTGTTCTCGAGCTCGAACGCCCGCGCCCGATGGGATCGCTCCCCCACGCCTGGGACTGCGACCCGTCCAACGTCACCTGGATGGTCGACCGGCTCGAGCAGCGCGGCCTAGTCGAACGCCGGGTAAATCCGACCGATCGCCGGGCGAAAACAGTCGCCCTCACCACCCTCGGCGCGCAGACCAAGGCCGACCTGTTCGCGCGGCTGCACCACCCACCGGACGAACTCCTCACCCTCGATCGAAAGACGCTCCAGGCGCTGCGTACCTCGCTGGCCAACCTGCCGCCATCGCTTCGCTCTCGTGTCGCCTCCGAATAGCCCGTCAACCAGCTCCTCGACCTGAAGAAGTCGGCGCGTGGCGGTCCCGCTAATAACGGTCGCCGATCGAAACGATGGCTCGGCCCCTTGTGCTGGAAAGGATCGAGGCCATCGAGTTTCGTACCGCAAGCGCTCCACCCTCGTTGTGGGAGTTACCGGCTACGCGTTGGGAGGATGCAGACGACGAGTCCCCGGCTTGAGCCTTGTGCTCGCTCATGCCGCGGTCAGCGCGCCCGCGACGGGGAGCTGCGGATGAGCGTGCCGACCGGCATTCTCCTGCTCCCCTGGCCCAGAGGTCAGCTCCGCGGTGATAGACCAGCCAGTTGCCTGACGTCAAAGCCCTAGCCGGCTACGCAGGGTTATGCGAAAGGGCGGCATCATCTGCGCGTTTGGGCGTCGGCGGCGTCGTAAGCATCGCGCGGGATAACATGCCGCTCGTCGAGCCGCTGGCCGCCTGTGACGTCAACTCGCTTGCGGCATAGACCTCGATCTAGGAGGCCAGCGGTGTCGCCGGGCTATACCGATCCGGACGAGGTGCGCAACCTCGAACGGGCGATCTTGACCGATGCACTCGGCCAGGCGCTCGCGGTCTGGCGCCGAAGACGCTGGTACGGCGCCAAATTAGTGGCACGACGCCTGCGCGAAGACCGCTGCGAACTCGCCCTGCGAGTCAACGCACCCGCGGATGACGCAATCCGCACGGCCACTGCCGTGCTCGCAAACGCCGGCCAGCCGGTCGACCGACTGCACGAACTCGACCCCCAGAATCCTGGGCTGTCATCGGCTCCGGCATGGGCGGACTCAACCCTGCGGTAGTACGAGTCACCGCGGTGCCCGTCGACCCCGAACACTGCACCGCGATCGTCCGAGCTGTCGCGCTCGAAGGACTCATCAAACAGCACGGCGGCCGCAAAGCCGCTATGCGCATACGCGACGAACTCGCCCGAGCGCTGGACGACAAGCGGCCACTCGAGTAGTGGGCAGAAAGCTGCTCCCCTCAAGTCGATATCCAGAACACACGAACCGAATTGCATCCGATCTATGCCGCTCTCCGGTGCGAGGCCGATGGCGCTTCCTGCACGGTTCATTGCTGGGTTGCGCGACGGGCGATGGCCGCGAGCCATTGTCGGCGGATCAAGCCGCTGAAGGGACGGATAAGCAGCCAGTACCGACCAAATGCGCGG
Organism: Actinomycetota bacterium; assembly: GCA_046734315.1. GTDB lineage: Bacteria > Actinomycetota > Actinomycetes > Mycobacteriales > Jatrophihabitantaceae > DASXRA01. Next base: position 14,071 of record JBKPQY010000126.1, on the reverse strand, counting down.
CGCGAGCCCTGGTCGGTGAGAAGCTCACGGGTCTCGGTTGTCAGTTCTCCGTGGCTGGCCTGGAAGTTGACGGCCATCTTCGCCCAGCCCGGTTCAGCGAAGCCGGTGAAGAATTCGGCAGGATTGACGTGCTCGGCCCACCTCGGCGCCTGCCCGCCCCGAGGTGTCCAGGGTCGGCCCAGCGCAGCCAGCACCAGCTCGCTGGCGCTGCGGTCCAGCACGGTAAGGCCCACCGCCGTCATGTCGTCCAGGACCCGGTGCTCGGCCGCCCGCTGCATATGTCCGCCGGACCGGATGCCCATCAGCACGCGCATCACCGGAACCTCGGCCCAGGTCACCTGCTCTGCCGCGGCTAGCAGCGCCGCTGCGGGCGCATCGTTGGCACGGCGGTGACGTTCCCGGAAATGCCAGGCGGGCAGCAACTCGTCCAGGACCACCCCGCTTGAGTACCAGCCAGCAGCCCGCCGCACGGAGTGCACCACAGCGCGCGCTCATGCCGCCGTCCGCGTGCTCATGGCGACGTGAGTGTGTTCGTGCGGACGACCGTCGACGCGCTCGTGGCTCGACTGTCAGGATCGACGCGTGACGCACATCGCGGACTTGGCACCCTACGACTACTACCGCGGCGCGCCCGCCGCACTGGCTGTGGAGTGGCTTGATGTCAGCGAGCCGCTTGCGACCGGAGTCTGTCCGCCAGACGTTCGCGATCGCCTGGCGAGCCTCGGCCTCGAGCCAGTTCGACTCATGCGTGGGTACCACTATTGCCAGTCTGCGAAGCGGACGCACCGCCACGGCGACCTATTCGCGAGGACATCCGGCTCTATGAAGCGCCCAACGTCGCGCGCGGGCACGGCGAAATCTGGCTGACTGCTCCTGACGGCACAAACTTCGCGGCGCCTGAATTGATCGTCCACCGCATCGACGAGCACCAGTATCTGCCGCCCAACGAATTCATCGAGGCAGTCCAGTCCGGTGTCCCGACGCCCGGCGTCACGTGAGCGCTCATGCCGCGAGTCGCGCGCGATCCTGCCGGTGAGCGGGTGGCCATCAGAACGCGGTGTTGGCTCACGAATCCGCCCGCGAACACTCGGAACAGGCCCGCGGCCGGAACGTCAAACGTTACGGGCCCCGACGTTCGTTTTCGCGGTTGATCGCGCGAATCTCGGCCAGATGTTGTTCCCAGCGATCCCAACTAGACCGAGCTCTATAGCGGCAACAGTGTCACTCGGTTGAGGATTCGGGTCGTCATAGTGGAACTCGACTCGGTCCGCGGCCTGGATCACATGCGAGGTGAATCCACCGTCGGTCATGCGATAGGCGGCATTCACCGTCACCGGCCTATCGGAGCGCCGCTTGGCGTGTGCGAGCGTCTTCGCGTAGCTCAGGGGATTCGGCCAGCCCAGGCTCTCAAGCGAGGGCGTGTCTGCGGCCGCTTCAAGCGGGTCGTACTCGTTGCGGTACCCGTAGCCGTCAAAGCCCCAGATCTGGACTGCCCAGTAGTCATTGCGCGCCCAACCGACTGCGGCCACGGGATCGTTGGGACCCAGGGCTGGTGAAACGAGCAGGTACACACCAGAACAGCTTGATGAACGCGTCCATACACATGCCGAGAGGACCCGAATCGGTCGAGCGGGGTGAGGAATTCCGTCCGGGCCGCGTCCAGAAGAGCAGGCTCCTCCGGATTCCGCGGACCACTGCGGCCGGCGATCCAGCGCGCTCGTATCGTCACGAACCGATTCTGCACCGAACATCCGCTCTTGCCGCGGGGCGATGAATGCGACCCGGTTACGGAAGTGGCGTGAGGCCGGGTTCGGACGGGTCTTCGATGCGGTAGACCTTGCCGTCGTCACCGAGCCGGTAATGCCGCGGTCCATCCGGGGGCGCCTCGACCACCCCAGTGCTCCCGTGGAACCAGCTCCGCTTCGCGCGGCGGACGGTACCGGCCGAGTCCGTCGGCAGCTGAATCTCCCGCGGCGGCACCGTCGGCGGCGGTGGCGTGAGATCGGAAAGCCGCAGTAGCACAGGCTTCCCGTGCGCATCGGTCAGCGGCTCGCCGTCCGCACCAAACACACCCACGCCGGCGTCGGGGTCGACGGTGCCATCCGCGCGCACGCCCGGGGCTTTGGGCGGCTGCGGCGGGTCGGGCAGCGTGCCGGGGGCGGGTGCTCGATTGGCTCGCTCATACGCAAGGAGCTTCGCCAGGCCCAACCCGGCGAGGGTGCCGACGACGACCCCGATCCCGGCGCGCACCGGGCTTTGATTCCGCATCACGGACCCCTTACGGCCTGTCCGACAAGCCCTAGCGTCCCCGGCTCCCGGTTTCCGGTCAACGGAGCAGATACCGAGTTCACCGCACCGGCTTGCGTCAGGCGATGCGGTCTCCCACCTGCCATAGACGGATGCTCCAAGGGCCAGGATGCCCACACTGCAGCGTCCGCAATTGCCGCTGCGCGAGCGCGTTTGCTGGGTGCGAGCGCGGCCATTGGTCGCCGTAGCGTGGTGTCCAACCGACGGGCAAGGCTTGCGATGACGGTTCCTACGCCGGACTTGGCGACGATTCATGCCGAGATGGAGCGTGCCCGCGGCGAGTTCCACGCCCTCATAGCCAAGAGCAGCCCGGCTGACCTCGCCCGGCTCTCCACCGGCACGCGGTGGACCAACCGCGAACTGCTGTTTCACATGCTGCTCGGCTACTTGGTGACCAGAAATGTAATACCTCTGGTGAAGATCATGAGCAGGCTGCCAACCGCCGCCCGGCGCGGGTTCGCGGCCCTGCTCAATACCGGCACGCGACCCTTCGACCAGATCAACTACTGGGGTTCACGGGCGGGCGGCCGAGCGTTGACGCCGCGCCGCATGCTCAGATCGTTCGACCGTGTGGTGTCGTCACTGCACCGGCACCTGGACCACGAGAGCCACGCGGCCCTCCAATGCGGTATGGCGTTTCCCTCGCGATGGGACCCGTACTTCGCCGACTGGATGAGTCTCGCGGACGCGTACCACTATCCGACTCTTCACTTCGACCACCACAAGCGGCAGCTCACCGTCAACCTCCACTAGCGGCCGCCGTAGGTTCGCGACCGCGGCTCATGCCGCTGATGGGTGCGCTCGTAGCGGATGAGTGAGCGGTCAGCGGCGCTAGTCGCGTCGCTGCGTTGAGACCTACGACGCTTCCCCCCCGTGCCCGTGCTTGGGCATGATGAGCCCGGACGCCCTTCGCCGCTCGCCGTTCTCACCCCCGTGAGCGGCAGCCTCGTTCCCAGTTGCCCGGGAGGCTGATCGTGTCGAGTCGGTCCAGGGCGAGTCGGATGCAATCTGCCGACGCCGACTGGTGGCGGCAGGCCGTGGTCTACCAGATCTACCCGCGCAGCTTCTTCGATTCCAACGGCGACGGCGTCGGGGACCTGACCGGCATCACCTCCCGAGTCCGCTACCTCGCTACGCTCGGCGTCGACGCGGTTTGGCTCAGCCCGTTCTACCCTTCCGCACTCGCCGACGGCGGCTACGACGTCGACGACTACCGCGACGTCGATCCGCGCCTGGGCACGCTCGCCGACTTCGACGAGATGGTTGCCGAACTGCACGCCCACGACATCAAGCTGATCGTCGACCTCGTCCCCAACCACACCTCGGAGCGTCACGCCTGGTTCGAGCAGGCGCTCGCCGCCGCGCCTCACTCCCCGACGCGGGACCGGTACATCTTCCGCGACGGCCGCGGTCCGGACGGCGCGCTGCCCCCCTCGGACTGGCTATCCCACTTCGGCGGCCCGGCCTGGACCCGGGTATCCGACGGCCAGTGGTATCTGCACCTGTTCGCACCGGAGCAACCCGACCTCAACTGGGACAACCCTGAGGTGCGCGCCGATTTCCGTACCACCATCCGGTTCTGGGCTGACCGCGGCGCCGACGGCTTCCGCGTCGACGTCGCCCACGGGCTGGCCAAAGACCTCACCGAACCGCTGCCCGCTACCGCCGCCCTGAGCCCCGACCTGCTGCTTCACGGCGCCCATCCGTTCGAAGATCGCGACGAAGTGCACGACATCTACGCCGAATGGCGGCAGATCTTCAACGAGTACGTCCCGCCGCGGATCGGCGTGGCGGAAGCTTGGGTGCATGCCTCCCGCCGCAGCCGCTACGCCAGTCCCACCGGCCTGGGCCAGGCGTTCAATTTTGACCTGCTCGACGCCCGGTGGAACGCACAAGACTTCCGGCGCGTGATCGAGCACAGCCTCGCCGACGCCGAGCACGCCGGCTCCTCCAGCACCTGGGTGCTGTCCAATCACGACGTCGTGCGACACGCCAGTCGCTACGGCCTGCCCCACGAACTCACCGCGGGGGATGGGCCCGGCGTGATCGGCCGGCGCTGGGTGCAGCACGCGGCCACCGCTACTGGATACGACCCGGCACGCGGGTTGCGTCGGGCCCGCGCCGCCACCTTGCTCATGCTCGCTCTGCCCGGCTCCGCTTACCTCTACCAGGGCGAAGAGCTCGGCCTGCTCGAGGTAACCGACATCCCAGACCACGCACGACAAGACCCCACCTTCCGCCGCAGCAGCGGATCCGACAAAGGCCGCGACGGCTGCCGCATCCCTCTCCCATGGACCGAAGAGGGCCCAGCCTTCGGCTTCAGCACCAGCCAGCCCCACCTTCCGCAACCGGCCTGGTTCAGCCAGCACTCGGTACGCGCCCAGGAATGCCACCCCGACTCCACCCTCTCCCTCTACCGCCGAGCACTGGCGCTGCGCCGTCAACTCCAGGCAGCCGAGCAACTCACGTGGATCCCCAGCGCGCCGGGCGTCCTCCACCTCGTCCGTCCGGGTGGCTGGCACAGCATTACCAACTTCGGGACCGCGCCTGTCGCGCTGCCGGCGGGCACGCTCGTGCTGACCAGCAGGCCATCCCCCGCAGGCACTCTGCCTGGCGAGAGCACCGCCTGGCTGATCGAGCCGTGAGTGCGATTCCGGCTTTCGACCCGCAGGACAGGCCACGATTCTCGGCGGGGTACCCGACATCCGATCGCAGGCCCTACCCCACGATCGAGGCCGCGGCCGAAGGCCACGATACGGAGGCTGTCATCGGATGCCTGGGCGCGTCCGTTGATAACCTTGCCGCCGACCGCGCACTGGGTCGCCGCACACAGGCAGAAACCCGAATGAGCGTGCCCATACCAGCTGCGCGGCGTCGAGCCGTTGGGGACCAACCTGGCAAGGATCAACGCCACGGCCACCCCGTCTTCATCCCAAAAGATCACCATCGCGCGCGGCGTCGAGATCCCAGTGCCGACCGCTATCGGCCGACTGCTGGACGGCGGCTGAGCGATGACCGCACTCGGACAGTAGGTTGCCATGCCGCGCTCGCGGCGCCGAGCCGGGAACGGATCCGAACAGGCAGGATCAACTGCTGCCATCGATTCGTGGAGGCGGCCTTCGGGCCGCCATGGGGGTCAGGCCACCGACATTGCTGCAGGGTTGGGGCGGGCAGTGATGTCGGGGCGCTCGGGCCGATACCCGTTGTCGAGTAGCGGGGAAGAGATGAGCATGTCGGCGGTCGCCACGTTACAGGCAACCGGGATGTTCCAGACCGCGGCGACGCGCAGGAGGGCTTTGACGTCCGGGTCGTGTGGCTGTGGCTCGAGCGGATCCCAGAAGAAGATGAGCATGTCGATGGCGCCTTCGGCGATACGTGCGCCGATCTGCTGGTCGCCGCCGACCGGGCCGCTTAGCAGCGTGGTGACGTCGAGGCCGAGCTCGTAGTGCAGCATCGCACCGGTGGTGCCGGTGGCGTATAGGTGGTGCGTGGCGAGGGTGTCGCGGTTGAACTGCGCCCAGGTCAGCAGCTCGACCTTCTTGTTGTCGTGCGCGACCAGTGCGATGGCGCGTCGCTGATGGCGGCTCATGCGATCCAGCGTGGGTGGTCTTGTGTTTCGTCGGGATGACATGCCTGATGGATCACACCTGATGGCAGGCAGCGGCGTACACAGGCGGCGGGTGCCCGTGGGCGCAACATGAGGCCTCGACTAGCCGCATTGCCCTCGTATGCCGTTGGCCGAGGACTCGCGCCGTCTCCGTCGATCGTCAGCACGGCTTCGCCGGTGAAGCGCCGCCCCGTAAGCGAGGCGATCGCGTTCGACAGGTACGCCCAGTTCGTGCTCAGCCCGATGACGGGTCAACCTGTCCGGTGGCAACCTGCCTGGCGAGGACGGCGAGGTCGGGGCCGGGTGGCTCGGGGCGCGCATACGACAGGTAGCCGACGATCCGGCGTATGACCTGACGGTGTTCTTGTCAGCGTGACCGGCCCGCTTTCCCACGGCTGCACCGGGATCGCGGTGCGCAGCCGGGTGCTGCGCACCGTGGCCGGATCACACCGGGCGATCACGCTGGCGATGTTGGGGTGCCAGTCGTGGATGATCTGCAGTGCGCGATCGCGCAGCGCGCCCCCGCCGAGCCCGGACGTCTGCCGGGCCGCATCTCCGAGGGCCGCGGTCGCGGCGCCAACCACCCACATGGCGTAGTCGCGGGTGTCCGCGAAGTGCAGGCTTGGCCACAGCCGGCTGCGGCCTCGTTGGGATCGGTGCGGAACTCCAGCCCGGCGAGCGGGAGGAAGCGCCCGCCCGAACCGATCGCAGACAACCCGTCCAGCGCCGCTGCTGGCACCAGCGACCTGACCTCACGCGTGAGCGGCGTCTTTCCCAAGGACATCGAACGCGCGGTCGATGCCACCGCTCATGATCATGTTGTGAAAGGCCAGTGCTGATGACAGCGCCGTATCTCCGGCCCTTGGCGTAGGCCCCACCAGCTGCCATGTTGGCCCGGTTCCAAATCGCAGTGGAGATGTCAGTGCTCACGGGCGAATCGTGCCAGGCGGGTCCGGCCTCGCGCCCGGCTATCCGCACGTCGGGATCGCGCACGACCTGCCGCAGTTCCGTGTGTTCAACTCCCTCAGCGCAGGCGTTGCGCGGCGTCCCGCATGGCCCGTCGAGCTGGCCCAAAACTGCTCGCTGTGCCCCACACGGCGCGGCCTCGAACCTTCACGGACCAGCCCATCCTCGACCCGGACCTCGCCAGCGGAGTCGCCGATGGCGTCGCATTCGTGGATTGTCGCAAGTCATCGAGCCCCGACAAGGGATGCAACTGCCGCAATGCACGCTGGGCAAGCCCGGAATGGGCGCTTGGATCTCGTGAGTTCCGGATGTGTCATCGGCAGTAGCTGCCGCTGTCAACGATCCACCCGTTTCGGAGTCGAACGACGTGCAGCACGACCTTCGGCGCGGTGAAGGTCTCGGCGTCATCGTTTTGGAAGGTCCCGAGTGCGGCTCGAGATCCGCAGGCTCACATCGCTCCCCCTGCGTCGCGACGGGGTCACTGCCGTGATCTGCCTGGGTCGCCGCCTTGTTCGGTGCTGCCGATGCGCAGCAGCGGCTCGCTGAGGTGCGCGAAAGCCGTTGCCTTTCCGCGTCGGCGCTGAGGCCTGACGGCAGACTATGGCCGTGACCAGCTCGGCCGGCGATCGCATCCTCCCCTTCCGTCTCGATGTCCCACAGGGTGACCTCGACGATTTGTATGCGCGCCTGGACCGCGCCCGATGGCCAGATGAGCTGCCCGGTGTGGGCTGGGCCTACGGTGTTCCGTTGGCCTACCTGCAAGAACTCGCGCAGTACTGGCGGCACCGCTACGACTGGCGCCGGGCCGAGGCGCAGCTGAACGAGTGGCCCCAGTTCACCACCACGATCGATGGCGCCACGGTGCACTTCGCGCACGTCCGCTCACCCGAGCCGGACGCCACGCCACTGATCATCACGCACGGCTGGCCCGGCTCGATCGTGGAGTTCATCCAGGTCGCCGGCCCACTTTGCGATCCGCGCCGCTACGGTGCCGACCCCGCCGATGCGTTCCACCTTGTCATTCCGAGCATTCCCGGCTTCGGGTTATCCGGGCCGACCCGCGAGCCGGGATGGGAGCACACCCGAGTCGCTGCCGCGTGGGCGGAGCTGATGACCCGCCTCGGCTACCAGCGATACGGCGCGCAGGGTGGCGACTGGGGTGCGGCCATCTCCCGCGAACTCGGTCGCACCCGCCCCTCGGAGGTAATCGGTGTGCACCTGAACCTCATCCCCGGCGCTAGTGCCGACACCGAACCCGACGAGCAGGAGCTGAGCCGGCTCACGGCGGCCGAGCGCGAGCGAACCATCGCATCCTGGCAGCGCAACCTGCGCTGGAGCGCCGAGCAGGACGGTTACGGCAGGTTGCAGGCCAGCCGCCCGCAAACCCTGGCCTACGCGTTGACTGACTCGCCCATCGGCCAGCTGGCCTGGATCGCAGAGAAGTTCAAGGAGTGGACTGACTCTCGCGACCGTCCCGAAGACGCCGTCGATCCCGACCTACTCCTGACCAACGTCATGCTCTACTGGCTGACCGGCACCGCAGGTTACGCGGCACGCATCTACTACGAGCGCGCGCACGCCAACTACGAGGTCCCAGCACCGGAGGTGTCCACGACGCCGACCGCGCTCGCCGACTTCCCGGCGGAGAACTTCATCACGCTGCGCCACCTCGCCGAGCGCACCAACAACATCGTGCGGTGGACGTCGTTCGAGCGTGGCGGGCACTTCGCCGCCATGGAACAACCAGACCTGCTCGTCACCGACATCCGCGCCTTCTTCCGCCAGCTTCGCGAGGGCTAACCGACCGCGAGTGCGGCGCAACACTCCCAGCGCTGGCGCCTCCCCTTCCACCCGATCTTGCGGTCGGCGAGGTGGTGCCGGTGTCCAGGTGGGTGGGACCGACAACGGCTGCAGTGCTGCACATTCGCAAGCTCCATCCGTACCGGGGCAACGAACCAGCGAACGACATGCATGTCGACTGCTTCCAGCTCATCGAAGAGCAATGGGACACGTCAGGGGGCGGAGGCGGAGGCTGGAAAACGGACTCGCCGCTGACCAGGGCCGACCTGGACGCCGCTTACGTGGGCGTCTACGGCATGGCGAGTGCTGGCGGATGCACCGCGCTCTACGGAGAGCTTGGGATCGACGCGGCGCTCGCCGAAATCGAGCAGGAAGGCGCAATCACGCGGCCCCAAGTCGAGGCTCCCATCGGCGCGTGAGTCGCCTGCGCGGAAAGCGATCAGCCATTCACGCTCCGGGTCTACACCGCAGACCGCGAGCTGCTGCATGAGCACCACCAGCATGCGCTCGACCTCTCTCGCTACGCCTCTCGCCTCGCCGCCCTCCGCAGAGACTCGGACCGTCACTCCACCGGTAGCGCCATCAGAACCCGCGGCATCTGGACAGTCCGCTCGGCCGACGGCACCGAGTCGGAATGGGAGTCCTGAGGCACCTACCCTCGATTCGGCAGGATTGCGCGCGACTCGCGGCATAGAGAGTGCGTTCCTCGGTACGCTTGTGTGTCCTCCAAAGCATCGGCAACCGTCACGTCACGACGGCGCACATGACACAGCCAGAAAATGATGTTCCCGGGATCGACCTTCGATATGACGCTGTCATCGACATGGGCTAGCTGTACCTTCGGAGCTCTGAAGAGCGGGGCGTCGTGGGAACCACTCGCATGTGGTGGGACGCGAGCCTGCGAACCGAACTTGGCCTGGACTTTGATTCAGATGGGCACCTGATCGGGATCGAACTGTTCTCGATGTCCCAGGTACTCAGGCCCGAGATCTTCGCTCTCGCGAGACCCTACAACCGCGACTGAAACCACCAGTCCGGGCGTCGAGCGCCCGCCCGCTCATCGGCGGCCGAGCGCGCCATCGGCGGCATGGGCGGACGCGCTCTGCCGTCATGCCTCCGGCATGATGCGAGCGTTGGGCGGAGAGGGCTATTCGTACCTGTCAGCCAGGTGGCGGAATCGACTCGGCCGTACGTTCAACGCGTCTCACCCTTGGCTGCGATCAGCTGGATCAGGTTGCCGCACGTGTCGTCGAAGACTGCGATGACTTCGGTCCCGATGTCAGTGGGTGGCTGCGTGAACACGACACCGCGACCGGTGAGCCGGTCGTACTCGGCTTGGACATCATCGACAGCGAACTGCGCGAGCGGGATTCCGTCAGCGGCCAGCGCGTCCCGGTACGGCTTGACCGCCGGGTGACCGGCTGGCTCCAGAAGCAGCTCGGGTCCGTCCGGTGCTTCCGGCGAGGTGAGGGTTAGCCAATAGTGCTCACCAAGTGGGATCTGGTGGCGCGTGGTGAAACCCAGGACCTCGGTATAGAAGGCATGGGCGGCCGTTTGGTCATCGACGAAGATGCTCGTCAGCTCGATTCTCACGTGTGTTCCTTCCCAGGGATTGGCCAGCGCCGGGCGATGTCCCTGAGCGGCTCGCCGGTGAAGTGGTGCAGCTTGGTTCGGCCTCGTCGTTCAGTCGCTACCAGCCCGGCGTCTTCCAACACCGCAAGGTGCTGCGAGATCGCCTGCCGGCTGGAGGATATGCCGTGCTTCATCGCCAAAGACCCGCAGATCTCGAACAGGGACTGACCGCTGCGCGCGACGAGTTCGTCGAGGATCAGCCGCCTCGTCTCATCATCGAGGGCCCGGAACACGTCGGCCACGGCCCACAATAGGCAAGTGACGACTTGCATGTCAATCGCGGTGCCATACGCGCTCTCACCAGGGCATCATCCGCTCATCGGCGTGTGAGTGCATATCCGAGTGCGACCTACTGATTGATCTGGGCGGCTGACGGGCACCTGATTTGGCACCCACGGCCTGCACCAGATCGAGGGATTCCGCGCCGGTCGTCCTATGGGGATCCGTGATGCTGGGTGGCCGCCGCCCCGGGTCGGCGGCTGCCGGTCTGATAAGGGGGCGCCGATCTGCGTGATCGCTGAGGCCCTGCCCACTGCCACCGCCGGCGCGGCGCGGTCAGGCTTCGCCTCCTGCCGCCCAGAGCGCGGTTTGGCGTTGGGCGACGTTGCGGCGGATGTCGGGGACGAGGTCGGTGTAGCGCTGGACGAGGCTCATGCTGGTCCATCCCATGATGCCGAGGAGGACGCGGGAGTCCTCACCCATGACGAGCAGAGCGGTGGCGGCGGCGTGGCGTAGGTCGTGAATGCGTAGCCGCCGCACACGCGCGGCTGTGAGCAGGCGGTGCCACTCTTCGCGGTCGCTGGTGCGGTCGACTGGTCCTCCGGTGGCGTTGGTGATTACGAAGCCTTGGTCTTGCCATCGCGTCCCGGCGGCGAGCCGCTCGTGTCGTTGCCGTGTGTGGTGCTCGCCCAGCTCGGCGGCCACGGGCGCGGGCAGGGAGATGGTGCGGCGTCCGGCTGCTGATTTCGGCGGGCCGAGATGGGCTCCGCCGCCGTGCCGTCGCGGGCAGCGCGCCGCCGGTTGGCCGCACGACGGCTCTTGCGGATCTATGGCGCAGCCATGTTGCCAGCGTCGCCAGGTCAGGGTGTGGCGGATGCTGAGCTCGCTGCTGCCGAGGTTGATGTCGCTCCACCGCAGTGCGAGAACCTCACCTTGCCGCAGCCCCAGCAGCGCCAGGCTCCACCGCACACCGTTGCGCCGCTGACGGGCGGCGGCGAGCAGTCGAGCGATCTCACATGTCGAGTAGGGCTCGAGGGCCGGCTGTTCGTGCCGCGGGGCAGCGGCCAGTCGTACCGGGTTGCGGGCAAGGTGGCCGCGCATCACCGCGACGTTCAACGCGGCGTTCAACGTGCGTCGGGCGTGCGCGGCCGAGCCGGCGCCGGCCCGCGGCAGGCCGATGATGTAGCGGTAGACGCGCTCGATGTGCTCGGGGGTCAAGTCCCGTAACCGGACGCGGCCGATGCCGGAGCGGGTGACGTAGTGCAGGTCGGTCTCGTAGGCCGAGATCGAATTCGGCCGCAGCCCGGCGGCGACACGGCCAGCCAGCCACGCCTGCAGCCACGTGTCGAGGGTGGCCGCCGCATCGGCGGCCACCGCGCCAGCGTCGCGCGCCTTCTCCAACGCGGCGATCTTGCCGGCGACCTCGGTCTTGGTCGCGCCACGTACGTGCTTGCGCCACCGCTTGCCGGTGACCGGGTGGACGCCGAGGCTGACCCAGCCCTCCCAACCGGGCCCGTCGCCGCGGCGGTGGATGGAGGAGCGGCCGCTCGCACCCCTGCTCACTGGGATCGTCCAAGGCAATCCGATGCAGCGGGTCCGGTGGCTACCACGTGGCTACCACGACGCCCATCAACATGATCAACCCCCAGACTCGCTAGGTGCTTACGACCCAGCAAATCCGGGGGCTCCCGTGGCGGAGGATGCGGGATTTGAACCCGCGAGGGTGTTAACCCAACACGATTTCCAATCGTGCGCCCTAGGCCACTAGGCGAATCCTCCGCTCGACAGGATACGGGGCGGTCGAGCGGCGCCGTGAGGCCTGCCGATCAACGCGTAGACTTGCCGGCCAGCCCCCCGTGCGGCGCCCATCCTGCGAACCTCCCCAGGGCCGGAAGGCAGCAAGGATAAGCAGGCTCTGGCGGGTGCACGGGGGGCCCTTTGCTTCAGGGCGGCGGCTGGTCCGAGACGTGCACTAATGTCGTCGCGTGGCTGGCAGTTTGGCGCTCTACCGCAGGTACCGTTCCGCGACCTTCGCCGAGGTGATCGGCCAGGACCACGTCACCCGTCCGTTGCAGCAGGCACTCGCAGCGGGACGCATCAACCACGCATACCTGTTCAGCGGGCCACGCGGCTGCGGCAAGACGTCCAGTGCGCGCATTCTGGCCAGGTCGCTGAACTGTGTGAAGGGACCTACCCCGACGCCGTGCGGTGAATGCGACTCGTGCCGGGAGCTCGCCCCGAACGGCCCGGGCTCGATCGACGTGATCGAGATCGACGCCGCCAGCCACGGTGGTGTGGACGATGCCCGGGAATTGCGGGAGCGCGCCTTCTACGCCCCGGTCCGCGATCGCTTCAAGGTGTACATCGTCGACGAGGCGCACATGGTCTCGACTCAGGGCTTCAATGCCCTGCTCAAGCTCGTCGAGGAACCGCCGGACTTCCTGATCTTCGTCTTTGCCACCACCGAACCGGACAAGGTGCTGCAGACGATCCGGTCGCGCACGCACCATTACCCGTTCCGGCTGATCCCGCCCGGCGTGATGCGCCAGCACGTCGAGCGCATCTGCGCCGAGGAAGGCGTGACCGTCGAGCCGGCCGTGCTGCCGCTCGTGGTCCGGGCCGGTGCCGGCTCGGTGCGTGACAGCCTCTCGGTGCTGGACCAGCTCATCGCCGGCGCCGGCCCGTCGGGTGTCACGTATGCGGACGCCGTGGGGCTGCTGGGCGTCACCGATGCGACGCTGCTTGACGACATGGTCGACGCGCTGGCCGCCGGCGACGCGGCGAGTGTGTACGGCACCGTCGACCGCGTGGTCGAGGCGGGACATGACCCACGGCGCTTCGCTGCCGACCTGCTCGACCGGTTCCGGGACCTGATCGTCATCGACGCGGTGCCCGGCGCCGCCGCCAGCGGGCTGATCGACGATACGACCGACGAGCTGTCTCGGATGACCGAGCAGGCCGCCCGCCTCGGCGCGGCCACGCTTGCCCGCAACGCCGAGATCGTGCACACCGCGCTGATCGAGATGCGTGGAACGACGTCCCCACGGCTCGTCCTCGAACTGCTCTGCGCCCGCATGCTGCTGCCCGACGCCGCCGCCGACTCCGCCGCGCTGCTGCAACGCCTGGAGCGGCTCGAGCGGCGCAACGCGGCGCTGTCGGTGCCCGAGCCACCACCAGCGACGCCGGCCGACCCGGCGCCGAAGTCCAAGGCCAAGCAGAAGCAGAAACCGGAGTCGAAGCCTGCGGCCGAGCCGCAGCCCGAGTCCGGGGCGATCGACGCCGCGGCTGTGCGTCGCCTCTGGCCCGAGGTGCTCGACGTCGTCAAGCAGTCGAGCAAGCGCACCCGCGCGCTGCTCGACAACGCGCAGGTCACGAGCGTGAACGGCGACCGGCTCACCCTCGCGGCGCCGACCACGGCACTTGCCAAGATGATCAGCGAGGACGGCACGATCGAGCTGGTGCGAACCGCGTTGACCTCGATCGTCGGCGGTACCTGGCAGGTCGAGGTCGACACGGACGGCGGCAACCCGGCCCGCGCGA
>JBKPQY010000125.1:0-7573 GCA_046734315.1 Actinomycetota bacterium | reverse complement strand
TTCCTGGCCATGCGGCTGCCCCTCCCACTCGCCGTGTTATCAACCACCACAGCATCACACGAGCGCCCGGCTCCCTCTTGTCTGTCCTACGAAACGGCCATGCATGCCGCGTCGCAGGGCAGGCATCCGGAATTGCCGCCGGCAGCGCCTTCTAGGTCTCGATCGAGCGCTCGTGGCCAGCCTCTGTTGCGCCACGCAAGTCGTGGAGCGTCGCGTCAACGTCGCTGTCTTGAAGCAGGCCGGCCGCCGCAAGCCTCCGGCCGAAGCGCGCAGCCTTGTCGTAGCCGAACCTGTCGGCGTGATGTACCAACATGTCGCAGTAGTAGGTGCGGTTCCAGCCATCCCGGTCGGCGTCGTACTCCCGCAGCTTCGCCCGCCATGCCTCGCGTTTCGTCCGGTGCGACTCCGCGTCGCGCGCGGCGCCTGGCCGCCGCAGGTCGTATAGCTCTATCAGGCCCCAGTTGACGATGTGCTCTGGCACGCTCACCGTCTCGATGAGGACCAGCGCACGCTCGGACGTTTCCTGCCAGGTGTAGTGCCCGCTGATCAGGTCGGACCACAGCATTTCGACGTCGTCGCGGGTGATCTCTCGGCCCGATGCAACGATCCCGGGAACGGCGTCCGGGGTGCGGTCTTCGGTCATCTGTGCCGTCGTGACGTGACGGTGCCCGGTGTGAGGTTGGCGCGCACGAGCATAGATCAGCAAGACGCCGAGTCGGGCGCCGAGCATCCGGTCATGCCGCATGGTGCGCGCAATCTTGCCGGTGGTCGCGAGTCCGCGGATGATCTCGTGATCACACGCTCCTTTCAACGTATTGGTCCTCGTCATCGAGTTGCCCTTGGCTTCGCGAGATGTCTTTGTCGGCAGGCTGATAAGCACTTCGTTGGCTATATGGCTCGGATAAGGTTCCGGCATGACGGTCGCCCTGTTGTCCGCGCCGACGAATCTGGGCCTGCGCCCACCGGTCCCGACTGCTACGCCGGGCTGTGCCAAGGCGCCCGAGGTGCTCCGCGCGGCTGGGCTGTACCAGCGGCTGGGGGCCGAGGACGCCGGTTTGGTCGCCTGCCCGCGCTACGTAGACGACGCCCGGCCCGGCCGGATCCGCAATCAGGACGCCGTCCTCGACTACTCGATCCGGCTGGCTGACCGGCTCGGCGCGCTGCTGGACGACGGTCGGCATCCGCTCGTCCTCGGGGGTGACTGCAGCCTGCTGCTCGGCGTCGGCCTCGCGCTGCGCCGGCGCGGCCGCTACGGCTTGGTGCACATCGACGGGCATACCGACTTCCGGCATCCCGGCAACTCCGACGTGGTGGCCAGCCTGGCTGGCGAGGACCTGGCCGCAGCCATGGGCCTGCATTATCCCGTGGTATCTCTGCTCGGCGGCCGGCAGCACTTCCGGCCCGACGACGTCGTCCAGATCGGCTGCCGCGACGCCGACGAAGCGATGGATGAGGCCGGCGCGCTGCTCGCGGTGGTTGTGCCGGCGTCGTACCTGGTCAACAACGGCGTTCCCGCTGTGATCGATCCGATCGTGAGCACCGTTGTCCGCCCCGAGCTCGACGGGTACTGGATCCACGTGGACCTCGACGTGCTGGATGAGTCGGTGATGCAGGCCGTCGACAGCCCCTCGCCGGGCGGGCTGAGCCCGGACCAGCTGATCGAGCTGCTGCAAGCGCTCGCGCCGAACGCCACGGGCGCGCACGTCGGCATCTACGACCCGGACCTGGATCCGGACGGCATCGCCGCCCAGGTCGTCGTCGAGTGCGTCGTCGAAGGGCTTGCCCGGATCGGTACCAAGGCGCTCGCGTAACGGCTCGTTACATCCATGGTGCCGGCGATAAACGACCGGATTTGCCGCCGAGAGTGTGCACGCTCTTGCGAGGGCCGCGCATCCGAAGTTTCGCTCACAGACAGGTCCGCGCTGCTATCCACCGAGGACCGGAGATCATTTTCGGCGGGTCCGGTACTGCGTAGACGAAGCCTGCCGCGCCTGAACTGTTGAGGCCCCGAGTTGAGGTCGATCTCGTCCGCGCCGATACTCGGCGCGTGAGCTTTGCACGTGCCGCTTGGATGATGCGCTCCCGTTCGGGGGTGTAATTCCGCGTGCGACGCGCAGGGCCCCCGCTTTGGCGGGCCTTCTTTGTTGATCGTCCCCGTTGCCGCCGGGTACCCGGCCCCCAGATCTCAACGGAGGACGACATGACCGACCTGTACATCACCACCTCGATCCCCTACGTCAACGGCGCCCCGCACCTTGGCCACGCGCTGGAGTTCGTGCATGTCGATGCGCTCGCCCGGCATCGGCGTCTCCGCGGCGCTGGGGTGCGGGTGCAGTCGGGCACCGACGATCATGCGATCAAGAACGTTAGCGCCGCGCGCGAGGCCGGTGTCGGTGTGGCCGAATTCGTCGCCGCCAACGGCGAGCGGTTCGCCGCGCTGGCCACGGCGTTGGAGATATGTACCGACGAGTTCGTGTGCACCAGCCGCGACCCGCGCCACGCGGGCGCCGTGACTGCGCTGTGGCGTGCCTGCCAACAGGCCGGCGACCTGTACGCAAAGGACTACATGGGCCTGTACTGCCCGGGCTGTGAGCAGTTCTACGGACCCGACGAGCTGGTCGACGGCGCCTGTGCCGAGCATGGGACGCCTGTGGTCGAGGTGACAGAGACCAACTGGTTCTTCCGCCTGTCGCGCTACCGCGAGCAGATCACTGAGCTGATCACCTCGGGGCGGCTAGACATCACCCCGGGCGAGCGGCGCAACGAGGTGCTCGGGTTCCTCGCCGGCGAGGTCCACGACGTGTCGGTGTCCCGACCGACCGCCCGCGCCGGCGGGTGGGGCATCCGCGTCCCAGGCGACCCCGAGCAGGTCGTGTACGTATGGTTCGACGCCCTGACCAACTACCTCACCGGCCTGGGCTACGGCACACCCGACGACGACGCCTACCGGCGCTGGTGGGCCGGCGACGCCGAGCGGGTACACGTGATCGGCAAGGGCATCGTGCGCTTCCACGCCGTGTATTGGATCGCGTTCCTACTCTCCGCCGCGCTTCCGCTCCCCACCCGCGTGCTCGTGCACGACTACCTCACCGTGGATGGGGCGAAGATCGCAAAATCCGGTGCGCACGCGACCGAGCCGGCAGCCCTCGCCAGCACCCACGGCGCCGACGCGCTGCGCTGGTGGCTGCTCGCCGACCCAGCGCCGGTCGGTACAACGGACTTTACCGTCGAGCGGCTGGTCGCCGCCTATAACCGCGACCTGGCCAACACGCTGGGCAACCTCGCATCACGAGCATTGACGCTGTCCCGCCGCGACGCCGCCTGGCGCAGCGAGCCGGCCGCCTGCACCGGCGAGCAACTGCACGCGCAGGCCACGTCGCTGCCCGCGACGGTAGACGCCGCCCTCGGCAGCTACGACTTCCGCGCTGCATGCCAGGCCATCACCGCGCTCGCCGAGGCCGGGAACCGATTCATCGAAGCCGAGCAGCCATGGCACCTTGCAAAGGCCGCTGACGCCGGTGACACAGCTGCCGCCGGCCAGTTCGAAGCCGTCATCGACGCCATCCTCACCGCCTGCCGCATCGCCGCCGACGAACTCGCTCCCTTCATCCCTGACGGCGCAGCCCGGCTCCAGGCACAGCTCGACTCCACCGCACCAAAGCCCCCACCCGCATTCCCGCGAATCACCGAACAGCCGAGCACGACATGAACACCACCCCGCCCGTCCCGGCTCACGCAACCGTTGAGCAGACCCATTCCTGCAAGAGGAGGACTCGCCAGAAACGCCGCAGCCCGTTCTAAAGAGAGATGCGGGTCCTCGCCACCGCCGCCCTCGCACTGCTCACCACCAACTCCCGCGGCGAAACCGAGCACGCCGCCCACGAGGCCCAACTCGAACTCCTCGCCGCCTAACGAGCCCTACCAAGGTTGGCCGCTCGGGTCGTTGCTTTCCGGGTTGCCTGTCGCCGGGTGTCCACTGTGGACGTTCGTCCCTCGGGGGCGAAACACCGGTCGGGTACGACCGACTCGCCGCGAGCGCGGCGCAGGTTCGCAATGGCAGGAGCGATGCGGTGCATCGTTTCGGCTCATCGTCTCGATCCGGGGCGGACGGCGGTCTTGGTCCGCTGGCTGGTCGAGTGCAGGGTTGCCCGGATTCGTCCGACGGCGCGGGTGATCTCGTCGGGGGTGGCGGTCGCGTAGCCGAGGACCAGGCCAGGGGGCCCGGGCAGGCGGCGGTGCCGGGACAGCGGGTGCACCTTGATGCCGATGTCGAGCAGTTGGGCGGCCAGTTCCTCGTCGTCGAGGTCTTGTTGGAACGTGACCAGCAGGTGCAGACCTGCCGCGACGCCGTGGACCCGGGCGGAGGGCAGGAAGGTCCGAAGCGCTTGCGCCATGGCGTCGCGACGGCGCCGTTGGCGGCTGCGGACCAGGCGCAGGTGCCGTTCGAAGTCCCCGGAGTCGATGAGCCGGGTCAGGGTCAGCTGCGGAAGGGCAGGGCTGGCGAGATCGGCTTGACGTTTCGCCTGGACGAACTGGTCGCGTAGTCGCTCGGGGGCGATCAGCCAACCGATCCGAAGTGCCGGCGCGAGCGTCTTGGACAGGCTGCCGGTGTGGATGACGCGGTCCGCTGCCAGTCCTTGCAGGGCAGGCACCGGCGCGCGGTCGTAGCGGTGCTCGGCGTCGTAGTCGTCCTCGACGATCAATCCGCGGTCCACGGACCAGGCCAGTAGTTCGCGCCGCCGCTGCGGGCCGAGCACGACCCCGGTGGGGAACTGGTGCGCCGGGGTCACGAGCACGGCCGCGACGTTGGCGTCGCGGAGGCGATCGACGTCCAGGCCGTGCTCGTCCACGGGCACCGGCACCGTGGCCATGCCCCAGTTGGTGAGCTGCTCGCGTGTTCCTAGCGATCCGGGGTCCTCGGTCGCAACCGTGTCAATGCCGTGCTGTTGCAGAACGTGGGCGACCAGGGCCAGGCCCTGTGCGACGCCGTTGACGATCAGCACGTCGTCGGCCGTCGCGTGCACTCCGCGGGTGCGGGCCAACCACGTCGCGAGCGATGCGCGCAGCGCGGGTGTGCCGGCCGGATCGCCGTAGCCGAGGTCGCGCGGGGTCGCCTCATTGAGCACGGCACGCTCGGCACGCAGCCACGCCGTGCGGGGAAAGGCGCTCAGGTCCGGGATGCCCGGGGACAGGTCGAGCGATGCAACCGGGGGGATCGACCGAGGCGGTTCGGGCCGGCGCACCCTTGGTGCCGGGATCGAGATCACGGTCGTTCCGCCACCGCGCCGGCCTGCGATCCGGCTCTCGTCCACGAGCCGCTGGTAGGCGTCGGTGACGACCCCCCGCGACACCCCCAGCTCGGTTGCGAGCACCCGCGTCGGGGGCAGCCGCGCGCCGACTGGCAGCCGCCCGTCCGCGATCGCGGCGCGGAGTTGCTCGGCGAGCCACGCTGTGAGGCCGCGCGGCCCGGCGTGCGCCGGATCCAGTTGCAGGAAATCAACGCCAGCCAACTTGGCCCCCTTAACCAGCCACATGTTGGCACTACTCGTCCGAACCATATCTCGCCAAGGTGGGGACCATGA
The DNA here is from genome assembly GCA_046734315.1 of Actinomycetota bacterium. GTDB lineage: Bacteria > Actinomycetota > Actinomycetes > Mycobacteriales > Jatrophihabitantaceae > DASXRA01. Next base: position 1,991 of record JBKPQY010000125.1, on the reverse strand, counting down.
CTCCTCGAAGCGCCGGTATCGGCAGCGGCGTTGCCGCGATGATCTGTGTCGGAAGCAGCGTGGCCGTCTCCACAACGTTGATCCACGCGCCGCTACTCACCGGGCAGGCGCTGCGCTATGCAGCCGCCGCCGTAGTGCTGTTGGCGCTGACGAGGGCGACCGGAAGGCGGGTGCGCGCGCCACGCGGCCGGGAGTGGGCCTGGCTGCTCGGGGTCGCCGTCCTCGGCGTGACGCTGTTCAACATCGCCCTCGTGCGTGGCGTGCAGCATGCCGAGCCGGCGGTGCTCGCCGTCGCCGTCGCCTGCGTGCCGATCGTGCTCGCGCTGCTCGGCCCAGCGCTGCAGCACACGCGACCGACGCGCCGACTTACCCTGGCTGCGGCGGTCGTCACCGGCGGCGCCGCGCTCGTGCAAGGCGCCGGGCACGCCGACGCTGTCGGACTGGGCTACGCGGCGCTCGCGCTGGCCTGCGAAGCTGCATTCACTTTGCTGGCGGTCCCGGTCATCGGCCGTCTGGGAGCGCGGGGCGTCGCGGTCCACACCACCTGGATCTCCGCTGTACTGCTCGCCGTGCTCGGCGTCGGCATAGAAGGGCCGACGGCGGTCACCCGCCTACACCCGAGCCAGCTCGCCGCTATCGGCTACCTCGCAGTCGTCGTCACCGCGGTGGCGTTCGTCTTGTGGTACCTGGCCGTCGCTCGGCTGGGCGCGGGACCGGCCGGGCTGCTCACCGGCGTTGCACCGGTCGCTGCCGCCGCGGGCGGCGTCCTGCTCGGTGCACCTGCACCGACCCTCGGCGTCTGGATCGGGCTCGGACTGGTCGCGGGCGGACTCGCACTCGGTCTGACTACACCGATGCCCGCCGAGCACCGACCGATACAGCCACGCCCGGATGCAGCACCCGCACCCCACCAAGCCGTCCGAGGCCATGCGTTCGCCGGCACATCAACCCAGCCGTAAGGACCGCTGTGACGACGTCGACCCGAACGAGCGTCTGCAGTTCACCCACTTCAGGCCGCTCGACGGCCAGCCCCGACACTCCCCCTGTCGCAACCTGGGTGGCGTGGCTGACGATCTTCGCATCAATGACCGTGCTGCTACGCGCGGCAGGCACCGGCGACGGGTCCGCCGATCGGCGTCAATCGGCGCGGGCTGGCCAACACGCAACTCCGTCCCGGACGAGTCGGAAGACCCGCCCGCCACCCGCACCGCGACCAACCTGCCGGTTCGTCGGGTCTCGCTCGATGCGACGTCATTCTGCGCGTGCCTGGCGCAGCGCGACCGTTCTCGGCGTGCGCTTGCGGGCTGGCGGAGCTGGCGCCGGCTCAAGTTTCGCGCGCTCCGCGACAGTCCTCCGCCAGGCGATGCGCGACAGCGCGGCGTCGTGCGAATACCGGCCAGGAGCTGCTTGCGCGAAGCTGCCGGTTATCTGCCTGGTGTCTGCCTGGCCTGGGAGCAGCGCGTCGATAAGTTTCGTCCGTTATCGATAGATGAGGTAACTATAATTAGGAGTCGGTCTGGACAATTTCGAGCTGTGTCTTAAGGCAGATTTAGCTTTAGCTTCAATCCCAGGGACAGCCACCACAAACACAAGCGGAGGTTTTGAATGCGACTGAACAGAATCCGTTCATTTAGTAAGCAGGTAATCACACGCACGGGCGTCCGGTTTAGGCGGCCGAGCCGCGCGACTGGTTTGTGGCGCGTGGCGCGCGCCCGTCAGATGGTGGCGCCACAGTGCGCTGTGGACGCAATCCGATGTGGACGGTCCGGCCGCTAAGGCTCAGCTGCGAGTAAGACGCGAACGCCAGAGTCGCTGCCTATCGGGCGCGTGACGCTTCGAGCGGCCGGGTAGCGGGATACGTCTGGGCGGGCGCTCAGCGTGTTCCTGGACCCTCAGGTTTCTGAGGCGAGGTGGATTCAGAGGAGGCCTTTGAGCACGTCACCTTCTGTGGTGAGGTAATTGTTGTTGTAGTCGAAGCGGGCAGGTCGGCC
>JBKPQY010000124.1:0-8459 GCA_046734315.1 Actinomycetota bacterium | reverse complement strand
GGGTCTGGTCGGAGGCCGGGGCAGCACCCGCTGCTCGACCTTCGCGGTGGTCTGGTCATCGAAGCAGGCGATGGCTTCGGCGAGCTTCATCGCGTGCAGGTAGGTGATGTCCCCGGTGCGCAGTAGGTCCAGGGTCGCGGTTAGCCGGTCGACCAGGGTGCGCGCCACGGCAAGGCGCCGTTCCGCGGTGCCGGGCGAGAGCCGCAGCGCGGCCCCGACCTGCTCGCGGGTGTAGTCGATCAGCTTGGTGCCGGACCAGTCCAACGCCCGCCCGTCGAGGGAGGCGAGCACCTGTTGCTGGGCGGCCTGCAACCGCGCGATGTGCCGTTCGAACGCCACCAGCAGATCCACCCGCCCGGCGTCGGACAACGCGTCCGGGTCGAGCAGCAGCAGCGCCGCCGTGTCCTCGCCCCGCGGCACGGAGGTGGCCAGTTCGGCGGCGACCGAGTCCGGGGAGACGAGCACGTCGACCTCCGAGACCGGCGCCACATGCTCGAACATGTGTGCGAGTCTATCAACAGCTGCATGTGCCGTCTACCCTTATTTCATAAGGAGAATCCGCGAGCCGGCGGCGCGAGGCACCCGGCCCACAGCGACCTCCGTCGGCGCCGTTCTAAAAGACCACCCGAGCGAGCAGCAGCCTTCAACCGAGCGAGCGCACCAACCCGGCGAGCCGCGTCAGCATGTCCGGGTCGGTATCCGGCAGCACGCCGTGGCCGAGGTTGAAGATGTGCCCGGCCGCGGCACGGCCTTCGGCGACGACCCGGCGCGTCTCACGCTCGACGACCGGCCAGTCGGCAAGCAGCAGCGCCGGGTCGAGATTGCCCTGTACCGCCGCGCCGGGGCCGAGTCGCCGCGCGGCCTCGTCCAGCGGCACCCGCCAGTCGACCCCGACGACGTCCGCGCCGGCCTCGCGCATGAGCGCGAGCAGCTCACCGGTACCGACGCCGAAGTGGATGCGCGGCACCTCCGGAACAGCCGACAATACGGCCCGGCTGTGCGGCAGCACGGCTGCCCGGTAGTCGGCAGCGGACAAGGCCCCCACCCACGAGTCGAACAGCTGCACTGCTGACACTCCGGCGTCGACCTGGACCCGCAGGAACGCCGCGGTGATCGCCGCCAGCCGGGCGAGCAGGGTGTGCCACAGTTGTGGGTCGCCGTGCATAAGCGCCTTGGTCCGCGCGTAGTCGCGAGACGGGCCACCCTCGATCAAGTAGCTGGCCAGCGTGAACGGCGCCCCGGCAAACCCGATAAGGGGAATCTCGCCCAGCTCCCGAACCAGCGTGCGTACCGCCGATACCACGTAGGGCACGTCGTCCGGATGCGGTGTGCGCAGCACATCCAGGTCGGACAATGTACGCACCGGCTTGTCGATCACGGGACCCACGCCGGCGACGATGTCGACGCCGACGCCGGCCGCGGCCAGCGGCACCATGATGTCGGAGAAGAGGATCGCCGCGTCAACCGCGTACCGGCGCACCGGCTGCAGTGTGATCTCGGTGATCAGGTCGGGATTCCGGCATGCCTCGAGCATCGTCGTACCCTCGCGCACGGCGCGGTACTCGGGCAGTGAGCGGCCCGCCTGGCGCATGAACCACACCGGCGGCCGGGTACCTGGGCGACCCCGGGCGGCACGCACCAGAAGCGAATCTGCGAGCATCGTCCTCATCGTCGCACGGTGCGTGGGACACGGCGCGCCTAGGTGATTTTGTCAGTGACCCGTGCCAACGTCACGACGACGTAGTGGAGTCGCCTTTGCGGAGGTCCGCATGATGCTGTACCTCGATTGCCCGACGTGCGGCCAGCGACGCCAGGCCGAGATTCCGCCCTGCGCCGATGGGCATCGAGCGGGCTGCCCCGACCGGGCGTGCACCGAGTGCGGCACCGGCATGATCGTCGATCCGCCGCTGATTCTCCCTCGCCAGAGGCGTGCCCAGCATTTGCGGCATGCGGCTTGATCCGGACTGTCATCCCCGTGAGCCACATCAGCCCTATCCAACCTGTCGACATGACTGACCAACCGCCGCTCGCACGCGACCGCGATCCCGCGCTGGCTCCGGCCGAGTTCCGCGAGGCGGTCGACAGCCTGCGGCGCACCGTGGTGCGCCCGGAAGTGCGCGTCGAGCCGATCCGCCCGCCGCAGCGGCTCGCGCCGTGGAGCCACGCGCTGGCCGCCGACGTCCGCGGCGCCGACGGCGGCGAGCTGTCGACCGGACGGCTTGTGCTCCTGTACGACCCGGACGGCGCCGAGGCGTGGGAAGGCACGCTGCGGCTGGTCGCGTTCGCATCGGCCGAACTAGAGCCGAGCATGGCCGGCGATCCGCTGCTGCCGGAAGTCGGCTGGAGCTGGCTCACCGAGGCCCTCGAGGCCCGCGGTGCCGGTTACCTCGCCGCGGGTGGCACCGTCACGCAGACGACGTCCACCCGGTTCGGCGACGTGCACGGGCCGCGCACCACGGTGGCGCTGGAGCTACGCGGGTCCTGGACGGCCCGCACTCCCGACCTGGGCCCGCACTTGCTAGCGTTCGTCGACATGCTGTGCACCGCGGCAGGAGTGCCGCCCGAGGGGGTCACGGTCCTCAAGAGCCCGCGCGAATAGATAGCAGCATGCTCATGTCGTCCACCGATGCGGACGAGTCCGGCGCGCCCATCAGCGATGTCCCGGTGCTGCGTGAGCCGCGCGACGGCGTCCCCGATCCCATCACGACAGCGGCGCAGCTGCGCCAAAGTATCGAGGCGCTGCGCCGTGGCACCGGGCCGGTGGCGGTCGACGCCGAGCGCGCCTCCGGCTACCGGTACAGCCAGCGCGCGTACCTGGTGCAGCTCCGCCGGGCCGGCGCCGGGACCGTGCTGATCGACCCGATCGAGCTGCCCGACCTGCACGAGGTCGGCGAGGCGGTCGGCGACGCCGAGTGGATCCTGCACGCCGCGAGCCAGGACCTGCCCTGCCTGGCCGAGGTCGGCCTGTATCCGCCGGTGCTGTTCGATACCGAGCTCGCCGGCCGGCTGCTCGGCGACAACCGGGTAGCCCTGGGCACGATGGTCGAGCAGCACCTCGGCGTGCGGCTGGAGAAGGGCTACTCCGCCGCCGACTGGAGCACCCGGCCGCTGCCGCACGACTGGCTCGTGTACGCCGCGCTGGACGTCGAGCTGCTCGCCGCGCTGCGCCAGGCGCTCGCCGCCGAACTCGCGAGCGCCGGCAAGTCGGAGTGGGCACAGCAGGAATTCGAGGCGGAACGTGTCGCACCCACCCCCGCTCCGCGCGAGGACCCGTGGCGGCGCACGTCGGGCATCCACATGCTCCGCAGCAGACGCCAGCTCGCCGCTGTGCGGGCACTTTGGTACGCGCGCGATCGGTATGCGGCCGAGCGCGACGTCGCACCGGGCCGGCTGTTGCCCGACTCCGCGATCATCGCAGCAGCGCGCACCAATCCACGCCGTCCTGCCGATCTCGTCGCGCTGCCCGTTTTCGGCGGTCCGCGTCAGCGGCGCCAGACGACGCGGTGGTTCACCGCACTGGTCGAGGCCCGCGAGCTGCCCGAGAGCGAACTCCCCCGGATCATCGGGGGTACCGGTGACGCTGTCCCGCCCGCGTCTCGGTGGCGCGATCGCGCACCGGAGGCCGCGGAGCGACTCGCACGGTGCCGGGCCGTCGTAGTCGGGCTGGCCGAACGGTACCGCGTGCTGGGGCAGAACCTGCTCGCGTCCGACGTCGTCCGCCAACTCGCGTGGCAGCCTCCGCAGCCACCGACGCAGGAGGCGGTGCGTGCCGAGCTGGGCAGGCTAGGCGCGCGACCCTGGCAGATCGACCTCACCGGTGCCGCGCTGGCTGAAGCGCTCCGTTAGCGTGTTCGCGACCGTAACGGGCTCGCCGACCGCACCGGGCAGCTCGATGCGTACGGCCAACCCACCGAACGGCGGCGCCGCCGCCTGCAGCCTGCCGTGGTGGGCCTCCACGATCAGGCGCACGATTGACAGGCCCAGGCCGGCGCCCCGCGTTGCGGTGCGCACCTTGCCGCCGCGGCGGAACGGCTCGAACAGCCCGTCGACGTCACCCGGCGGTATGACCTGCCCGCCGTTTGCGACGTGCAGCCACACCCGCCCGTCCGTCTCCCCGCAGCTGACCCGCATCCAGCCGCCGTTGACGTTGTGCCGCACCGCATTCTCGACGAGGTTGCCGATCAGCCGCTCCAGCAGCCGGGGGTCCCCGCTCGTGCGGGCGGTGCTCGTTTCCGTCTCTATCGAGATGGACCGCTCCGCAGCCTCGCCCGCGATGCTGGCCAGCACCGGCGCGACGAGGGTTGCCAGGTCGACCGGTTCGCGCACCGCTAGCTCGCGCCGGTCACCGGACTGCAGCCGCGCCAAGGTCAGCAGCGAACTCACCAGCCGCTGTGCCCGCTCGGTGGCGGCCAGCGCCACGTCCCCCATGCGCCGCAGTTCCTCGCGAGACGCGTCCGGGTCGGACAGCGTGACATCGAGCTCGGTGCGGATCACGGACAGGGGCGTGCGCAGCTCATGGCTCGCGTTCGCGACGAACAGTTTCTGCCCGTCGAACGCCGCGTCGAGCCGGCCCAGCATCTCGTCGAACGTGTCCGCCAGCTCACGCAGCTCGTCGTCCGGGCCGCCGAGGTCGATGCGCTGGTCGAGCGTCTCGGTCGAGAGTTGCCGAGCAGTCCGCGTGACCCTGGCGATCGGGCGCAGCGCCTGCCGGGCAAGCAGGTAGCCCCCGGCCGCGCCGATGAGCACGATGACCGCGAAGTAGATCAGCCCGGTGGTGAGCAAATAATCCCGCGAATCGTGCCGCGCCTGCGCGCCCAGCTGCGAAGGGCTGACCGTCCGCGTCTTCCCCGATGTGTCGGTAATGGTGACCGTACCCTGGTGGTTGAAGAATCCCAGCCGGCTGATCGCACGGTCCATCAGCACCACAGACACGATCAGCAGGCTCGCGCCGACGAGCAGGACTAAGCCGCCGTACAGCGACGCCATGCGGATGCGCAGCGTAGGGCGGCGAAGTCTCACAGGAGCGATCCGGCCTCCTCGGTGCCTGGCGCTAGGGCCGCCGGGTCGATCCGATAGCCGGAACCGACCACGGTGTCGATGATCGCCGGCTCTCCGAGCTTCCGGCGCAGCGTCATCATCGTCACCCGCACCGTGGTGGTGAACGGATCGGCGTTCTCGTCCCACACTCGGTCGAGCAGCTCTTCGCTGCTGACCACGGCGCCGTGCGCCATCATCAGCGTCTCGAGGACGCCGAACTCCTTGCGGGTCAGATCGATCATCTCGCCGCCGCGCGTCACGGTGCGGCGTGAGGAGTCGAGTTCGATGTCACCCGCGGTCAGCACTGGCGGGGCTGCCGGGGTGGTGCGCCGGCCCAGGGCGCGCACCCGTGCGACCAGCTCGGCAAACGCGAACGGCTTGGCGAGGTAGTCATCGGCGCCCAGCGCGAGCCCGGAAACCTTGTCCTCGACGGTGCCGCTGGCGGTCAGCATCATGACCCGGGTCAGCAGCCCCTCGTCGGAGAGCCGGCGGCAGATGTCATCACCCGAGATCCCGGGTAGGTCACGATCGAGAACGATGACGTCATAGCGGGTCATGGCCGCTTTTCGGTACCCGTCGTCACCGTCGTACGCGACATCAACGGCCATACCTTCCCGGCGCAGGCCCCTGGCGACGGCCTCCGCCAGCTGCATTTCGTCCTCTACGACTAGAACACGCATCCGCCATGCCTCCAGCTAATCCCGGGATCAGTCGCCGGCGATCTCGTCCGCGGTGTCCGCGGACGGGGTATCGCTCGAGGAGTCGCCACTTCGTTCAACGAGCGCCGACCACTCCACGATGCGCCTGCCGATGTCTTGAACGGTAAGTCCCACCGCGGCCTTCACGTCCGGCACCTTGCCGTGGCCCGGGAAGATTACCGGAACGCCGACCTCGCGGGTCGGCGTGTCGACGCCGGCAGCGCGGATCGCCTGCGAGACCCGGGCGCCCACGCCGCCGGCGACCACACCGTCTTCCACGCTCACCACCAGCGCGGCGGACCGGGCCAGGTCGGCGAGTGCCGGGGGCACCGGCTGCACCCACCGCGGGTCGACGACACGCACCGTGTAACCCGCCTGGCGCACGGCCTCAGCGGCCTCCAGCGCATCTTCGGCGACGGCGCCGACCGCCAGGACCAGCACGTCCACAGCACCGTCGTCCGGCTCGGCCAACACGTCGACACCGTCGACGTGTCGCAGCGCAGGTACGTCCTCACCCAGCGGCGTCTTCGGGAACCGAAGCGCCGTAGGCCCTTCGGCCCAGTCGAGCGCCTCCGACAGCTCCGCACGCAGCGTCGGCTCGTCACGCGGCGCGGCAATGCGCAATCCGGGGACGACCCCCAGGATCGCCAGGTCCCACATGCCGTTGTGGCTCGGGCCGTCGTCGCCGGTCAGTCCGGCGCGGTCGAGCACGAACGTCACGGGCAGCCGGTGCAGTGCCACGTCCATCAACACCTGGTCGAACGCGCGGTTGAGGAACGTCGCGTAGATGGCCACCACGGGATGCAGCCCGCCGGTGGCGAGGCCCGCGGCCGACGTGACGGCGTGCTGTTCGGCGATGCCCACGTCGTAGAAGCGCTCCGGGAACTGGCGCGAGAACGCGCCCAGCCCGGTCGGTTCGCACATCGCCGCGGTGACCGCCACGATGTCGTCGCGTTCGGCACCCAGGCGCAGCAGCTCCTCGGAGAACACCGCGGTCCAGCGCCGCCCGATGGACGGCTGCGCCTTGCCGGTCACCGGGTCGAAGCCGCGCGTCTGGTGCATCTGGTCGACCTGGTCGTTCTCGGCAGGCGCGTACCCGTAACCCTTGCGGGTGACCGCATGCACGATCACCGGACCGTCGAAGCGCTTGGCGAGCGAGAGCGCGTGCTCGAGCGAAGGTAGGTCGTGTCCGTCGACCGGGCCGAGATACTTCAAGCCCAGGTCCTCGAACATGCCCTGTGGGGACAGCAGGTCCTTGATGCCCCGCTTCACGCCGTGCAGGGCGTCGTAGATCGGCGCGCCGACGACGGGCACCTGCGGCAGCCGGTGCTTGATCGTCCCGAGCATCTTCTCGTAGCCGGGACGCAGCCGCAGCCCCGCGAGATGGCTGGCCAACCCGCCGATGGTCGGGTCGTACGAGCGGCCGTTGTCGTTGATCAGGACGATGACGGGACGATCCGCCGCGGCGATGTTGTTCAGCGCCTCCCAGCACATCCCGCCGGTCAGTGCACCATCGCCGACCACGGCGACTACCGGACGGCGCTCACCGCGGACCTGAAACGCCTTGGCCATGCCATCGGCGTAGGACAGTGCGGTGGACGCGTGGGAATTCTCGATCCAGTCGTGGGGGCTTTCCGCCCGATTCGGGTAACCGGACAGCCCGCCGGCCTGGCGCAGCGTCGGCATCTGGCCGGCCCGTCCAGTGATGATCTTGTGGACGTAGGCCTGGTGACCGACGTCGAACAGAATCGGTTCGGCGGGCGAGTCGAACACCCGGTGCAGCGCGACCGTCAGCTCCACCGCGCCGAGATTCGGCCCGAAATGGCCGCTGCTCGCGCGCGACATCGTCTGCACGATCAGGTCACGGATCTCGGCGCAGAGCAGCACCAGCTCGTCGTGCGAGAGAACGCGCAGATCGGACGGGGACCCGATGCGGGGCAGCACACGACTCATACTGGCTCCTCTTCGCGCGAGCGCTGCTCGGCTCGCTCGTTCCGCTTCTCTGCGGCGCGTGGTGCCGCCTGCGATGCTCGCTCGCTCATAGCGGCAAAGCCTAACCGCGAGACAGCGCCGTGACGCATTCGACGTGCTGCGTCATCGGAAACGCGTCGAATGCCCGCAACCCGGCGAGCCGCCACCCCGCGTCGAGCGCGACTCGCACGTCGCGGGCCAGGGTGGCCGGGTCGCAGGCGACGTAGCCCACCGCGCGCCGGGTGTGCGCCGCGACTGCGGCCATGACGTCACGGCCGGCCCCGGACCGGGGCGGATCGAGGACCACGACGTCAGCGTCGCGGACGACCTCGGCGCTGACCCGCGCCCGCTCGACCCTTGCCTGTCGCAGGTCCGCCACGTTCCGTGCGGCGTCGGCAACCGCCTGCGCCGACATTTCCACGCCGACCACCTCGCCGCCTGCCCCGACGGCCTCGGCGAGCAGCGCCGTGAACAGCCCCGCGCCGGCGTAAAGGTCGAGCACCCGCTCCCCTGGCTGGACGCGGACCATGTCGAGCAGCGCGCCGGCGAAGGTCTGCGCCGCCTGCGGGTGCACCTGCCAGAAGCCGCCGGCATCGACCTCGAACGTCCGGCCCGCGACGGTGTGCCGCAGCCGCGCCGGCCCGGATAGCAGCCGGACGCGGTCGGGCGGCCGCCGTCCCCGTGCCTGCCGGCCCGGCCCCGGGGCGTGACCCAGCACACTGCAAGCGCCGTCGTCACCGCGCACCACCTCGA
>JBKPQY010000123.1:0-22566 GCA_046734315.1 Actinomycetota bacterium | reverse complement strand
CGAGACGGACCGGCGCATCATCGGCGAGCTGCGCGCCGACGGCCGGATGTCGATGCGCGCGCTGGCCGCGAAGCTGCACATCTCCCGAGCCGGCGCCTACGCTCGCGTCGAGAGGCTGCAGCGCCAGGGCGTGATCACCGGGTACACGGCGATGGTCGACCCCGAGCGGTACGGCTTCGACATCTCGGCATACGTCCACCTCAAGATCAGCCAACACTCATGGAAGGACGTGCGGCGCCGCATCGCCGAGATCCCCGAGGTGTGGCACGGCGCGCTCGTCTCCGGCGATAACGACCTGGTGCTGCTCGTCCGCACCCACGATGCGGCGAGCCTGCGTGATCTGGTGCTCAACACGTTCCAGGCAATGCCGGACGTGATCTCCACACAGACCGTCTTCATACTGGACGAGATGCAACGCGCCCTGTAGGGACCAGAACGTGGACCGCGACGAACCGGTTGTCGTCCCGGTGACAGCCGACGCCGAAGGCGATGAGGACCTCATCGCCGCCGGCCCGCGGCTGCCGCGCTGGCTCGTCCTTGCCGCGATCGGCGTCCTCGCCGCCGGCGGGCTCATCTCCCTTGCGTTGAAGAGTGACCGGCACCGGGCCGCTGCGCCCACCCCGAGTTCGATCCCGGCCCCGAATGTGACCACTCCTGCGCCGACGCGGCTTGCGGGCTTGTCCGTGCAGGACTTCGCGATCGACCGCGGCGGTGAGCTCTACGTTCTTACGTCACCGCCGGAGCAGCTCGCCGCCGTCGACCGCAACGGTGTGATCCGCGGCCGGGCGCCCGCGCCGGTCGGAGCGCACCTGGTCGTCGCTGACCCGACAAGCGACCTCGTCTGGGTGATCGCGCCGGAAGACGGGAGTAGCGACGTGTCGGTCTATGCCGGCTCGACGATGGCCGTCGTCGGGCAGTTCCACGTCTCGGCCACGGTGGTCGCCGCGGACGTGCTCGGCGACCAGCTCTGGATGGCCACCGACCACGGCATATACCGCGGCTGGCCGGGGGTGGAGGCGACCCGGCTGCCGGGATACGCCGGCCCCGTGCAGGTGATCGCGGCCGACGCGTCGCGGTTCCGGCTGCTCGCGGTGTCGAAGTCCTATGACCTGATCACGGTCGACCCCGACGGCGCCCGCAAGGTGCGCCGGCTGACTACCGTGCTGCCGACCTCGATCGCGGTAACGGACGACGGCGTCTGGCTGGTGGGCTTCGGACAGCCGTCCGGCTCGCGGGTGGGCCGCCTCGACCCGCGCACACTGAACGTCGCTCTGGTCGGCGGCCACGACGCAGACGCGCCGCGCGGCGCGTTCGGATGGCCCGGGCGGTCGGTGTTCTGGATCAAGTACGCGGACAGCGGCTCGGTGGTCTGTCTGGACGGGCGCACCGGGCAGGCGTCGGGCGCTTACCCGGAGACCGACACCCCGGTGGTATCGGTGCACGGCGTCGTCTACGCAGTGCGTGGCACCGGCGTGGTCCGTCTGCCATCGCCCACCGGCTGCCCCGGGTAGCGGCGCTCTCTACTAGAGACGCTGAACAGCGCCGGCGATGATCGCCTTTGCCTCGTCCTGTATCTGCGCAAGGTGCTCGGGGCCACGGAACGACTCCGCGTAGAGCTTGTACACGTCCTCCGTGCCGGACGGACGTGCAGCGAACCACCCCGATTCGCTCACCACCTTGAGCCCGCCGATCGGCGCCTGGTTGCCGGGTGCCGTGGTCAGCGTGGCCGTGATCTTCTCGCCGGCAAGCTCGGTGGCGTCGAGGTGGTCGAGCCGGGCAAGCGCCGCCTTCTGCTCGCGAGTCGCCGGCGCATCGATTCGCGCGTATGCCGGGTCGCCGTACCGCTCGGCGAGCTGACGGTACCGCTCGGACGGAGACCGGCTCGTGATCGCTGTCATTTCCGACGCGAGAAGCGCCAGGATGATGCCGTCCTTGTCGGTCGTCCATGGTGAGCCGTCCCGGCGCAGGAACGACGCGCCTGCGCTCTCCTCGCCGCCGAAGGCGACGTCTCCGGCGAGCAGGCCGGGCACGAACCACTTGAAGCCGACGGGTACTTCGAACAGACGCCGCCCTAGGCCCGCCGAAACCCGGTCGATCAGCGCGGAACTGACGAGCGTCTTGCCCACCGCTGCCACGGGCGGCCACGCCGGGCGGTGCGTGAACAGATAGTCGATGGCAACGGCGAGGTACTGATTGGGATTCATCAGGCCTGCATCGGCGGTGACGATGCCGTGCCGGTCGGCGTCCGTGTCGTTGCCGGTCGCGATGGTGAACTCGCCCTGCCGTGCGATGAGCGAGGCCATAGCGAACGGCGACGAACAGTCCATGCGGATCTTGCCGTCCCAGTCGAGCGTCATGAACCGGAACGTCGGGTCGACGAGCGGGTTCACCACCGTCAGGTCGAGCCTGTATCGCGAGGCGATCTCGGCCCAGTACGCAACACTCGCCCCCCCGAGCGGGTCGGCGCCGATGCTTATGCCGCGGATCGTGTCCATGTCGACGACGGTCGGCAGCTGGGCTACATATTCGTCGAGGAAGTCGTACTTCCCGGCGGTGGGACGCGACGCCCGCCGCACGCCATCGAGACGCGTGACCAGCAGCGCGTTGGCACGGTCCTGGATCCAGCCGGTGACCTCGGTGCCGGCCGGTCCGCCGTCGGGCGGGTTGTACTTGAAGCCTCCGTCGGGCGGGGGATTGTGCGACGGCGTCACGACCACGCCGTCCGAGCCGGGATGCTCCAGGATCGCGCGGGACACCGCAGGCGTGGGCGTGTAGCCGCCGCGTGCGTCAGCGAGCACGGTGACGTCGTTCGCCGCGAACACCTCGAGCGCGCTGACCCGGGCCGGCTCGGACAGCGCGTGCGTATCGGCGCCCAGGAACAGCGGGCCGGTGATCCCGTGCGCCGCTCGGTAGTCGCAGATCGCCTGGCTGGTCGCGATGATGTGGTCCTCGTTGAACGTCGCGGTGAACGCCGAGCCGCGATGTCCCGACGTGCCGAACGCGACACGCTGCTCCGGGGACGCCGGGTCGGGATGGATCGTGTAGTACGCCGTGACGAGCTTCGCTACGTCGACCAGGTCGGCGGGGGTGGCCGGAGTACCGGCGCGGGGATCGTTCATGCCTTGATGGCATCACGAGCGCCGCCCGAACTCCAGAGCCTCTGTGACGCCGAAGCTAGTTCGCGTTCGTCAGCACGGCCTGAATCTGCGTCACGTGCGCCACGAAGCGGCCGGCGTCGTCGGACAGGTCGGTGCGCACGGCGATCGTGGTGCGCCCGACGTGTAGCGGTGTCGACGTGGCGGTCACTGCGCCCGAGCGCACCGCCCCGGTGAACACCGTGCTGGACGAGATCGTCGAGGTGCGCGCACCGTCGGGAAGGTTGAGGAAGGCGCAGACGGCTCCGGTGCTGTCGGCCAGGGTCATGATCGCGCCGCCGTGCAGCACACCGCCGGCGGTCGTACGCTCGGCCGCCCAGGCAAGCCGGCCCACCACTTCGTCCTTTCGCGCGGTGATCAGCTCGACGCCGGCGGCGCGCGCGAACGGCATGAACGTGAGCATGTCATCCGGGGTCATGCCCGTAACTTAGAGCCATGACACTCGTCGCAGGCGTCGACTCGTCCACGCAAGCGTGCAAGGTCGTCGTGCGCGACGCCGCCACCGGCGCGCTGACCAGGCAGGGACGGGCCGCGCACCCGGACGGAACCGAGGTCGACCCCGCCGCCTGGTGGGTCGCGTTGCAGGCGGCTATCCGGGACGCGGGTGGCCTGGACGACGTGGCCGCGATCTCTGTCGCGGGCCAGCAGCACGGGATGGTGTGCCTGGACCAGGCTGGCGCCGTGATCCGGAAAGCCTTGCTGTGGAACGACACCCGCTCCGCAGGCGCGGCCGCCGACCTGACCGCCGAATTGGGCGGCCCCGCAGTGTGGGCAGACGCGGTCGGGCTGGTGCCGGTCGCGTCGTTCACGGTGACCAAGCTGCGCTGGCTCGCCGACCATGAGCCGAAGCACGCCGCCCGGACGGCGGCAGTGTGCCTGCCGCACGACTGGCTCACCCACCGGCTAGGGGCCGAGTTGGCCACCGATCGCAGCGATGCCAGTGGAACCGGGTACTGGTCGCCCGCGACCGGCGAGTACCGGCCAGACCTGCTGCGTCGCGCTCTCGGGCACGACGCTGGCGTGCCGCGCGTGCTGAAGGCGGACGAGCCGGCCGGTCACGCATCACGCGGCGCCGTACTCGGGCCGGGTGCCGGTGACAACGCCGCCGCGGCGCTCGGCCTCGACGCGCGCCCCGGTGACGTCATCGTCTCCATCGGGACGTCCGGCACCGTGTTCGCGACGAGCGCCACGCCGACCGCCGACGCGAGCGGCACTGTCGCCGGGTTCGCGTCCGCCACCGGCGACTTCCTGCCCCTCATCGCCACGCTGAACGCCGCCCGCGTGCTGGACGCCGTCGCGTCGATCCTCGGGGTCGACCACGTGGAGCTGGCGAGGCTGGCGCTGCACACCCCGCCCGGAGCCGGTGGGCTGGTCCTCGTCCCATACCTCGAAGGCGAGCGGACGCCGGACCGTCCGGACTCGACCGGCGCTCTGCACGGACTGCAACTCGCCAACTCCACGCCCGCGCATCTAGCCCGTGCCGCCGTCGAGGGGCTGCTGTGCGGGCTGGCCGACGGGCTGGACGCGCTGGTCGCGCAGGGCGTCCCCGTCGAGCGGATCTTCCTGATCGGCGGTGGCGCGCGCTCCGAGGCCGTGCGCCGCATCGCTCCGACGATCCTGGCCCGACCGGTCACGGTGCCCGCGCCGGGCGAGTACGTCGCCGATGGTGCCGCCCGGCAGGCCGCGTGGGTGCTCACCGGCGAGCGACCGCACTGGCAGCTCGGCGCGACGGCAACGTTCGAGGCCGAGCCGGCGCCGGCGGTGCGCGAGCGTTACGCCGAGGTGCGCGAGCTCACCGCGACCCGCCCGACGTTCCAGTAGCCCTTGAGGTACAGCTGCTCGTTGGCAATGCCCAGCGCGTGCAGCCGGGGACGTAGCGCCGCGACGACGCGGGATTCGCCCATCGCGTAGGCGTGGCCGGGGCCTGGTGGCGGCGCGAATGCATCGACCGCGGCGCCGAGCAGGTCCGCGCCGCCCGGCGGAGTGCCGCCGCGGTGCAGCCAGCGCACCTCTGCGGAGATCGGTAACTCGTCTTTCTCGTCGCCCACCTCGAGCAGCGCATACGCCGGCGTACGGACTGCTGCGGCCAGCTCGGCAATCGCCGGCAGCGCCGACTCGTCCCCGATGAACAGGTGCCAGTCGGCGCCGCGCAGCTCCAGCCGACCACGCGGTCCGAAGAACTGCACCTCGTCGCCCGGCGCTGTTCTCGCCGCCCAGGTCGCGCCCGGGGCGTCACCGTGCAATAGTGCGTCGACGGCGAAGCGCCCGTCGTGGTAACGCGTGATGGTGTAGCGCCGCTTGAGCTTCCGGCCGGTGCCGTCGGCCAGCACGAGCTCGACGTCCTGCGCCGGGCGGGGCTGGTCGAGGGTCGGCGCGGACAGGGTGATGCGCCGCATCCGCGGGGTCAGGTCGTGGGCGTCGACGACTGCGCCCGTGTGCAGCGGCGTGCGGCGAATGACGGTCATACCGCCCAGTGTCCCGGTAGGCCCCGGCGCCGGTCCCCGGAAGGCTGCCACTTGCTCCCATCCAGGTCATGAACAGCCGTTTAGCCCGGATCGCGCAAGCCTCGGCGGTCTCACACCCGCCGAAGTTGCACAATCGAAGGCGTGGCCATCAGCGTCTTCGATCTGTTCTCTATCGGCATCGGGCCGTCGTCGTCCCACACGGTCGGCCCGATGCGGGCCGCGCTGCGCTTCGCGCTCGGCCTCGCCGATGACGGGCAGCTGGACCGGGTCGCCGCGGTGCGGGTCGAACTTTTCGGATCGCTCGGGGCCACCGGGCACGGCCACGGCAGCGAGCGCGCCGTGCTGCTCGGCCTCGAGGGGGAGCGCCCGGAAACCGTCGACACGGCACGGGTAGTCACGCCCGAGCGGATGAGCTTGCTGGGCAAGCGCGACGTCGCCGTCGAGGTCGTATTGCACCGCCGCACGTCGTTGCCGTACCACCCGAACGGCATGCGCTTCTTCGCCTTTGACGCCGCAGGTGCCGAGTTGCGTCAGCGGACGTACTACTCGGTCGGCGGTGGCTTCGTGGTGGACGAGACGGCTGCCGGCGCGGATCGCATCAAACCCGACGACACCCTGGTGCGGTACCCATTCACCACGGCCGCCGAGTTGATGGCGCACTGTGACGCCGCGGGGTTGCCGGTCAGCGGGGTCATGTTGGCCAACGAACTGTCCTGGCGGAGCGAAGCGGAAATGCGCGACGGGCTGCTCGCGATCTGGACGGTGATGCAGCAGTGCGTGAGCGCCGGGTGCGCCAACGAGGGGACACTGCCCGGTGGGCTTCGTGTGCGCCGGCGTGCCCCGGAGCTGTACCGCCGCTTGTGTGGCGATCTCTACGCGACGGATCCGCTGCGCGTCATGGACTGGGTCGACCTGTTCGCACTGGCCGTGAACGAGGAGAACGCCGCCGGAGGGCGGATCGTCACGGCGCCGACCAACGGCGCCGCCGGGGTGCTGCCCGCCGTGCTGCACTACTACGTCAAGTTCGTGCCCGGCGCGTCGGAAGACGGCGTGGTGCGCTTCCTGCTCGCCGCCGGTGCGATCGGCGTGCTGTACAAGGAGAACGCGTCGATCTCCGGTGCCGAGGTGGGTTGTCAAGGCGAAGTCGGCTCGGCCTGCTCGATGGCGGCCGGTGCGCTTTGCGAGGTGCTAGGGGGTACGGCCGCTCAGGTGGAGAACGCCGCCGAGATCGGCATGGAGCACAACCTGGGCCTGACCTGCGACCCGGTCGGCGGGCTCGTTCAGGTGCCGTGCATCGAGCGCAACGCGATGGCTGCCGTCAAGGCGATCAACGCCGCCCGCATCGCGCTGCGCGGGGACGGCCGGCACATCGTCAGCCTGGACAAGGTGATCAAGACGATGCGCGAGACGGGCGCTGACATGAAGATCAAATACAAGGAGACGGCCCGCGGCGGCCTGGCGGTCAACGTGATCGAGTGCTGAGCCGCGGACAGCCGCGTGTTACGCGGCGGCCGCCGCGAGCGCGTCGTCCGCGCGTTGCGCCTGCGGCAGATCGCTTCTCCGGATATTGATCATCAGCAGCGCGACGACGATCGCGACCGCTCCGAAGACCGCCGCCGCCAAGAAGGCCATTGCCGAGCCGTGTGCCTGGACGGCGTGCAGCGCATGCACCGCCGTGGTGTCCTGCCAGGCTTCAGGAGGCGCCTTGGGTCCGCCACCGCGCTCGACGCTCAGCTGTTGCAGGTGCTGGAGCGACGTCGGATTGCTGCTGGCAAGCTCGGTCGCCTGCGTCTTGGCCGCGCTGCGGGAGGCGGTCGCGAACACTGTGGCCAGCACCGACAACCCGAGCGAGCCACCGACCTGCTGTCCGACGTTGAGCAGCGCCGACGCGATGCCGGCATCGGTATTGGCGACCCTTGAAACCGCGGTGGTTGTCAGCGGCACGAACAGCATGCTCATGCCGGCGGCGAGCACGATCATGCCGGGAAGCACGACACCCCAATAGGTGGTGGTGGTATCGACTTGCCCCAGCCACAGCAGCGACAGCGTCATCAGCGAACTGCCGCTGACGATGAGCACCTTGGGCCCGATCCGGGGCA
The DNA here is from genome assembly GCA_046734315.1 of Actinomycetota bacterium. GTDB lineage: Bacteria > Actinomycetota > Actinomycetes > Mycobacteriales > Jatrophihabitantaceae > DASXRA01. The sequence continues at coordinate 14,847 of JBKPQY010000123.1, read as the reverse complement.
GCAATTGGGCCACGATCTGCGAGCCGATTGCGATCACGAACGGGAACGGCAGATAGGCCACCCCGGACCGCAACGCGCTGTATCCCATGACCTGCTGGAAGAAGAACGTCAGGAAGTAGAACATGCCGAACAGGCCGGCACCGGCCATCAGCATGACCAGGTATGCGCCGGCCCTGCTGCGATTCTGGAACAGGCGCAAAGGCATCATCGGGTGTTCGGCGACGAACGCCTCGACGAGTACGAACGCGGTCAATAGCAGTCCGGCCAGCGGGAACAGGACGTAGGTCTGAGCGTTCGCCCAGCCGTCACGCGCCGCATGGATGAACGCGTAGACCAGGGTCACCATGCCGCCCACCGACAGGGCCGCGCCTAAGAAGTCGAAGCCGCCCTTGAGCCGCTCGCTGAGCGGCAGGTACAAGAACGCGCCGATCATCAGTAGCACGCCGATCGGCACGTTGACGAACAGCACCCACCGCCAGGTGGCGTATTCGGTCAGGATGCCGCCCAGCAGCAGGCCGAGCGCCCCGCCCGCGCCGGACACAGCGGCGTACACCGCAAACGCGCGGTTGCGCTCCCTGCCCTCCTTGAACGAGACCGTGACCAGCGACAATGCCGTCGGTGACGCGATCGCGCCGCCCATGCCCTGCACGACGCGTCCCCCGAGCAGTAGCGGGAACGTTGTGGACAGGCCGCCGAGCAGGCTGCCGAACGAGAACAGCCCCAGCCCGACGATGAACATGCGGCGCCGGCCCAGGATGTCGCCCGCTCGTCCGCCCAAGAGCAACAAACCGCCGAACGCAAGCGCGTAGGCGTTGATAGCCCACGTCATGTCCGTCTGGTTCTTGTGGAAGTAGGCGCCCATCGACGGCAGCGAAATGTTCACGATCGTGGCATCCAGCACGACCATCAGCTGGGCGCCGGCGATGAGCAACAAGATCAGGGCAGGATGCGTGGCACGACGCGCGCCAGTCGAAGTAGCGACCTCAGACCCGGTCACGGGCATACTCCGTTCGAAGTCTCCTAGTCACGGTAGGAGACGCGGGCGTTTCTTAGTAAGCTAGCCAACGGGTTGTAATACATGCAACGGGGTTACTCTGATACGGCCTCAGTTTGCTCACAGGCATCCTGTACGAAGGGTGTGACAAAGATGACCGCGGCGCCAGTCGATTTCGCTCACCGCGAGACGACGAGTGATGCCGTGCGGCACCGCCGCCGCGGCGAGGCGCTCGAGGGGGCAATCTACGACGCGGTCGTCGACGAGCTCGCCGAGATCGGATATGCCGCCCTGACCATCGAGTCGGTGGCCGCCCGAGCCCACACCGGCAAGGCCAGCATCTATCGGCGCTGGCCCACCAAGCAGGAACTCGTCGTCGCCGCGTTCTGCGAAAAGGCGGGTGAGGCGTTCGATCTGGTGGGTACCTCGATGACGGCTGCGACCACTACTCGCGACGCGCTCGTGCACGTCGGCCGGCGCATCTGCGCGCTGGTCAGAGGAGGCGTGGGGGAGGCCATCCGCGCGGTGGGAGCCGAGAGCAGCCGCGACGCCGAACTCGCCGCCGCCCTTGACGCGCGGGTGGGGTGCCCGAAGCGGGAAGCGCTGCTCGGCGTGCTGCAGCGCGGCGTCACACGTGGCGAGGTGCGGCCGGAGGCCGCCGACGAGCTCATCGCCGAGGTACTGCCGGCGATGCTCTTGACCCGCATCATCATTCAGGGACTGCCGGTTTCCGACGACCACGTCGTCCGCGTCGTCGACGACGTTGTCATGCCGCTACTGCGTCCAGCTTGACGGTGGCGGGGTGCCGGTCGCTGAGCCTGATAGGGCATCATGGTCGGTCGGTCCGCGACAAGGGAGTCTGGCAAGAGTGCTGCCCACAGCACAACGTGAACGAACGCCGGCACCGCCGACTGCCTTTGCGCGGGTGCGCACCGGATACATCGCGTTTTCGCCGCGCGTCATCTCGGCGTTTGCGGCAATCGTCGGGCTGCTGACTCTCGTCGGCGCGCTGCGTCCGGCCGAGCGGGGTCGGGTGCACGCGATGACCGACCCGCTGGGCATTCCGGCGACTGCGGCCGCCGTGGCGCTGAGCGCGGTGGCCGGTCTGCTGTTGCTGCGCTTGGCGGCCAGCCTGCGCAAGCGCAAGCGGGCCGCCTGGCTCGCCTCGGTCGCCGTTACGGTGATCTTGATCGTGGCGCATGTCGTCAGGGGCCACAAAGTGCTCGAGGTGCTGACGCCGCTGGTGCTGCTGGTCATGCTGCTGACGGCCCGTTCACAGTTTCGCGCCAAGGCCGATCCGGCGTCACGCTGGTTCGCGGTGCGGGTCTTCCTGCAGTTCGTCGCGGTCGCCGTCGTGTACGGCATGGCGACCTTGTATATCGACAGCGACCGCGTGGTGGGCAATCCGCCGTTCTGGGCGCGCCTGGAAGAGGTCAGTTGCGCGCTCGTCGGCGTAAACGGCCCGGTGAACGTGTCCGGCGAGCGGTTCAGCGACATCTTCCACGGCACGCTGCTGGGCTTCGGTCTGCTGGCGGTGCTCGCCGTGGCGTGGCTGGCGTTGCGGCCGTCCGAGCCGCCGTGCCGACTCTCGGCGGAGAACGAGACGCGGCTGCGCTCACTGCTGGATCGGCAGGGCGGCCGCGACTCGCTCGGCTACTTTGCGCTGCGCCGCGACAAATCCGTCGTGTGGTCACCCACCGGCAAGGCAGCGATCACGTATCGGGTGGTGCAGGGCGTCGCGCTGGTCAGTGGCGACCCGATCGGCGATCCCGAAGCATGGCCGGGTGCGATCCACGCGTACCGCCGCCTCGTTGACGAGTACGGCTGGACTCCTGCCGTCATCGGATGCAGCGAGCTCGGCGCGATCGTGTTTCGGCGCGAGTGCGGGCTCGCAGCGATCGAGCTGGGCGACGAGGCGATCATCGACGTCGCCGAGTTCAGCCTCGAGGGACGCGCGATGCGGGGCGTGCGGCAGGCCTGCACCCGGGTGTGCCGGGCCGACTACGACATAGCGGTGCGGCGTGCCCGCGATATCGATCCCGACGAGTTCGCCGAGCTGCTGCGGGTGGCCGCGGCCTGGCGGGGTGCCGCCGTCGAACGTGGCTTCTCGATGGCGCTGTCGCGTCTCGGCGATGTGACCGATCCGGACTGCGTCATCGCCACGGCGCACCAGGACGGCGTGCTACGCGGCATGCTGCACTTCGTCCCGTGGGGCCCGGACGGGTTGTCGCTCGACCTGATGCGGCGCGACCGGTCCGCTGACAACGGCCTCAACGAGCTCATGATCGCCCGCGTGATCGAGGCCTGCCCGTCACTCGGTGTACTGCGCGTCTCGCTCAACTTCGCCGTGTTCCGGGACGCGATCGAGCGCGGCGAGAAGATCGGCGCCGGCCCGGTGTTGCGGGCGTGGCGCGGCATACTGCTGTTCTTGTCCCGGTGGTGGCAGATCGAGTCGCTGTACCGCTTCAACGTGAAGTTCCGCCCTGCGTGGCATCCGCGGTTCCTGTCGTACCCGGCCACGCGTGACCTCCCGCGCATCGCGGTCGCCGCCTTGGAGGCGGAAGCGTTCCTGGTCCGCCCGCACCTGCTCAAGCGGCTCCTCGGCCGGGCATAGCAGCCTGTACCCTGATGGCTCGGCGGCCGCTGTGCCGCCGCATCATCTGGAGGCTTCGCCTAGTCTGGTCTATGGCGCCGCACTGCTAATGCGGTTGGGGTTTACCGCCCCTCCCGGGTTCGAATCCCGGAGCCTCCGCGCTTCATCCCTTGGCCGGCGGACCGTCTTGGGCGTCCCTGTAGACTCGTCCGTCGGCACTCGCGCCCGTAGCTCAACGGATAGAGCACTTGACTACGGATCAAGAGGTTGGGGGTTCGAATCCCTCCGGGCGCGCCCAGTGTTTATCCGGCTGATGACGCTTTCGGCGGTGGCGTTAAGCTGATCATCTGTCCATGAAATCTCATGAACGGTTGATCTCTGGTTGGTCCGCCGACGCTTGGAGTCGCCGCGCAATTGTGGAGTTCCGGTGGGTGCGAGCCGCAGCAGCCTGACTGCGTCTGGCGAGAATCGGAGGTCCATATCGGACGCCGACGTCGTTGACGCCGGTCGTCATCGGCGGGCCCACGAGGGCTTGACTATCGGCCTGACTGATCGTGGATCTCCCGGCATATCCGGGCGAGCCTTCCGGCGAGGTGACTGCTCGGTTAAGGTCGCTCCTTTCGGGGGACCCCGGGGGAGTGATGCGTCGCGTCGCGGTGCGCCGGCTCATGCTCGGCGCCACAATCTTCGCTATCCTGACGCCCGGTGTCGCCGTCGCGCCGGCGGCCCAGGCTGACAACATCACGGTCTCCGGCGATGTCACGCGTTCGGGCTGGGACTCGCACGAACCCGGGCTAGCGCCCGCGCAGGTCAGCGCTGGCGACTTCGGTCAGCAGTTCTCGGTGCAGCTAGCCGGCAGTATCTACTCCCAACCGTTGGTGCTTGGTGACACCGTCGTCGTCACCACGGAGAAGGCGAACGCGTACGGCATCAGTGCATCGACCGGCTCGATCCTGTGGCAGCGCTCATTCGGCGCGCCCTTCCAGTCGTCGACGATCGGATGCGGCGACCTGACGCCCGATCTCGGTTCGACGTCCACGCCGGTGTACGACCCGGCATCGAACACCGTGTATCTCACTACGAAGATCGCCGACGGTGTCGATCCCCAGCACCCACACTGGTACCTGCACGCCGTCAACCCGGCCGACGGCTCGGAACGGGCCGGTTTCCCGATCGTCGTGCAGGGCGCCGCCGACAACGACCCCACGGTGACATTCGATCCATACCTCCAGATGCAGCGTCCCGGACTGCTGTTCGCACACGGCACCGTCTACATCGGCTTCGGCTCGCACTGTGACCTCGGGGCGTGGCGCGGCTGGATCGCGGCCGTCGGCGTCACCGGCACGCCGGCGATCAAGTCGCTCTTCGTCACCGAGGCGGCCAACGGTGGCGGTGCCGGCGTCTGGGCGGCCGGCGGCGGGCTCGTCACCGACGGGAGCGATGCCAACGGCAACCCGCGGGTGTTCTTCGCGACCGGCAACGGGCTGTCCCCGGCCGTCGGCCCCGGCACCAGCCCGTCGCCCTACCTCGGCGATTCGGTGGTCCGCGTGGGGCTCAACACGAGCGGCCACCTCGCCGCGGCGGACTTCTTCGCCCCGTCGGACGCGCCGACACTCAGCCTGAACGACACCGATCTAGGCTCGGGCGGACCCGCCGCACTGCCCGACAGCTTCGGCACACCGTCGCATCCACACCTGCTGATCGAGGACGGCAAGGACGGACGACTGTTCCTGCTCGACCGCGACAAGCTCGGCGGACGCGGACAGGGATCCGGCGGAGGTGACGCCGTGGTGCAGACGCTCGGGCCTTTCAAGGGCGTCTGGGGTCATCCAGCGGTGTACGGCGCCGAGGGCGGCTGGGTCTACTACGCCGAGAACATGGGACCGCTTCGGGCATATCAGCGCGCGGTCACCGCCGCTGGTGACCCGGCGCTTAGCGCGGTCGGCGCCAGCAGCGGCACGTTCGGCTACACGTCCGGGTCGCCGATCGTGACCTCCGACGGCACCACCGCGGGCTCAGCCCTGGTCTGGGTCGTCTACTCCAGTGGGTCGACGGGCAGCGGCGGCCAGCTGCGCGCCTACGACGCCGTGCCGTCGAACGGCGTGCTGAACCTGCGCTGGTCAGCCGCGATCGGCAACGCATCGAAGTTCGAGATGCCCGCGACGAGCAGCGGCCGGGTGTTCGTCGGAACGCGCGACGGCAAGCTGTTCGCGTTCGGGCGGCCGGCCACGGTAGCGCTGTACGGCTCCACGGTCGACGCCGGCCAGGTCCCGGTCGGCGGGTCGGTGATCACGTCCGCGCATCTCACCGCGTCGACCGCGGTCACGGTCAGCGGCGCATCTGCGACCGCACCCTTCACCGCCGACTCCACCGGGCTACCGCGCACGCTGGCCACGAATGACACGATCGACATCCCCATCATGTTCGCGCCGACCGTGCCGGGCACCGCCTCGTCCTCGCTCACGCTCACCACCAACCTCGGCTCCGTCACCCTCGACCTGCACGGCACCGGAACGCAGCCGGGGCTTTCGGCATCGCCCAGCCCACTCGTGTTCGGCCCCGTGGCGACATCGCAGACGAAGACGTACGGCCTCAACATCACCAATACGGGTACGACGAGTGAGACGGTGAGCTCGACATCGCTTCCCAGCGCGCCGTTCACCGTCACCGGCGCACCCCCCGCAGGCACCGTCATCGGCGCCCAGCAGTCACTCGCGATGTCCGTGACCTACGCGCCGACCATCGCCGGCACCAACTCCGACTCGCTGGCGATCACGTCGACGCACGGCACACTGACCGTCCCGCTGACCGGCAGCGGCGAGACCGGCCAGGCGCATCTTGCGTTCCGGCCCTCGACCACCGACTTCGGCCGAGTCGTGGTCGGCACGTCCCGAACGCTGAGCTTCGACATCCTGAACACCGGCAACATCCCGCTTACGATCACCAAGGCCAAAGCGCCCGCGGGCGTGTTCACGTCGCCGAGCCCGCTCTCCGAGGGCATCACGCTGGGCCCCGACGACGTCGTCCACCAGCTCGTGACATTCACCCCGACTGCCCTCGGGACGGCGAGCGCGTCCAATCTCGTGACCGCCGACGACGGGCAGGGCGAGCAGGCCATCACGCTCACCGGCACGGGCATCACCGGCAGCGCACTGCCCGCTCCGACCGGCAGCGGCTGGTCTCGCAACGGGGCCACCACCGTGAGCGGCAGCGACCTGGTGCTGACCCCCGCGCAGCCGAACCTCGCCGGATCGGCATTCTCCACCACCACCGTGCCGAGCGACGGACTCGATGCACACTTCACCGCGCAGTTGGGCGGGGGCAGCGGCGCTGACGGCCTGACCTTCACCCTGCTCCCCGCCTCATCGCCCGCGACATCGCTCGGCGCCACCGGCGGCGGCCTCGGCTACGGCGGACTGACCAACGCTGTGGCCGTCACCCTCGACACGCACGCAAACCAAACCGATCCGTCGGCCAACTTCGTCGGCGTCGCGACCGGCACGCTCGATGCGCCGAACCACCTCGCCTACCTCACGACGTCCTCCAACGTCGGGCCGCTGACCAGCGGGACGCATGACGTCGACGTCAACATCTACGGCGGCCACCTGCGCGTGATCGTCGACGGCGACTCCAAGATCGACCAGCCGATCAACCTGCCGGCTACGATGCGGCCGGGCTTCACCGCCGCGACAGGCGGACTGACCGACCAGCACATCGTGCGCAACGTCCGGATCACCACGCCCGCGCCGCCTGTCTTGCCGCCGATCAGAACGGACACCACGGTCGCCGTCAACGGCCGCAACACGCTGACCACGCCGACGCTGACCACCGCCGTCGCCGGCGAGAGGCTCGTCGCGCTGGTCGGCTACAGCGGGCCGTCGGCGAGCGCGCAGACCGCCACGGTCTCCGGCGCCGGCCTAACCTGGCGGCTCGTCCGCCGGACGAATGCGCAGCACGGCACGGCCGAGGTGTGGACTGCCGTCGCGTCCACGCGTCTGATCGGCGTCGCCGTGCGGGCCGTCCCGCACATCACCGGCTACAGCGGTTCGCTCACCGTCCGCGCGTTGCGCGAGGTAACCGGCATCGGCGCCAGCACCTCGGCCTCGGCCCTCTCGGGTGCACCTACAGTGCGCCTGACCACCACCGGGGCCGGCTCGATGGTCCTGGCAGCCGGCAACGACTGGGACCGCGCGGTCGCCCGCACACCCGCCGCCGGCCAGGTGATCGTGCACCAGTACGCCGACTCGACGATCCGCGACACGTACTGGGCGCAGTCGCTGACCGCACCCGTACCAGCCACGGGCACCGTCGTGAGCATCGTCGACACCTCCCCGACAACCGATCGCTACAACTTCGCCGCCGTCGAGCTACTGGCCGTCCAGCCCGATCGCACGCCACCCAGCGTCACGGTGACCGCGCCGACCGGTGGCGAGACTCTGACCGGGACCAAGACATTCACCGCCACGGCGAGCGATAACTCGAGCCTCGTTAGCGTGCTGTTCCTGGTGGACGGACTGCCAGTCGGCAACCCGGTCACCAAGGCGCCGTATGCCGTGGACATCGACACGACAACGCTCACGAACGGCGGGCACACCGTTTCGGCCCGCGCGATCGACGCGTCCAACAACGTGGCAACGTCAGCCGGAGTTGCCGTCACCGTGAACAACCCGCCGGCAGACATCACCCCGCCCACGATCGCGCTGACGACTCCGATCACCGGCTCGACGGTCGGCGGGAGCGTGCCCGTCGCCGCCTCGGCGTCCGACAACAAAGGCGTGGCGTCGGTCCAGTTCTACCTCGACGGGGCGCCGCTGGGTGGGCCGCTGACCGCTGCGCCGTACCAGTTGACCTGGAACACCACCACTGTGGCGAACGGCAACCACACGCTCGCCGCGGCGGCGCTCGACTCCGCCGGCAACGTCGGCACGTCCGGCTCCATCACGGTCAAGGTGTCCAACTAATCGGCCCGATCGGCCGGGCGCTGCGGCGGCGGGGCCACGGCACACTCTTCGGCGGTCCACCCGCCGGGCGCGCCGCGACGACATTCCGCAGTCCTACGCGACGCAAGCCTTGCGGCACCCTGTCGGCGGGGCATGCCGAGCGGGCGGGTTCACACGGGGCGCTGGAGGAGTCAGCCCAGGTCGCTTTGCCTCACCCTCAGCTGCGGAGGGCCGAGATCACGACGAGGGTGACGGCGTTGGGCTCCAACTGGAATGCTGTCTCGATGCCGTCGTCGGCGCGAACGATCCGCCGTTCTACGCGCTCCAGACTGGACGACGACGGGTCGTGCGCGTAGTTGCTGTGCGTCGAGTCGATGAGGTACCGGTCGAGCTGCAGCCGGCGGTGCGCAAGCTGGGGTGGCAGCCGGTCGACGTGGAGGGACACGACGTGGCTCGCTTCGCCCTCGGCGCCCTGATAGTTGGTCGTGAGGACGGCCACCCTGTTGCTGTCGACTGTGGCGAGGGCGTTGACCCCGATCCCGGTCCTTGACAGGCCGTCGCTAGTCGCGCGTACCCGCTGGCCCTTCATCATGCTCTGCATCGCCACCAGGTTGCCGTACGGGTAGACGGCGCCATCGACACCTGAGACGAACATGGATTTGCGCGGGTTTGTGGGATGGCTGTACGCCCAATGCATCTCAAGGTCCATCCCGCTGTTGATGTAGTAGTACGCAAGGGTCTCCATCGCTGCGGCCTGGGTGAGCAGGTCGGCGCTCAACGTCGTCCCGGTGGCGTCCCCGGGAAAGACGCCGTACTCGGTCACGAACACCGGAGTCTCCGGGTCGAGCCCGCGGTGGGACAGCCAGCGCCGAACGGTCTGCTTCTCCGCCGCGACCCGGGCTGGGTCGGCCCGGTGCTTGTACTGGTGGTAGGAGATGAAGTCGAGTCGCTTGCCCGGGTCGTGGTCGCGGGCGTACCGGTCGAGGAAGCCCCGGAGGAAGGGGGCATCGAAGGTGGCGGTCGCGGGACCGCCTAACCTCAACGGGACCGCCGGGTGAAGACTGTGGTTCACCTCGTTCACCACGGAGCACCCGATGCGGTACCACCGGTAGTAGTCCTCGACGCTCAGGCCCTCCCAGTGCCCGCTGGGCACGGCCCAGGTCTTGTCTGGCTCGTTGAAGAGTTCTACGTACTGGATTGAGGGGTAGTGCCGCTTGTAGGCGAGGAGGCCGTCGCGTAGAACCGCGCGACATGTCTGAGGAGCGGACAGTGTCAGGATCCGCGGAGCGCACTCGCCGAGGTTGACGAGCAACCGCCGGGCATAGCGGGCCGGCTGGTCGAGGTAGCGGTATGCCGTCGAGCCGTCGTCGGCGGCAAAGTTGAAGTCGTACCGACCCGTGGTCGTGTTGTAGTACCCCCGCGGCAGTGCCCAGACGCGGGCCAGATGAACGTCGAGGCTGTCGAGCGCCCGGAGGTCGCGGGGACCTAGCGGCGACGTTGGCCCGTTCTGGTTGCCGTACCAAGCCGGGTTGTCGAACCGGCCGAGCACTCTGTCGGCTGAGACAGTCACCGTGCTGTGCGCCTTCAGCCCGGCCCATCGCCGGGATTCCGCGCCCCGGAAAACCGAACAGCCGACGACTGCCACAGCCACCACCAGGCAGGCGAGGGCCTGGCGGACTGGGCGTGACAGGACCTGCTCTGTCGGTATCGTGCGGTCGGTCCTCCGCTCACCCATAGGCGATCGGGGGAGCGAGGTTGGATTCCACGATCCCGTCGTGGAAGGTCCGTTGCGTCCTGGGGTCCGCGGTGAAGCGCCAGTCCTTGACCCCGCCTTGCGAGTGCGACAGCTCGAACCAGGTGAAGCCTACGACGTCGCGATGCTGTCGAAGCCAGGAGAACAGCGACGTGGTCCAGGCCGCCTTCCACGGGCTGGGTCCGGCTCCCGTTTCGGTGATGAGCAGGGGCTTGTGGGTGAACGTGCGAATTCGGGCGACCGTGGGGTCGAAGACGTCTCCGGCGGTCAGCTCCTGGGCGTCGTAACCGACCATTCCCACCCAGTCCACATAGGAGTCGCCCGGGTACAGGGCGGTCAGGCTGACCTGCGGGACCGGGCGGATGATGTTCGGACTCCATACCCAGATGACGTTGGTTGCGCCCACACGGGTGAAGATGTCGTGCACGTGCCGCCACGCCTGGACGTACTCGCCCAGGCGGTTACCCGACTGACTTTCCGACCACGGATACCAGTTGCCGTTCATCTCGTGCGCGTACCTGATAGCGACCGGCCACCTCTGGTCGCGGATTCCCTGAGCAAACCGTCTGATGTAGGCGTCATAAGCCCCGCTAATGATGCGACGCAGCGCGAAGGCGGGTTGGCTCTCGCCGTACTTCTCGCCGGCCCACGGCTCCCAGGACAGCAGCGGCAGCGCGTGCTGGCTGTAGCACATGGACACGGCATCGGGCCGGAACTCCTGCGTCCACCTCACGAAGAACTCAATCAACGTCGGGTGGGCTCCAGCCTGCGCCGACACGGCGTTCAGCTCGTTGCGGGACCAGGGTGCCTGCGGGGTGGTCAGCCCGAAGTAAGGTGCCGACGGCTTCAGGAACACGTTCCTGCTGGGCACGGGCGGCAGGGCCGGTGGGGTGCTCGCGGACCCGGCCTTGGACGACCCGACCGCGATGGCCTGCGCCGTGTTCGGTCCTAGGTCCGAGCCCGGGCGAGAGCGCGAGCTGCTTGTCGGGCTGCCCACGAACACCGTCGAGACCAGCCAGAGCGTGAGCGCGGTGAGAACCGTGGCGTTGCCGGCAATCCACAGCGCCGGCGCCCGACGCGGCCCGGGTCGTGCGTGCCTAGACACTGACCAGCACCGCCCCGGCGAGCATCGCTCCTCCGAGCAGGTAGGGGATCGCGGCCTGCACATTCCTGCTGGACGCGCCGCCGTATGCGTGCGAGCGGGTGCCCCAGGCGGCATTGTGGCCCATCCGGAGGAAGCCCAGCACCCGGATCGGCATCAGGACCAGGACGTTGATCAGCATCAACGCAGGCAGGTAGACCAGGTCCCTTGGCCGGGAGGAGAAGTGCCTGCCGAACCTGATGGCGCACGACAGCAGTGTCATGCAGAGGCTGAGCCCCAGTATGTACAGCACCGCCTGCCATCCCGGGTCGGGCAAGGAAAGCTGGTCGTACATCGGCGTGATACGCCCGCCGAGCATGGCGACGCCCCAGGCCAAGTAGGAGCCGACCAGGACGAAGGGCACAACGATGTCGGCCGCATAGAACAACGCCAGCAACGGGGTCTCGCGCACCATCCACGGCATCATGCGCAGCGTGTTGTACTGCGACCCGCGCGCCCACCTGAGCTGCTGCTTGACCAACCGGCGCAGAGACGTCGGCGCGTCGGTGTAGACGAGCGAAGTCGACTGGTACACGGTCCGGTAGCCCGCCATGAGGGTGTAGTTCGTGAGGGCGCGGTCGTCGCTGACCTCCAGGAACACACCCAGGAACCGCTCGGTGAGGAATCTGTGCATGCATCCGGCGAGGATCGTCCGGCGAAAGGCGATCGTGCGGCCCGGTAGGCACCCGACAGTTCCTAGCACGCTCATCGCGGGCATCGAGTACTCGGCGCGCACATTCTCCAACCAATCGGCCCAGCGCGTCAGCATATTGCGGCCGGGCGAGAGGATGCGCTGCCGGGTGGTGACGCCGCCGACCCTCGGGTCGCGGAAGGGCTTGACCAGCTCCTCGAGCGTGCCCGGCGTCCACAAGGTGTCGGAGTCGACGAGGACAGAGATTTCGCCACGGGAGAGTCCGACCCCCAGCCGCAGCGCGTTGCGCTTGCCGGCGGTCTCGGTCCAGCACCACTGGACCCCGATGTCGGCGCAGATCTTCTCCAGCGCCACGTTGCGTGGGCCGTTGATCACGACGATGACTTCAGTGGGACGCTGCGCGACGATCCGCGTCAGCACCTCCCGGAAGGCGTCCTCGGGCTCGTCGACGACCGGGATGATGACCGAGCTGGTGACGTTCCACGCGGGCTGGACGGGCCGGTAGTGCCGTGCGAGGACGACTCGAATCATCCAGAGCAGCCAGATCATCCCCATGAAGACGGCGAACATACGCAGCTGCCCGTTGTTGACCCAGGCATCGACCTGCAGCAGGAAGGCGAGCATGCTCAGCGTCGATCCGTCGTTGGCACCAGTCAGCCCGTCGGTTTCGGAAGGGCGAGGGCAACGGTGAGGCCGTGCGGGTACCAGACCTGCGACACGTAATACCGGCTGCCAAGGACCGCCCCCTTGGTCCCACCAAGGTCCTGCAGTGGATCGCTCTGATGGCCCAGGCGCAGCACCCAGATGCGCCGCACGTTCCTTAGGCATCTGGCCACGTTCGTGCACTCCACCGCGCGAACCCGGCCGCCCGTGCGCTGCGGGACGACTTGCAGCAGGTCGGCGGGTCGGCGATCCGACGGGATGTAGTGGGCGACGAGGTCGCGTCCTACCCGGTCGGACGTGCCGTAGACAGTCGCACCGCTGTCGTGTGAGCTGTAGACGATTCCATCACCAGGCTTCATCTGCGCCGCGATCAGCGCGGCCGCCTCGCGAGTGGCCTGCAAGTGCCCGTCTGGCTTGCGCACGCTCATCTGAGCGGTGACGCCAACGACTGCTACGAGGGCCACCGCGGTGGCTCCGCGGACGAGCCGGGTCCGGCCCAGCGCGGTCCCGGCCAGCAGCGCCCAGGCCGGCGTCGTGAACAGCAGATACCGGGGTAGCCACACGGGCGTCACCTGAGATGCCACGAGCAAACCGACCACGGGAACGACTGCCCAGCTCGTGTAGAGAACTGCCGGATGGCGGGTGGAGACGGCGTACATCGCCAGCGCGAGAATCATGCCGGCGCCGATCGCGGACCCCAGCAGCGTGGCGGGGTAGGCAGTGATACTGCTCGACGTCGGCGCACCGATCCACGCCACCTGGGCCGTCTGCTGACTGCCGAGATACAACATCGGCAGCGCCGGCAGCATGCCGACGCCCGCGGCGACCAGCCAGCGCGGCATGACCGATCTGCGCACGGCGAGCACTACCAGGGCGTGCGCCGGGATGAGCAGCAGCGCGATCGCATGCAGCAGGCCGAGCAGCGCGGTAGCCAGCGCGTACGCCAGCAACCGCCCGACCCGCGGCTCGTCCAAGACCCGAACGAGGGCGAGGCTGCACAGGACGGCCGCTAACACCACCAGCGCGTAGGGACGTGCCTCCTGGGCGTATCGCGACGTTGTGGGCAGCACCGCGAACACCAGCCCGGACAGCAGGCCCACCCGGGGAGAGGCAAGCCGCGTGCCGAGCCGTGCGGTCAACCCTGCGGACGCGGCCATCGCGAGCACGGACGGCAGGCGCAGCATGACGTCGGAACCGCCCACCAACGACACCCATACGTGCATGAGCGCGTAGTAGACGCCGAGCGTGGCGTCGGTGTGGTGGAGTACATACCACGTCTGGCTCCACGAGACGCTCGCCATCCCCGATGTCGCCAGCTCGTCTGCCCAAAGCGCCGGCCAGCCAATGCGGATCAGCCCGACGCTGAGCATGAGGAGCGTCGGCAGTAGCCAGGCGAGCTGAGCTAGCGCTCGCTGTCGCGCTGCGTCGCTGCGGTCAGCCAAGGCGACCTTGGGCGGCGCGGGCATGTCGGTATTGCCGACCTGCCAACGGTCGAGGCCCGGCGCCGCGTCGATCGGCACGGGGCGCACGAAGACCTCGGTCCGCGCATCAGGTCTCAGCATGGCGGGCTGCGCACGGCCCAAGACCACGGTCGGCGCATCAGATCTCGGCACGGCGGGCTGGGCATGGCCGGTCCCTCCGCCCGACCGTGGTGCAGCGCCGCGTCGGTGCTTTCGCGGGGGGGATTGGATCCTCCGCCGCGCGGCATGCTGTTCGCTCATCACTTCGCGAGCAGCGCCGCTTCGTGCGATCCGAGTCTGGCGCCGGTCCATCCTGGCGCAGCACACCGCGCGCGCAGTTCTCGGTATGAGCGGTCGGCGCGGACGCCCGCCGCCAACGGCCATGCGGTGTCGAGCCTGCGCGGGCTCGACCCGGGCGCGCTGGCGTACGTCACCGCCTCACGGCGATACCTGCCACGATGAATGTGGCGAATGACGGCCCTTCTGGGGCAGTGCCTGCTGGAGCTTTTCGTCGTCGGCACCCACACTTGCGCTCCCTCTGCGGTCCCCCCAACCGGGCAGGTGCTTTCTACCACAAGTGCGCGCTCCTCTAACCCACGACTATGGAGCAACTGTCTACTGTGGACGATTCGTCAAGAGTTTGTCCATGAA
>JBKPQY010000122.1:0-9748 GCA_046734315.1 Actinomycetota bacterium | reverse complement strand
CTAGTTTCCTCATCTTGTCCTGGTCTTCGAATTTGGCGACCGGGCGCAGCTGTCCCATCGACCGATCCCGGGCCCGCTTGACAGGCGAGGTAGAGATAGAGCCGACCGGCTCGCGCCGACCCGGCGGGCATGAGCGTCGAGAAAGGTAGCGGGTGACGCGTCCGGTGCGGATCGGCGAGGTGATCGTGACAAACCGCTGTGACGTAACGAGACGTAGAGGGCCACTGGAACGGAGTGGACGGTCGATCGGATGCACGACGTGACGCGCTGGACATTCCGTCCCCACGTTGGTGAGCGCTTCGGGTAGTGCCTAATGAGCGGGGTCTTCGGTGATGCGCTGCGAGCCCACCGCGAACGTGTGCACCTGACCCAGGAGGAGCTGGCGCATCGGGCGGGTCTGGGCGTCCGGACCATTCGAGAATTCGAAGCCGGCCGGGTCCGACGGCCGCGCAGCCATTCGGTGCGGCTGCTCGCACAGGCGCTCGCACTGGATGAGGACGCTCGGGCGAGTTTCGTAGCGCTTGCCTATGAGAGCGGGACGAGCCCCGGTGACGGTGAGCCGCGCCATCTCGTGCCCCGCCAATTGCCCGCCGACGTCGTCGGGTTCACGGGTCGCAGCCACGTGCTGGAGGCGCTCGATGACGTGCTGTCCGACGACAGCTCGGGACAGTTCGCCATCCGTATCGCCGCGCTAGTCGGTATGGCGGGGATCGGCAAGACCGCCGTCGCGGTGAGGTGGGCGCATCGCGTGATGGCTCGGTTCGCCGACGGACAGCTGTTCATCGATCTGCACGGCTACTCCAGCATTGCCGCGCTGCGGCCCATCGATGCGCTCGCCCGGTCCCTGCGCTCGCTGGGCGTGCCGGCCGAGCAGGTACCGGTCGATCAGGAGGAAGCTGCTGCGTTGTATCGATCTGCGGTCGCCGGCCGGCGAATGCTGCTCGTGCTCGACAACGCAGCCAGCGCGGAGCAGGTCCGACCGTTGCTGCCCGGCAGTGCGAGCTCGTTCGTCCTGGTCACCAGTCGTGACCGGCTCACCGGTCTGGTGGCGCGAGAAGGAGCTCGGGAACTCGCGCTGAGTGGGCTCAGCGCCGATGAGTCGCGCGAGTTGCTCGCCGCCGTGCTCGGCGCCGACCGAGTTGCGGCCGACCCCTGCGGGACGGCTCGGCTCGCCGCGCTGTGTGCCCAGCTGCCGCTGGCACTGCGCATCGCAGCGGCCAACCTGGCCGCCGACCGGGACATCGCCATCTCCGAATATGCCGATCGGCTCGCGTCCGCTCCTCTTACCGCGTTGCAGCTACCCAGCGATCAGGCGGGGGCTGTGCTCGCCGCGTTCGACCTCTCCTACGATGCCCAACCTGCCCCGGCGCGTCGCATGTTCCGGTTGGCCGGCCTGACTCCCGGACCCGACTTCGGGGTCGACGTGGCGGCTGCCCTCGCGTCGGTGACCACAAGCCGGGCATCGTCCCTGCTCGACGGCCTTGTCGCCGCGCATTTGGTGCAGCGATCGGCAAAGGGCCGTTTCAGCCTGCACGATCTACTGTGCCGGTATGCCCGCGACCGAGCGCACTCCGATCCAGACTCGGACGCGGCGACGGCCCGCCTCGTGGATTACTACCTCGCAGCAACCGACGCGGCTGCCGAACGGCTCTATCCGTACATGTTCCGGATGGACGTCGGCGAGGACGTCAGGGCCCTGCACCACGGATATACCGATGACGCCGCGGCGCTCGCCTGGCTGGATACGGAACATCACAACGTCATCGCGGCGATCGAGTTGGCGCGCCGGGCGCGGCCGCGGACCGCATGCGCGCTTGCCGTCGCGCTGCGTTGTCACCTGTACTACCGCGGGGACACGCTCGCCGCAGTGCAGACCGCCGATGCCGCCCTTGCGGCCGCCGCGAATGACGGCGGAATCGACGCGCAGACGGCCGCCGAGATCACAGCCGCCATGGCGTACTACAACGCCGGCGAGCACGCTCGCGCGACCGGCCATGGGGTGGCGGCCGTGCGGCTGGCCCGGCAAGCCGGAATCAGGCGTGCTGTGCCGCCGGCCCTAGCAAACCTTGCACCGATCTTGCTCCGTGCCGGCGAGCCGGGCGCGGCCGCCGAAAGCGCGCTCGAAGCGCTCGTCCTGGCGCGCGAGTGCGGACAACGCAAAGGCGAAGCCCCGCTGCTGGTCAGCCTCACGCTGGCCTACCGCGAGCTAGGTCGCTTGCGTGACGCCGAGGAGAGCGCGCGTGAGGCCGTGGCGACTGCCGGAGAATGCGAATCGCCGGCAGATGAGAGTCTGGCGCTCGCGCGTCTTGGCGAGGTGTGCCACCTGATCGGCGAATTGGATCATGCCGTCACCCATCTGGACCATTCCCTCGCAATCGCCAGTGCGGGCGGCCACCGGGCAACCGAAGCGTCGGCGCTGGCGCTCCGGGCAGCTGTCGCCTCGGATCAGGGACGTCTGGGGGACGCCACGTCGGACGCCCAGGCCGCACTGCTGGTGCTCGGGGGTCTGGACCACTGGACCGAGATCGAGTGCCGCGCCGCGCTCGGCAGCGTCATGCGTCATCTCGGCCGCGACCGCGATGCCGCCGAGCAACATACTCAGACGCTCGATCTCGTCGGCACGGTTGATCGCTGCGCGCCTGCCGTTCTCGCTTTGATCGGGCTCAGCGAGGCACATCGCTCCTTCGGCGAGATGCAAGAGGCAGCTGCCTGCGCGCGAGAGGCGCTCCAGATCAGCCGGGCCGCCGGCTACCGCGTGCTCGAAGGCCAGGCGCACGTCGCCGCGGCCCGGGCCGCATTGGACGAGGGCCGGCACGACGTTGCACGGAAGCATGCGATGTCGGGGATCGCGCTCCAGCACGAGACCGGGCATCGTCTCGGCGAGGCTCGCGCCAAGGTCGTACTCGGACACGCCGGGGCGCGCACACGCGTCAGCGATTGGCAAGACGCAGTCGTGATCTTCAGGCGATGCGGTGCCCTGGCCGAGGCGGCCGCGACCGAGGAGCTGATCCGGTCGGCAGGCGATGTCGCGAACCGGTAGCCATCGCAGCGCCAGGTGATTCGGTCCGCTTCACGGCGTCGTGTCGTCGATGGTCGTGCCCACGCCGTGGCGGATCGCAATATCGCGGATCGCTGCGGCAAGGAGATCCGGGTGCTCGCTAGTGGTCAGGTGGCCGCCCGGGAAGGCCACGATTCTCGCCTGCGGGACGCGCTCGCGCGCAGCCGATATCTGCCGGTGCTCGTAGGCGTCCTCCTCGCTGCCGCCGACATATAGCGCGACTGACCCGTCGAGGTCGCGGGCGATTGCGGCGAGATCCCAGCGTTGCGCGTTGCGACGGTGCTCCTTGACGAACCCCGCTGCGCCATGCAGAAACGCCGCTCCGTCCCGGCGGGTGATGGCCAATCGCAGCTCGGCGAGCTCCTCCGGGGCCGGGTGGTATCTCCGTGAGTACAGGCGTGCCCGCAGCATCGACGCGACGAACACGCGCGGCGAGCGCTGCGCCGACCGCATCGCGAGTGCGCCCAGCCGGGTGCGCAGCAGCGGCGTGCTCTGCCACGGGTGCGTGTGCGCGTCGGCGAACAAACCGCCGTTGACCATGAGCGTGGCCGCGATCGCCGGCCGGGTGTCGCGCGATGTGGTCGGCTCCAGCTGGCGACGCAGCAGCTCGAGCAGTGCGATTGCGGTGTAGTCGAAGGCGACGACGACGGTGCGGCGGACCGCGTGGTGCCGCCACAACGCCTCGACCAGGTCAGCGCGCTCAACAGTTGAGTACGGGTAGTCCCGGGGTTTGTCCGAGTCACCCTGCCCCACCGGCTCCACGTACAGCCGCGGGCCGACGTCGTCGCCGAGCATCCGGTCGACCTGCGCCCAGCCGTACGAACCGTCCGGGTACCCGGGCAGCAGCGTGAGCCACACGGTGTCCGCGTCCTGCTCCGCGGCCGCCACCCGCTCGAAGACCCGGAGTGCACCCGCAGTCGCGGCGGTCTCCTCCCCGGTCAGCACTCGCGCGGATACCGGGTCGTACGGGACCCGCTTTCCGCCGGCGAACCACTCCGCCGACGTCACCAGCGCCTGATTCTGCCGCAGCGGACCTGGGGTCCTGTCAGTGCCCATCTGGGCCTCCTGAGTTGCTGATCGAGTTCGCGTCCCAGCACACGCCGGTGCGCCGCCCGATCGCGAGGCAGCTTCCCGGCAGGTATCAGGCAGCTTGCCGCGGCACGTCGCGCAGCCGGCCGTAGTGGTACCCGTGAGCAAGATTTTCCGGCTAGATGTTGACAGTGGCCACATCGCGATGCACACTATTAATGTTGTCGCTGTCAACATCGGTTCGAAGGAGAGCGGTCTCCATGCCTGCACTGAGCTCCCGCCGCCGGCTCGCGGTCCTGGTAACCGTCTGCCTCGCGGTGTTCGCCATCAACCTGGACACCACTATCGTCAACGTTGCGCTGCCCGATCTAGCTCGCGAGTTGGGGGCGACCACGCGGGACCTGCAATGGATCGTCGACGGCTACAACCTGGCCTTCGCCGCCCTGGTGCTCGTCGCCGGCTCGATCGGCGACCGCTTCGGGCGCCGCCCGGCGCTGCTGGTGGGCCTGATCGGATTCGCCATCGCCAGCGGACTCGGCGCGCTGGTCACCGGCGCCGGGACGCTGGTCGTGGTGCGGCTGGTGATGGGTGGCTTCGCCGCGCTCATCTTCCCGACCACGTTGTCCATCATCACCAACACCTACCCGGACCGCGCCGAGCGGGCGAAGGCGATCGGCGTGTGGGGCGCCGTTACGGGTCTCGGCGTCGCGGTCGGTCCGGTCACCGGCGGGCTGCTGCTGGCCCACTTCTGGTGGGGCAGCGTCTTCCTCGCCCTCGTACCCGTCGCCGTCCTCGCCGCCACGCTCGCCTACGTGCTCGTTCCCGAGTCACATGATCCTGCCGAGGCGCACATCGACCTGGCCGGCCTGGTCACGTCCTCGGCTGCGATCGGCCTGCTCGTCTACACGATCATCGAGGCGCCGAACCGTGGCTGGACCGCACCGTCGTCGCTCGCCGGCTTCGTCGTCACTGCGGTCATCGCCACCGCGTTCGTGGCGATCGAACGGCGCCAAGCCCACCCGATGCTCGATGTCAGCCTGTTCCGTACTCCGGCCTTCTCGGCCGCGAGCGGCTCGGTAACCCTCGCGTTCTTCGCACTGTTCGGGTTCATCTTCCTGATCACCCAGTACTTCCAGTTCGTGCGCGGCTACGGAACGCTCTCCACCGGGGTGCGCATCCTGCCGGTCGCCATGACGATCGCGCTGGGCTCGGTGCTCGGGGCGCAGCTGGCCGGCCGCCTCGGTACCCGCGCTCTCGTCGTCACCGGACTGCTGCTGCTCGGCACCGCGTTCGCCTGGATCGCCGTGTCGTCCGCCTACCGGCCCTACCCCGTCATCGCGGCCCAGATGGTGCTCATCGGCACCGGCCTGGGCCTTTCCACCACGCCCGCCACCGAATCCATCCTCAGCGTCCTGCCCGCAGCCAAGGCCGGCGTCGGCTCCGCCGTCAACGACGCCACGCGCGAGACCGGTGGCACCCTCGGCGTGGCCGTCCTCGGCAGCATCTTCACCTCCATCTACGCCCACCACCTGGCCGGCACCAGCGTCGCGGCGCTGCCGCACCAGGTCGCCGCTGCCGCCCGCCAATCGGTAGGCGCCGCGTTTGCCGCGGCCGGCCACGCCGCCCCCTCGGTGAGCCACCAACTCGTCACCGACATCAACGCCTCGTTCATGAGCGGCCTGCAAATCGCCTGCCTCGCCGCCGCCGCCGTCACCGGACTCGGTGCTGTCGCCGCCCTACTCCTGCCCGGCCGCCGCACCGCCACCGCGCCGCAGTCCACCCCGGTGGTCGTGACCCCGGCGCCCGAGCCCGCGATGGCCTAACCCGGATGCGGTGCTGGCATCAGGCGACGACCGCCTCGTCGGTGGGAGCGCGCCCCGACGCGGTGTGCAGTGCGTGCTCCTGGCGGGTTGGCATATAGGCGAACGCCGCGACGGAACCGAGCAGGCCGATCAGCCCGGCGATCACCGAGGTGATCCGCATGGCCGTCATGAAGGAGTCCTTCGCGTCGTCGACAAACACCGCGATCGCTAGCTGCCCCTGCTGAACCTGTGCCGGCGAGGCCGTGCCGCCGGACAGTTTGGCCCGCTGTTGCAGCGCTCCCGCGGCGTTACCGACGAACTCAAGTGCGCCGCCGATGGACTCGCTGGAGTCGTGCTTGACGTAGGTGGCGACCTTCGCGTCGGCGGGCAGCTGCGCGACGGCTGCCGGCCGGTCGAGCTGGGCGGCCAGCCGCCCCGGTGCATCGGCGCCGAGATTGTTGCGGAACGCGACGGCGAGGATCGAGCCGAGCACCGCGACGCCGAGGGCGGCAGCCACCTGCCGCACCGTGTTGTTGACGCCCGCGCCGACGCCGGCCTTCTCGCGCGGCACCGCGCTCATGATCGAGTTGGTGGCGGGTGTCATGACCAGGCCCATGCCGACGCCGAAGCCGACCATGAGGACCTCGATGACCCATTGCGGCATCGTCCGTGTCGCGAGTCCGTACGCGGCGATGCTGACACCGAAGATGGCGAGTCCGGAGCCGGTCACGATCCGCGGGCCGAACCGGGCGGACAGTCGCGCGGACAGCGGTGAGGCGATCATGATGGCCGCCGCGACCGCGACCAGCGCGACGCCCGCGGCGAGCGCGGTGTAGCCCCGCACGGCCTGCAGGAAGTACGCGAGATAGAACGTCGAGCCCATCAGTACGAAGAAGGTGACCGCGATGGCCGCGACACCGGCGGAGAAGTGCCGATTCTTGAACAGGTGGACGTCGATGGTGGGGTGCGTGCTGCGCGCCTGCGTGTAGAGGAATATGGCGAGGAGTGCCGAGCCGAGCAGGATCGCGCCGAGGGAGTTCCACCGCAGCCACTCGTTGCTGTTGCCGCCCTGGATGACGCCGTACACGAGCGTCACGAGCGCGACGATCGACAGCAGCACACCGAGCGGGTCGAGCCGGCCCGGCACCGGATTCTTCGAGTTCGGTACGACGAGCATGATGGCGATGACGCCGGCGATCACGAACGGCACGTTGACAAGGAAGATCGAGCCCCACCAGAAGTACTTGAGCAGCGCGCCCCCCGCGATCGGCCCGATCGCGACGGCCATGCCGGATGCGCCGGCCCAGATCCCGATTGCCTTCGGCCGCTCGCTCGGGTCGAAGACGTTCTGGATGATCGACAGCGTCTGCGGTTGGACCGCCGCCGCGCCGATGCCCATCAGCGCGCGGAAGAAGATCAGCTGGGTCGGGCTGGTAGCGAACGAGCACAGCGCAGAGGTGGCGCCGAACGCCGCCATGCCGAACAGCAGCACCCACTTGCGGCCCAACCGGTCCCCGAGCACGCCGCCGGTGATGAGCAGCCCGGCGAACACCAGCGCATAGCTGTCGACGGCCCACTGCATCTGGCTCTGCGAGGCGTCCAGGTCCTGCTGGACTGTCTTCAGGGCGACGTTGAGGATCGTGTTGTCCAGAATGACGACGAGAAGGCAGATGACGAGAACGCCGAGAATGACCCATCTGCGCTTATGAAGGGTCACGTCGTCCACGGCGGTCTCCCTTGCTCGGCGATGAGGCGGTGTGCAGACCTTCGCGCCGTCCGGACCGGTGCGGTCGATTCATCGCTCATGGCGGAGGCAAGGACTCAGGTGTCGCCGATTGGCCGGGCGGCCTCTGCCCTGGGCCGCGTCATCACAGAATCTCGATTCTCGGCGGACGACTGACTGTCGAGCACCCGTCACCTGATCTCCTGCTCCAAGACCACTTCTCCACGCGGAGGATCGCGGCAGCCGACAGCGTTCGTTCGATAACCACCCGCTCAGCTCAAAGTAGCGGGCGTCCTCGGCGTTGGCGAGGCAGTTACCAGGCAGCTAGGCGGCAGCTGACCCGGTATGGCATCGCAGATGCTTCGGCGCCAGGATGTTGACAGTGTCAACCGCGCAGTGCATGATGTAAATGTTGACGATGCCCACATCGATGGAGAGCGGCCTCTATGACGCGAAAGCTGTTGGGCACGGACCACGTGACAAGAACGGTTCCTGCCCGCAAACTTCGGCAGCCCGGCCGTGGCGGGCTGCTGCTGATCCTGCTCGGAGCGGTGTTCATGACCACCGCGGACAATTCGATTGTCAACGTCGCTGTTCCGGCCATCGCCGACGACCTGCACGCGAGTGGCGGCCAACTTGAACTCGTCGTTTCCGGATACGTGCTGGCTTACGCGGTTCTGCTCGTGACCGGTGCGCGCCTTGGGGGACTGTACGGTTATCGGCGCATGTTCCTGCTGGGCGTCGCTGTATTCACCGTGGCCTCGCTGGCTTGCGCCCTGGCGCTGAATCCCCTTTGGCTGATCGTGGCCCGCATTGCTCAAGGCCTTGGCGCGGCCGCAATGGTGCCACAGGTGTTGACCGGCATACAGACGAGCTTCGACGGTGCCGCGCGCACGCGCGCGCTCGGCTACTACCCGGTTGCACTTGCCGGGGGAGCTGCTGCTGGCCAGGTCCTCGGCGGCGCCTTGGTCACGCTGAACCTGTACGGCACCGCCTGGCGCTCGGTCTTTCTGGTGAACGTTCCGCTCGGCGTCGCGGTGTTCTTGGTCGGAGTGGTTCGCCTGCCCGTCGACAACGATCGCAATGCCGGACGACTTGATCTTAAGGGCGTTGCCGCGCTGAGTGCCACGATCTCGTTGCTGGTAGTGCCGCTGATGCTCGGCCGCGACTTCGGATGGCCGCTTTGGGCCTGGATCGCATTGGCCGCATCGATACCAGCCCTTTGGCTGTTCGTCGCCATCGAACGCCGAGTCGCGAGCCACGGTGCGCTTCCGGTATTGCAGCTAGGTCTATTCAGGTCGCGCAGGATCGCTTGGGGATTGGTAGCTCAGGCCGGCGCGACAGTCACGTACGCCGCACTGCTGTTCGTGTTGGCCATCTACCTCCAGGACGGGCTGGGAAAGAGTGCGCTCTATGCGGGGGCAGCGCTGATTTCATGGGTGGTCGGATTCGGTGTATCCGGCCCTCTCCTACGGAAGGTTCCCGCCCAGTTTGGTCCGGCCATCGCACCGGCCGCGTTCGGACTGCTGGGCTGCGCCCTGCTCGGCGTCGCCGTCGAAGGTCTGACGCTCACGCCGCAGGGTGGCGCGCTCGCAGTGCTTCTGGGTATCGCGGGGCTTGGCATGGGAGCGGGCTTCAGCGCACTGGTAACCCACCTCATGGCGGCGGTGGATCGTGAGCTGACGTCGGACCTGAGCGGAGTGCTGAGCACGAACTCAGAGGTAGCCGGAGCACTCGGAGTGGCGGCCTTCGGGACGTTGTACCTGGCTCTGGCCGGCGACGGAGGTCCGCGCATGTCGGTCGCAGCGCTGACCTTGGTCGTCGCATCGTTGGGAGCGTTGGCGGTGCTCGCAGCCGTGGCGGCGTCGCGTGCACTCACAACCGGCCCGGATGCACCGTGATCTTCGGTAGGTGCATGCGGCCGGCCGTGCTGAACCGGAGGGCCGCCGGCACGCCCACGACCTGCGTGGGCTTGCCCTGGCCACGGCGTTCTGAGCCTGATATCGAACCTTCGGTGCAGCGTCCCGCGTGAGCGCGATCCACCGTCCGGGCGCGGTCGAGCGCATATCGTGGAGTCCGCGAAACCGCAGCGGAGGTGGACGCCGTGCAGGACGTGCTCGACGAATTGCTCGGTTG
>JBKPQY010000121.1:0-6191 GCA_046734315.1 Actinomycetota bacterium | reverse complement strand
GCCTGCTGGGCCACCCAGGCGGCTTCGTCGTGCTCGTTCTCGGCGACGTAGCCCTCGATCGGGGTGCCCGCGCCGGCGTCGGACCACAGGTTCTTCGGCTTACGGTCGGTGTTGCGGGCGATCACGGCGTTGGCGGCGTTGAGGATGGTCTGGGTGGAGCGGTAGTTCTGCTCGAGCAGGATCACGGTCGCGTTCGGGAAGTCGCGCTCGAACTCCAGGATGTTGCGAATGGTGGCGCCGCGGAACGCGTAGATCGACTGGTCGGCGTCACCCACAACGGCAAGCTCCGCGTCGCGGGACAGCTCGCGGACCAGCACGTACTGCGCGTGGTTGGTGTCTTGGTACTCGTCGACCAGGACGTGCTTGAACCGCTCGCGATACCTCTCCGCGACGTCGCGGTGCTCCTGGAGCAGCTCGACCGTCGTCATGATCAGGTCGTCGAAGTCGAGGGCGTGCGCCTCGCGCAGCCGTGCCTGGTAGCGCGTGTACGCCTCGGCCAGCACCTTCTCGTGCGCGCTCGTCGCCTTGTCGGCCCAGGCGGTCGCGGTGACGAGCTCGTTCTTGAGGTTGCTGACCTGGGCGGTGAGCGACTTCGGCGGGTAGCGCTTGATGTCCAGCTCGAGCTCGCGTGCGATCAGCGTCATCAGCCGGGTGGAGTCGTCGGCGTCGTAAATCGAGAACGACGACCGCAGGCCGAGCGCCTTGCCGTCGGCGCGCAGGATCCGCACGCACATGGAGTGGAACGTGCTGACCCACATGGACCGGGCTCGTGGCCCGATGAGGGCGGCGACCCGTTCCTTCATCTCGCCTGCGGCCTTGTTGGTGAACGTGATCGCGAGGATCTGACCCGGGCGTACGTCGCGCGCGGCGAGCAGGTACGCCACCCGATGGGTGAGCACCCGGGTCTTGCCGGAGCCGGCGCCGGCAACGATGAGCAGCGGGGTGCCCTGGTGGACAACGGCCTTGCGCTGCTGTGGGTTCAGCCCTTCCAGCAGGGTGTCGACGTCGGTGCTCATGTTGCCTGCCAGCCTACGGGCGCGCACCGACGCGGGAGCGCCGCGCCACCGTCCCAATCCGGCGATGATCTTGGAGTCCCGGTTGCTCTTCGGCCACAGCTCCAAGATCACGCGATCAGGATCGGGGCAGCGCGGCGGTCTTCCATAGTGAGACGCTCGTCCCACTACGATTGCCGCTGCCGCCCCTGCCATGGCACCATCACTCCATGCTCAGCCGCCACGAGTTTTTTTACGGGTACCCCATGGTGCCCGTCGTTTCCGGCTGATCACGCAGACCGCAGACGCCCCGGGCCCGCCGCCCGGGGCGTCAGTTGTCTCGGGCCGCGTCGGGGAACCCTCGAGAGGAACACCGATGACCATGGCAACCGCCGCGGACGAGCAGGAGCTTTCCGACCACTCCGCCGCCATAGCCACCCTGCGCAGCCAGATCGACGCGCTTGACGGCGCGATCACCCGACTGGTGGCCGAACGCACCCGGCTGTCGCGGCGCATCCAGACCGCCCGGATCAACGCGGGAGGCACGCGCATCGAACTCGGGCGCGAGCGCGCGGTTCTGGACGGGTACCGGAGCGCGCTCGGCCCCGAGGGCGCAATGCTCGCCGACGCAGTGCTCCGCGTGTGCCGCGGCGCCCGCTGACGGTGATCTCGCTCGGTCACGGCGCGCTGGTGCTGCGCACCGCGCCGGGCCGGCTACCGGACATCGTCTGGTTCGGCGTGCCGCTCGGCGGCGCTCCGCCGGCCGCGCGCGGCGTCAGCGTGCTGCCCGAACACGCGCGCGGCTGGATGGGCCGGCCGGGCGTCTCCGGGCACCGCGTGGACGGTACCGCGTGGTCGCCACTGTTCACCGAGGTGCACACCGTACGCACCGGTACGGATGCGGCGGCGTTCGAGGCGTTCGACCGGGCAGCCGGCCTGCGAGTGCGGTGCGAGTTCGACGCGCTGGCGAGCGGCGTGCTGCGCGGTCGTCACACGGTGAGCAACGACGGCGACACGCCATACGTCGTCGATGCGGTGGACGTCGCGGTGCCGCTGCCTGACCGCGCAACCGAGGTGCTCGACCTCACCGGACGTTGGGGCATGGAACGCCAGCCGCAGCGGCATCCTGTGACGGACGGGCTGTGGATGCGCGAGAGCCGGCGCGGCCGCACCGGGCACGACGCGCCGACGCTGCTCGTCGCGGGCACGCCGGGGTTCGGCTTCGGGCACGGCGAAGTGTGGGGGCTTTCCGTCGCCTGGAGCGGCAACACGCGATACCGCCTGGAGCGTTTGCCGAGCGGGGATACGACGCTCGCCGGCGGTGAGCTGCTGCTGCCCGGAGAGGTCGTCCTGGCGCCCGGTGAGCAGTACCACACTCCGTGGGTCTACGTCGCCGCCTCGGCCGAGGGCCTGGACGGGCTGAGCGCGGCCTTCCACGCGCAGGTACGCGCGTCAGCTCCGGTGCACGCTCCCCGCAAGGTCATGCTCAACGTCTGGGAAGCCGTGTATTTCGACCATGATGCAGACCGCCTGGCCCAGCTGGTCGATATCGCGGCGGGTGTCGGCGTCGAGCGGTTCGTGCTGGACGACGGGTGGTTCCTGGGCCGGCGTGACGACACCGCGGGCCTCGGCGATTGGACCGTCGACCCGGCGACCTGGCCGGACGGGCTGCACCCGCTGATCAAGCACGTCCAGCGCGCCGGCATGGACTTCGGCCTCTGGTGGGAACCGGAGATGGTCAATCCGGACTCGCAGCTGTACCGCGAGCATCCCGGCTGGATCCTCGCGACGGGCGGCCGGGTGCCACCCCTGGCCCGGAACCAGTTGGTGCTCGATCTCACCAACCCCGCCGTATTCGCCTACCTGGTGGACACATTCGACGCGCTCGCCGCCGAATACCCGATCAGCTTCGTCAAGTGGGACCACAACCGCGATCTCGTCGATGCCGGCTCCGGGACGGGCGTGCCGACGGTACACGCGCAGACGTTGGCGTTCTATGCGCTGGCCGACGAGCTGCGGCGGCGGCATCCGGAGATCGAGTGGGAGAGCTGCGCATCGGGCGGCGGGCGCGTGGACCTCGAAGTGCTGGCGCGATTCGCCGGCGTGTGGACGTCCGACGGCACAGACCCGTTGAGCCGTCAGCACATCCAGCGGTGGTCGGCGCTGCTGGTGCCGCTCGAGTTCCTCGGCGCCCACGTCGCCGCGGAACGCTCGCACCAGACCGGGCGGGTGTCGTCGCTGGCGTTCCGGGCCGCGACCGCGCTCTTCGGGCAGTTCGGCATCCAGTGGAACCTGGCCGAGGCGACGCCCTCCGAGCTGGATGAGCTGGCACGGTGGATCGAGGTGTACAAGCAGCATCGCGGACTGCTGCACAGCGGCCGGCTGGTGCGCGTCGACGTCCCGGAACCTGGCGTGCTGGTGCACGGGGTGGTGTCCGCCGACCGCACCGAGGCGCTGTTCGGGTACGTCCAGCTGGACGAGACGGTGCACGACCCGCCGGCATTCCGCGTGCCCGGGCTGGACCCCGGGCTGACGTACCGGGTCGAGGACGTGCAGGGGCAAGGCTCCTGGGACGGGCACGGTGCGGAGTCAACGGGCGCGCTGCTGGGCGGCGCCGGGCTGCCCGCGCCGGCTCGGGCCCCGGAGTCGGTACTGGTCGTGCACCTGTACGCAACTTAGCTCCGCCGGATGGTGCCTCTCGGCCCCACATCCCCATGCGTCATGATCTTGGACTTGTGGTCGCTATTCAGCCACAAGTCCAAGATCACGGCGCAAAGGGGGGTCGGCCGACGCCTCGCGCGAACGCTCATCGCCCCTACAACATCCGGCGGTCGGCCGCCCACCGGGTGAGCTGGTGCCGGTTCGAGAGCTGCAGCTTGCGCAGCACGTTCGAGGCATGCGTCTCCACGGTCTTGATGGAGATGTACAGCTCAGCTGCAATCTCCTTGTAGGCATAGCCGCGAGCCAGTAGCCGCAACACCTCGCGTTCGCGGGGCGTCAGCTGGTCGAGTTCCGGGTCGACGGACGGCGCGACCGGGGCGTCGCGGAAGGCGTCCAGCACGAAGCCGGCCAGCCGCGGGCTGAACACCACATCGCCGTCGGCGACCCGGCGCACCGCAGCAGCCAGCTCCGCTGCGGAGATCGTCTTCGTGACGTAGCCCCGGGCACCGGCCCGGATCACGGCGATCACGTCCTCGGCGGCGTCCGACACCGAGAGCGCCAGGAACCGCGTGTCGGGCACGTCGGCGGCCACCCCTGCGAGCACCGCCAGCCCGCCACCGTCGGGCATGTGCACGTCGAGCAGCACCACGTCGGGACGCGTCGAACGAATGCCGGCGATCGCCTCGGCGACGGTGCCGGCCTCACCGACCAGCTGCACGAACTGGCCCAGCTCGGCGCGCACCCCCGCGCGGAACATGGCGTGGTCGTCGACGAGAAAGACTGTGGTCATTTGGGCATCCTGATCTCCACCTCGGTTCCGGCACCAGGACTCGACCGCACGCTCACCTGGCCGCCGTGCCGCTCGACACGGCCGATGATCGAACCACGCAGCCCGTGCCGGTCGGGATCGACGGCGGCGGGGTCGAAGCCTGCGCCCCGGTCGCGGACGAAGCACAGGCAGGCGCCGTCCTCGACCTCGGCGTACAGCGAGACCGTCTCGACACCCGCGTGTTTCGCGGCGTTGACGAGCGCCTCGCGGCACGCGGCAACCAGAGCACCGAGCCGCTCGGTCAGCGGCGCGTCCCCGACCACGACGACGTCCACCTTGATCGCGTAGGCGTCTTCGATCTCGCCCGCGGCGCCGCGCAGTGCCTCGCTCAGCTGGCCGGATGCGGCGCGTGCTCCGTACAGCAGGGTACGGAGCTCACGTTCCTGGCCGCGGGCGAGCCGCGTCACTTCGCGCGGAGAGGACGCGTTGCGCTGGATGAGCGCCAGCGTCTGGAGCACCGAGTCGTGCAGGTGCGCGGCGAGCTCGGCACGTTCTTGGGAACGGATGCGCTCGCTGCGTTCCTCCCCCAAATCGCTGACCATCCTTATCCACCACGGGCCGGTGAGCAGCGCCAGACCGATCACGGTCATGACGACCGCGAGCAGCGCGACCGTGACCCCGGACGCGTTGGCCCCGGCGACCACCACGACACCGCCTGCGACGACGAGCGCCACGCCCAGCGCAAGCCGCAGCCGCCCGGTCCGGCTCAGCGAGGTGCGCCACTGCAGACGCCGGGTCTCACTCGCCTGCCGCCAAATCAGCGCGGTGCCGAAGATCGCCAGCGTGGCCGGGATCAGCAACTGGCCGAGCGGCGGCAGCGTCCGCGCCACGGTGAATACCGTGCCGGCGACTATGACAACGCCGACGACGTAGCGAAGCCAGTCGGCGACCCGGGTCGGCCGCTCGCTGCCCGGCGGCGTCGGCACCACGATCCAGTACGCGCCGTACAGGATGATTCCCAGACCGTTGGCAAAGGTGAGCAGAACAAACACCACGCGCACCCGTGTGGGTGATATGCGCAGGTGGTCGGCAATGCCACTGGCGACGCCGCCCAGTACCTTGTGGTCGGCGCGCCGGTACAGGCGTGGGGCTGCCAGCACGTTCTCGGCCACGAGACCATAGTCCGGCACGTCCGTGGACGCGCGCATCAGGCACCGCCCGGAGCCCCAATCTCAGGGTCGGTTCAGGGGCGTGCCCGATACCCGCCGGTCCGGCAGTGGCCCATCCTCGATGCATGACCCGCCTTCCTGCCGGCCTCCTCGTTCCGGTTCAGCCGTGTCCTCGCTCGGAGGCCGGCTCATGACGACATTCGAGACACCCCCGCCGCCTCCCCCGGGCGCACCCCCGCCTCCGCCAGAGGCACCGCCGCCTCCGGCCACGCCGCGGCTGCTGCGCCGCAGCGTCAGCAGCCGGGTCGCGGCGGGCGTCTCCGGCGGTCTGGGCGAGTACTTCGGTGTCGACCCGGTGCTGTTCCGGGTGCTGTTCGCTACCACGGCGTTCTTCGGTGGTGCCGGCATCCTGGCCTACGTCATCGCCTGGGCCGCCATTCCGGAGCAGGGCGCCGCCCACGCACCGATCGATCGGCTGATGGGCAGCGGGCGCCGTAGCAGCGCCCCGATGTGGGTGCTGATTGTCATTGCGGCGACAGTCGTCTGGGCCTTGCTGTTCAGCTGGTGGGCACCGTGGCGATTCCTGCCGTGGATGTTCCT
>JBKPQY010000120.1:0-9425 GCA_046734315.1 Actinomycetota bacterium | reverse complement strand
GTAGGCGGGGTCTCGGCCAAGGTCGTCGCGCTCTCGCTGTCCGCCAACACGCTCCTGATCGTGCTGGCGCAGTTGCCGGTCTTGCGGTTGCTGCGCGGCCGGCGACGCACCTCGGCGGTCGCCACGGTGGGGGTGATCTGGTGCGTGTCCTGGGTGCTGTTCGGTTTCTGCGCACTGCCCGGCTCGATGGCTGCACGTAACGCACTCGTGCTCGTCTTTGCCGCCCTGTTCGGTCTGGGCGAGACGTTCATGGCGCCGAGCATGGCGCCGTTGGTCAACGCGATCGCACCGGAGGAGGTACGTGGTCGGGCGAATGCGCTGACGAGTGGCATGTACTCGGTGGCGTTCGTGATCTCACCAATGATCTCCGCGGTATTCATCGCAGGTGGTGCGGGCGGGATCTGGATAGCGCTGCTCGCGCTGGGCTGCCTGACAGTGACCGCGACTGCGCTTCGCCTCGGCCGGCGCCTTTCCCGTTCGCAGGACGTCGCTGACGAGACGGTTCCCGACCTCGATCACGAAATGGCCGGCGGCTGACTCCGCGTCGGATGATCAGTTGGTGCTGAGAACGTCGCGCAGCTTACGGGCGAAGGCTTCGGGTTGGCCGGCGTATCCGAAATCGCCGCCGAGGAAGCCGCCGTGGTGACTGGGGAACACGGTTGCCTGCTGCCCTAGCTGCTCAGCGGTGGCGACCGCGGTGCGACCGGTGAACGTGTCGGCCGACTCCGCGCCCACCGCGACCACGACGCGCGTCGGCGCGGCGGCCAGTGCCTCGATGTCGGGACGGTAGCTGCTGATCGCCAAGGACCGGTCGGAGAGCAGGGGGTCGTCACGTGAGCCGTCGTCCTCGGCCGGCATCCCGAACGCGGCGGGATCCGGCGCCGGCTGGGTGAAGTATTCGTCGGTGAACTCGCCGTGCCACGACGTCATGGCGATGAACGCCGCCATCCCGGCACTGCGCCCCCTGGCCAGGTACACGTCGCGAAAGCCGTCGCGGGCCCGCTGCGCCGCGGCGGCGTCGGGCAGCGCCGGGATGAGCGGCGGCTCGTGGGCGACGAGCGTGGTCACGTCGTCGGGGTAGGCCGCCACGAGCGCGAGCGCGGTCACCGCACCGCCGCTGCTGGCGAACATCTCCACCGGGCCGACCCCGAGCGCGCCGATCACCGCGTGCACGTCTTCGGCCTGGACCTCGGGCACGTTGTCGAGCCGGTCGTCCTTGCGGACGCTGCGGCCGAGCCCGCGTGGGTCGTAGGTGATCACGGTGCGGTCCGGGAAGTACGACGCGAGGGTGGCGAAGCCGCTCGCGTCCATGGGTTGGCCGATCATGAACAGCGGCGGCCGTCCGTCGGCGGCCGGCAGCGGACCGCGGACGTCATACGCGATGTCGACGTCCGCGGTTTCGAGCACACGCCTAATCGTCATGCCCGTTACGACTGCTCCGGCGTCACGAACTCATCGGGCACGACGCGTGTGGCAGGCGCTGCGTCGGCTACTCGCGAGGTGTCTCGTACGGCGGGTACGTCTGCCCAGGCGGCGCCCCGTACGGGCTCTGTGGTTCGCCCGCGGTAGGTGGTCGCGGCGGGGCTTCGGGCGCTCCTGGCGGGTACTGCTCGCCTTCAGCGGCCGCCTCCATCGGCGCAGCACCCGTCGTGGCCGGTGCGGCGGCCTCGGCACGTGCGGCGCGCCGTTCAGCGACGGCTACGTCACGGACGCTCTGGACGGAAAGCCGCCCCAGCGCGGCGGACGCAACGAAGAGGATCAGCGCACCCACTCCGTAGAAGAAGAACAGCTCTTCGAGCGCCTGCACGTTGGTGCTCGATGTGGGATCGGGCGTGCCGATCGACTTGTCGAGCACGTCCGTGAGCGACGGGCCGACGATCAGCCACGCGCCACCTGCGATGCCCAGCCAGCTGCCCAAGATCGCGACCGCACGATTCGTGGTCGTGAGCAACAGCAGGCCGCCGACGAATGCCGCCGCGCCCGGCGCCACTTCGAACCACCCGCGTGACTCGGTCCATACCCAGGTCGTGTTCGTCGACGGCGTGTACGCGAAGTTGAGGTACGGCCCGATGAACGGCACTATTGCCGCCCAGGCTCCGAAAATAAGCAGCAGCACCCCGCTCGTCGCGCCGCGGGTCCACGGCACCCGCATCTTGCTGAGCTGGACGCCACGATCCGACGGCGCGAGGCTCATGTCGTGGCCGATTGCGGTCATCTGCGACCTCCTAGGGGTCACCCCAATCGATACCCTTACCGTACCGATGGCTGACGACTGTGTCCCGTAACAACCTGATCGCGGCGTGCGGGGCCTGGTCAGAATGAGCAAATCGGGCAGCGCCAAGTCAGCCGGCAGGCTGACCGCCCGGCATTCGGCAGACTGATGGGGTGCCGACCCAGCGAGAGGGTGCCAGCGCCGGTTGGTTGGTGCTGATCTACCGGATTCCGAGCGAGCCGACGCGGCTGCGGTCTGCCGTGTGGCGTCGGCTGAAGGGGCTCGGGGCGATCTATCTGCAGAACTCCGCGGCGGCGTTGCCGGCGAGCACGGCGGCCGAGCGTGCGTTGCGCAAGCTGCGCCACGAGATCCTGGAGATGTCCGGGTCTGCCGTGCTGCTGTCGTGTTCGGTGCTGCAGGGTGAGGCCGAAATCCGGGCGGCGTTCGAGGCGGCGCGCGATGACGAGTACGAGGAGATCGTCGACAAATGCCAAGACTTCCTCGCCGGTATCGAGAAGGAGTTCGCGGCACTCCACTTCAGCTTCGCCGAACTGGAGGAGAACGAGGTCGATCACGCGAAGCTGGTGAACTGGCTGGCGAGGGTGGAGGAGCGTGACGTGTTCGGCTCGCCGGGACGTGCGGCCGCTGTCGAGGCGCTGGGCAAGTGTGCGGAGGCTCTGGAGTCCTATGCGCAGCGGGTGTACGCCGAGGAGCCCGAGCTGCGGTGAGGTCCCGCGCGGCTAGCGGGTTCGCCGCACGACCAGCCACAGACTGGCCGGGAGCACGACGGCCACCGCGACCGGCAGCACCCACCATGCGCTGGTGCCGGTGGTGCTGACCGCGTAGGTGATCGCGAGCGCGGCGACGACGCCGACCGCGATGCGCCAGTCGTCGCCGATGACGAAGTCGTACCAGAACCGCCCGAAGGCACGAACGCGATCCATGTCAGGATACCTCCGCCAGGCTGCGCACCGGCCCGACGGCTCGGCGCTGGTGCACCACGCGCAGCGCGGCCACCAGGCCGAGCGCAAACAGCGCGATCGCGGGAACGAGGACGAGGAGCGCTGCATCCGAGCCGGGCCATCGCGCTCCGGCACCCTCGGCGCCCCAGAAGACGCCGAAGCCGCACAGCATGACCCCCACCGCGAATTTCATGGTGTTCTCCGGGACCCGGGCCAGCGGCGTGCGTACCGCCACGGCGGTCGCGGTGACCACTGCGATGGCCGCCACCGCCGCGATCGCGGCGAGCGGGATGTCGTGCTGGTTGCTGCCGAACGTGAGCGCGATGAATGCCACCTCGAGCCCTTCGAGCACGACCCCCTTGAACGAGAGGGTGAATGCGTACCAGTCCGGGATGCCGGTCCGGGCGCGGTGGTCGGCCCCGCGCGCGGCGGCTACCTCGTCGGCGTAGATCTGCGTTTCGTCATGCAGCGCTTTGTATCCGCTGGCCCGCAGGATCGCCTTGCGCAGCCATTGCAGGCCGAAGATCAGCAGCAGGCCGCCGACGACGAGCCGGAGCGGGCGAAGCGGCACCGCCGACAGCGCCGGGCCGAGCGCCGCAACGATCACGGCCAGCACGATGAGCCCCGCGGTGACACCGCGCAGCGCGGAGCGCCAGTCGCGGGTCGTCCCGGCGGCGAGCACGATCGTCGTCGCCTCGACCGCTTCGACCATGCAGGCCAAGAAGACGGCACCGAACAATGCCGCGGCGTTCATTCCGGAGAGCTCCTCGGTGTGGATTGCCCCCGTAGGTCGAGGACGTGGCATACATGTTGCAGCTCAATGCTAACAGTCGTTGCATCGACGAAGCGCGCAGGCGGTGCCTTGTACCGTTTCGGCCGGACATCTGGCGGAATCCGGCCACTAGGGGGCGCGACTCCACATGGCGGTCCGAACGACCGAGCAGGCGGGCCGATCCCGCGAGCGCACGGCGCCGACTGCAGGCGGGACGCTAGAAGCGAGGTTCGAACGGGTAGCCGTGCGTAGCCTCGACGCCGGCACGCAGGTTGGCCCGTTCGTCGGGCAGACGCGAGCGCCGGTACCAGCCGCGCAAGCTGAACCGCCGCCGGTGTTTCGCCGGGGTGTCCGGCTTGGCGGCGGTGCGGCGGGAGATGCGACGGTCCGGTTGACTGCTCATGCTCATCTCGGGGGACGAGCCGGCGGCGCGCTGCTGTGCCGCTCCCATGTTACGTCGCGGCGGCTTGTCAGCGCGACGGCTGCGTGATCTTGGAGCAGTGGTCGATATTCAGCCGTAGGGCCAAGATCACAGCCGGAACCCGACTTGGGCGTGCCGCCCTGCGGGAGGTGGCCTGCGGGTCGCCTTATGTACCTGGACGGGTACGTAACTATCTTGGTACGTTGACCTACGCGAGGCCGGGGCTGGATGCCCTGCGCACCGAGGTGGCCCTGGACAACGCGAACGAAGGAGAGCCAGATGACCAGCAACACACGGGGAGGCGGCCGCATCCTGGGCAGCCTGCGCTCAGCCGACGGCAAAGGCGTCGTGCGCATCGAGGACCGCTACAACACTGATATCGACGACTTGTGGTCGGCCCTCACCGATCCTGGCCGCTTGGCCCGCTGGTACGGGCAGATAGCAGGCGACCTGCGCCCGGGCGGACAGTTCCGCCTATATATCGAGTCCAATGACTTGGACGGGACCGGGCGCGTAGAAGCGTGCGAGCCTCCACGTCGGCTGCTGGTGACAACCAGGGAATCGGACGAGTCATGGCGGAAGGGTCGCGGCGTGCCGCCTTTCGACGCGGCCATCGAGGCCACGCTGACCGCCGACGGCGACCAGACCATGCTGGTCATCGAGGTCCGGGGCATGCCCCTGGACAAGATCGCCTTCTACGGGGCCGGCTGGCAGATCCACGTCGAACATCTCGCCGCCCACATCGCCGGGCGTGAACGCGGCGACGTCGAGGCGCGCTGGGACGAGCTAGTCCCTCCGTATCAGGACCTGGCCGCCGAGATCGGCTGATGCCACCGCAGACCTGCCGCAGGCCACAACTGCCACGCCACGCCGCCCCTTGCCATGATCACCTGACGCCAAGGGTTCGCACCCCCCAGGTCACGTAGCACCGCGCAGGCGACGCGGCGAATTGGCTACTTCAGCTTGATCTCCCGCTGCTTGTCGGCGCGGCCGCCAGGCGGTTCCTGCTATACCGGCGATGAAAGGCCCGGAACCGGACGGCCCTCAGCCGATACGCGCCCTGGCTGAGGGCGGGGCGCGCTCCTACGTCGGGCTGACGACGGCGGTCGACTAGGCCGAAGAGGCCGACTGCTGCGCTTCGATCTGCCGGCGCAGATCGTCCATGTCCAGGTCACGCACCGCCTGAATGACCTGCTCGAGCGCCGCAGCCGGCAGTGCTCCGGGCTGCGCGAACACCAGGACACCATCGCGGAAGGCCATCAGTGTCGGGATCGACCGGATGTTGGCAGCGGCCGCGAGTTGCTGTTCTGCCTCGGTGTCCACCTTGGCGAACGTGATGTCTGGGTGCTGATCGCTGGCTGCGCCGAAGACCGGTGCGAACATGCGGCACGGGCCGCACCAGCTGGCCCAGAAGTCGACGAGCGTAATGCCGTCGCGGCTCACGGTGCTTTCGAACGTATCCACGGTCAGGTCGACTGTGGCCATTTGGGTGTGCTCCTCTGCTACTCAGGTGATACCCCGGTGGGTATTTGGTTCAACGGACTACTGGTGATTCTGATTCCAGATGTGTCGGACGTCATGGCCGTCAATCGCTGAATCGGACATGGGGTGTGACTGTTCGCTGACCGGGCTGAGCACGGAGAGCATTCCTGGTGCGCCGGGCCCGAAGATGTCGACGACCTGTAGCGCGTGATACCAACACTCCTTACATTACCGGGTAGGGTATCTAGGATCGATCAAGCCGGCCGAGGGTCGGCCGGTGTGGGTGACGGTTAGGCGAGGCTGAGGAAGAGCTTCTCCATCTGCTCCAGGGTCATCGGCTCGGGCTCAGCGTCGGCGGCCGGGGTGAGGCATTGGCGCATGCCCGATGACAGAAGCCGGAACCCGGCCCGATCGAGCGCCCTGCTGGCAGCGGCCAGTTGCGTGACGATGTCGGCGCAGTCGCGACCCTCTTCGAGCATCTTCGTGATGCCGCGCAGTTGGCCCTCCACTCTGCGAAGCCGCCGGGCGACGTCCTCGGACGCGTTCTCCTCGAGTTTCATGACAGCTAGTGTACGTACCCCTACGGGTATAGGTTATAGGCGGCGTAGGTAATGCCCGCGGCTTCGCGTCTGCGAGAGGACGTCCGGCGACCTACGAGCGCGCGCCCAAGGGACGGCGCGGATCAGAGTTGTTCGAGGCGCCGGGTTAGGAATCGCCGCTCGGGGGTGGCGGTGGCCAGGTCGAGGGCGCGACGGTAAGCGGCTCGGGCCTCGCTGTGGCGGCCCAGGCGTCGTAGGAGTTCGGCGCGAGTGGAGTGGTAGTAGAGATAGGTGGAAAGGTCGAGTCGGTCGATCGTCTGTAGTGCGGTGGCGGGGTCGCCGGCTTGGGCGACGGCGACGGCGTGGTTGAGTTCGACGATGGGGGAGCCGGTCAATTCGACCAGCCGGCGGTACATCTGGGCGATCTGCGGCCAGTTGATGGGCTCGCGTGTCTGTAGCGAGGCAATTGCTGCCTGGGTGACGTATGGCCCGCGTCCCCCGAGCGCGATCGCCCGGTCGAGCGCGGCCCGTCCTGCTGCGATCTGGTCTGAGTCCCACAACGAGCGGTCTTGATCGTCGAGCAGCACGAGATCCTCGCCCGAGAACCGGGCCCGCCGGCGCGCGTGGTGGATCATCATCAGTGCGAGTAGCCCGTGCGCTTCGGGCTGGTCCGGCATGAGGGCGGCGAGCAGCTGCCCGAGGCGGATGGCTTCGGCGCCGAGGTCGACCCGGCCGCTGTAACCCTCGTTGTAGATCAGGTAGATGACGGCCAGCACCGCGTCGAGGCGGTCGGGCAGCAGGCGCGCGTCGGGAACCGCGAACGGGATCCCCGTCGCCTTGATCTTGCCCTTGGCGCGGGACAGGCGCCGCTTCATGGTCTGTTCGGAGACCAGGAACGCGCGCGCGATCTCGACGGTGGCCAGGCCGCCGAGGGCGCGCAGGGTGAGCGCGACCTGCCCGTCCAGCGGCAGCGCCGGGTGGCAGCAGGTGAAGATCAGCTCAAGCCGTTCGTCCTTGATCACAGTGTCGTCGTATTCGTCCACGGTGGCCTCCGGCACAGGCAGCAGATGGATCTTGTCGGCCAGGGTGCGTTCCCGGCGGATGCGGTCGATCGCCCGGTTGCGGGCTGTCGTGACCAGCCAGGCACCCGGGTTGTCCGGCATACCCGATGCGGGCCAGCGCGCCGCCGCGATCGCGAACGCCTCCTGCGCGGCTTCCTCGGCCTTGTCGAATTCGCCGAGGAACCCGACCAGCGAGGCCAGCACCCGGCCCCATTCGTCGCGAAAGACCTCCTCCAGTGAGCTCAGCGCGCCACCACCGGCCTGACCTCGACGACACCACCGAACCGGGCAGCCGGGATGCGCGCGGCCAGCTCGATCGCCTCATCCAGATTCGCCGCCTCCATGAGGAAGAGCCCGCCGAGGACCTCCTTGGTGTCGGCGAACGGGCCGTCGGTCACCAACGTCCGGCCACCGGCGACCCGCACGCAGGTCGCCGTCTCCACCGGATGCAGCTGCGCCGCGTCAACGCAGCGGGCATCGTCGTTCAAGGCGGCAAACTCTGCATAGGCCGCCTCCCGCTCCGCATCCGACAGCGCCTCGACGTAGCCGGACTCGGCGTAGATCAACAGTGCGTACTGCATCACAACCTCCGGGGCAATCGGCGCTCATTTGGCACGACGAACAAGCAACGGCGCAGGGGACACCACCGGCACAACGACTTCGGACAGGCGCGACGCTAGTCGCCGACCCCGACGCCGCTACACGCGCGGCCCCGCCGTTCGGCGTGGGCGCGGAGTCGTCTTAGGCGAGGGCTCTAGTTTGGGCGCGTGGCTGACGTCGCTGCGTAGGCTGCCAGCGACTCGAACGCTGGTGTGTACCCCTCAGCCTGACCGTCGTGGCCCGAATCCAACGGGCACTGCCGCTAGGTGATCCTGCCAGTCGCCCTGACAGGATCGGGTAGCACGACTAGGGTGCGCGATCATTGGAGCGACCAACCATCGTCCAACCCTGTGGCCGCCAGGGATTCGAACCCTTAAGTACGCCGTTCGGCCGTTGCAGAACATAGAACGCTCAGACGCTCGTTCTGATACCTGCGTATCACCAACTTCTCAGGCGACAGTAGGGGTTTGCTGTCAACGAGTTGTGCCTGAGCCGTGCTTCGATCGTGCTGCCGGCGGATCCGTTGACGGGGCGAGCGGCGTCCGGCCGCAGCGACCGGGTCGTCGTACACGGGTTCTGGCTCGTGTCCGCAATGAGCTTCTCCCGTGATCGCTAGGCGGCGCCTTCGACATCGCGTCGACTTCCGTCGGTGCTTGGCGGCCGGCGCGGAGTCGAGGCCGCCGGGGCAGCCGGCGGGTACCACGCCGCCGGTGGTCGCTGTGGCATGGGGCTGCCTTTGCGGGGACGGCCCCGCGGCCGCTTGTGCGTGACGATCACGCCTCTGTCGAGGATCTGGCCGCCCCAGACGCCGGTCGGCTCGCGGCGCTCGATGGCGCCGGTCAGACAGGCGAGCTGCGCGGGGCAGTCCCGACACAGCACTTTCGCGCGTTCAAGGTCGTCCGGAGCGTCGGCGAACCAAAGGTCCGGATCATGTATCTGGCACGGCAGGTCGGCGCGGGTACGCGTGCCGCCGGGAACGGGCAAACCGGCGCCGCGGCGAGGCGCCCTGGCGAGCGCGGAACGGTCGGCGCCTGCCGCCAAGAGGGTCGCCTCGGTGTCGAAACGCCCTGCCGACGGCACGCGATGCTCCTGGTCGGGGACACTGTTCATACCTAACGCTCCGCGCTCAGTCGAGGACATCGGTTGGCTGGTCAGGTCAGCGGCCAGGGCCGGGCTGTGGCGCCGAGTCGGGTCCAAGCATTGATCACGGTTATCACCCAGATCAGCTCCGCAAGTTCGCGCTCGGAGTAGTGCGCGGCGGCGCCGTCGATGATCTCGTCCGCGACGGGGTGGTCAGCCAGTCGGGTCATTGCCTCGGCGAGTTCGAGCGCGGCGCGCTCGCGGGCCGTGAAGAACGGCGTCTCGCGCCAGACCGG
>JBKPQY010000119.1:0-8196 GCA_046734315.1 Actinomycetota bacterium | reverse complement strand
GTGATCATGTTCTTGATGTAGTCCGCGTGCCCCGGGCAGTCGACGTGCGCGTAGTGCCGCTTCTCGGTCTGGTACTCGACGTGCGCGATGGAGATCGTGATGCCGCGCTGCTTCTCCTCCGGCGCCTTGTCGATCGCGTCGAACGGCGTGAACGGGTTGACGTCCGGGTACTTGTCGTGCAGGACCTTCGTAATGGCAGCCGTGAGCGTCGTCTTGCCATGGTCGATGTGACCGATGGTGCCGATGTTGACGTGCGGCTTGGTCCGCTCGAACTTCGCCTTCGCCACTTCTGGTACTCCCTCTCTTGGGTTTCTAGGGTCTTACTCGCCGGTTGCCCGGGCGATGATCTCCTTGGCCACGTTCCCCGGAACCTCGGCGTAGGAGTCGAATTGCATTGTGTAGCTCGCCCGGCCCTGGGTCTTTGACCGCAGGTCGCCGACGTAGCCGAACATCTCCGACAGCGGCACCAGTGCCTTCACCAGACGCGCTCCACCTCGTTCTTCCATCGCCTGGATCTGGCCACGCCGGGAGTTGAGGTCGCCGATCACGTCGCCCATGTTCTCCTCGGGCGTGGTGACCTCGACGGCCATCATCGGCTCCAGCAGCACCGGCTGCGCCTTGCGCGCCGCCGCCTTGAACGCCATTGAGCCGGCGATCTTGAACGCCATCTCCGACGAGTCGACCTCGTGGTACTGGCCGTCGAGCAGCGTGAGCTTCAGGCCGACCAGCGGGTAGCCGGCCAGGACGCCGTACTGCATGGCTTCCTGAGCGCCGGCGTCGACCGACGGGATGAACTCCCTGGGCACCCGCCCGCCGGTGACCTCGTTGGCGAACTCGTAGCTGGGGCCGTCCGGAGTCATCGCCAGCGGTTCGAGCTTGACGACCACCTTCGCGTACTGCCCCGAGCCACCTGTCTGCTTTCTGTGGGTGTACTCCTCCTTGCCGACAGTGCGCCGGATCGTCTCCCGATAGGCCACCTGCGGCTTGCCGACGTTGGCCTCGACCTTGAACTCGCGGCGCATCCGGTCGACCAGGATCTCCAGGTGCAGCTCGCCCATTCCGGAGATGATTGTCTGCCCGGTTTCGTCGTCGGTGCGCACCTGGAAGGTCGGGTCCTCCTCGGCGAGCTTCTGGATAGCAGTGCCGAGCTTCTCCTGGTCGCTCTTCGTCTTCGGCTCGATAGCCACGTAGATGACCGGGTCGGGGAACGTCATCGACTCCAGGACGATGGGCTTCTGCGGGTCGGCCAGGGTGTCACCCGTCGTCGTCTGCTTCAGCCCGGCTACGGCGATGATGTCGCCGGCGCCGGCCCGCGGCAGCTCCTCCCGCTTGTTCGCGTGCATCTGGTAGATCTTGCCGATGCGCTCCTTGCGGTCCTTCGTCGAGTTGAGGACCTGCGAACCGTTGTCGAGCACGCCGGAGTAGACGCGCACGTAAGTGAGCTTGCCCAGGTGCTGGTCAGTGGCAATCTTGAACGCGAGCGCCGACAGCGGCTCGGTCTCGTCGGCCGTGCGGTGCGCCTCCGTGACGCCGTCCATCAGCAGCCCGTCGACGCGCGGCACGTCCAGCGGCGAGGGCAGGTAGTCGACGACGGCGTCAAGCAGCGGCTGTACGCCCTTGTTCTTGAAGGCCGAGCCGGCCAGGACCGGGTTGAGCTGGCCTGCGATCGTGGCGCGACGGATCGCCGCCTTGAGCGTCTCGACAGACAGCTCCTCGCCACCGAGATAGGCCTCGAGGATCTGCTCGTCGTTCTCGGCGAGCGTCTCGATCAGCTTCTCGCGCCACTCGTTCGCCTGATCGGCGAGGTCGGCGGGAATCTCCTCGACGGTGTAGTCCTCGCCCTTCTTGGTCTCGCCGCGCCACACCAGGGCGCGCATGCCCAGCAGGTCGACGACCCCGACGAAGTCTGCTTCGGTTCCGATCGGGAGCTGCAGCACGAGCGGACTGGCGCCCAGCCGCTCGACCATCATCTGCACGCAGCGGAAGAAGTCGGCGCCGGTGCGGTCCATCTTGTTGACGAAGCACATGCGCGGGACGTGGTACTTGTCCGCCTGCCGCCAGACGGTCTCGGTCTGCGGCTCGACGCCGGCCACCCCGTCGTACACGGCGATCGCGCCGTCGAGAACGCGCAGGTTGCGCTCGACCTCGACGGTGAAGTCGACGTGTCCGGGCGTGTCGATCAGGTTGATCGTGTGACCCTTCCACGTGCACTTTGTCGCCGCGGACGTGATCGTGATGCCGCGCTCCTGCTCCTGCTCCATCCAGTCCATGACGGCGGCGCCGTCGTGGACCTCGCCGATCTTGTAGGTGATCCCGGTGTAGAACAGGATGCGCTCGGTCGTCGTGGTCTTGCCCGCGTCGATGTGCGCCATGATCCCGATGTTGCGGGTCCTGGCGAGTTCGGCGTTGCTGGCCATGGTTCCTTCTCTAGCTTGTGGCTTTTGTTACCAGCGGTAGTGGGCGAAGGCGCGGTTGGACTCGGCCATCTTGTGCGTGTCCTCGCGGCGCTTGACGCTCGCGCCCAGGCCGTTACTGGCGTCGAGCAGCTCGTTCATGAGCCGCTCGGTCATCGTCTTCTCGCGGCGCTGCCGGGCGTAGCCGACCAGCCAGCGCAGCGCGAGGGTGGTGTTGCGGGGAGCCTTCACCTCGACGGGCACCTGGTACGTGGCACCGCCGACGCGACGGCTCTTCACCTCGAGGGTGGGCTTGACGTTGTCGAGCGCGCGCTTGAGCGTGACGACCGGGTCGGTGCCAGTCTTCTCGCGGCAGCCCTCCAGGGCGCCGTACACGATGCGCTGGGCCGTCGACCGCTTGCCGCGCAGCAGCACCTTGTTCACCAACTGCGTGACGATCGGCGAGTCGTAAACCGGGTCGACCACCAGCGGACGCTGGGGCGCCGGGCCCTTGCGTGGCATAGCGTTTTACCCCTTCTCCCGCTTCGCGCCGTACCGGCTGCGTGCCTGCTTGCGGCCGCGTACCCCCTGGGTATCCAGCGAGCCACGGATGATCTTGTACCGGACGCCGGGCAGGTCCTTCACCCGTCCGCCACGAACCAGCACGATCGAGTGCTCCTGGAGGTTGTGGCCGACGCCCGGGATGTAGGCCGTGACCTCGATGCCACTCGTCAGCCGGACCCGGGCAACCTTGCGCAGCGCCGAGTTCGGCTTCTTCGGCGTCGTCGTGTACACCCGCGTGCAGACGCCACGACGCTGCGGAGAGCCCTTGAGTGCGGGCGTCTTCGCTTTCCCGATCTTGTCCTGGCGGCCCTTGCGGACCAGTTGCTGGATCGTAGGCATGCGGCCTGCAATCTCCCTGTCTCGAATCGGTGTCGAATCGTGTCGAATGGCTAGCCGGGTGCGGTCGTGGTGTGCCTGCGTGGTGCCTGGGTGATACTCGCCCTCACCGGTCCCCGAGGTCGGGCGTGTCGCACCCCTTCCTGCAGGCCAGCCCGGCGAGACTCGCCGGTCCGGACGGTGAGCCGTGCCGCATACGACGCCGGCGTGGCCGGTACGCCGCTCTGCGGGCACAGGACGACGACCCGGATCGCTCCGGGTCCGCGTGCCAAGAGTACTCGTGCGCCCGCACCGGCGCAAAGCGGGCCCTGCGCCGGGGCTGACGGCCCAGCGTTCGCGCAGCCCTGGCGCCCCAAAGTCCGGATGATCTTAGACTTATGGCTGAATAACGACCAGATCTCCAAGATCACGGGGGTGAGGGACACCGGGTGCCTGCCACCGCGGGTCAGTACACGCTGAGCGGATCCGCTACCACGCGCGACACCACCGAGCCGGCCGCGCCGCGTACCGCGGCGTACGGCCCTAGCTCCGAGACATGGACGCGCACGGGTGCCAGCTGACGGCTGACGACCCGGCGATCCAGCTCGGACTCCAGCGCGCCGGTGAGCCACCGGGCCAAGCGGGCGTGCACCCCGCCGAGTACGACCTCACGCACGTCGAGCAGGTTCACCGTGCCGGCGAGCGCGATGCCCAGCGCCCGCCCCGCACGCTCGAGTGCGGCCCGCGGCACCGGGTCGGTCGCCCCGGCCACGAGCTCGTCCACGCCCTGGACGCCGGCGGCACCGAGCAGGGCGTCCAGGCCGGCCAGCTGCTCCAAGCATCCGGCGCCACCGCAGCTGCACGGCGGACCGTCCGGGTCGACGACGACGTGCCCCAGCTCCCCTGCGAAACCGCCCACCCCGGTGTAGAGCCGGCCGTCGCGCACCACACCTCCGCCGACGCCGACCTCGCCGGACACGTGGACGAAGTCCCGCAGGCCCGTGGCCGTGGCCTCGGCCAGCGCGGCAAGGTTCGCCTCGTTGCCCGCGCCGACGGCGGTTCCCAGTAGCGCGCCAAGCATCTCGGCGACCGCGACGCCGTCCCAGCTCGGCAGGTTCGGCGCCCGGCGCAGGACTCCCGCGTGATCGACCAGCCCGGGCAGGGCCAAGACGGTCCCGGCGATCGAGACACCGGCGTCGGCGCGGGCTCGCTCCGCCAGGCGCGCGACGCGGCGCAGCGCCACCCCCGGGGCGGCCGCCCGGGCGTCGAACGCCATCACGTGCTGCGCGCGCACCGTCCCGTCCAGGCCGACGACACAGGCGGCGAGGTAGTCAACGTTCACCTCGACGCCGAGCCC
Organism: Actinomycetota bacterium; assembly: GCA_046734315.1. Lineage (GTDB taxonomy): Bacteria > Actinomycetota > Actinomycetes > Mycobacteriales > Jatrophihabitantaceae > DASXRA01. The sequence goes on along the minus strand of JBKPQY010000119.1, from coordinate 3,567 downwards.
ACCAGGGCCACCAGGGTTCAGCCGCAACGGGTTGCCCGGCCGCCCCGGCACGCCCCGGTCCGGGTCGAGCTCGTCGAGCAATCCGGCGGCCAGCAGCTGGTCGGCCAGCACGGAGACGGTGGCCCGGGTCAGGCCGGTCGCGTCAGCGACCCGGGCCCGCGTGCTGCGTCCGGCGGCGGCAACTGCACCGAGCACCAGCGCGAGGTTGTGCCGCCGGACGGTGTGCTGGCCTGCTGGGGCGGCTGGTGCCGGGGCGATCACCGAGCGCCCAGCACGTGCTCCAAGGCGAGCTGATTCAGTCGGGCGACGCCGTAGCCCCGCGCGCCGGCGACGTCCGGGTTGAAGTCCTCGAACGCGCTGCGGTCTTTCATGAGGTCGGCGAGCGTCTCCCCCGGGCCGAGCGTCGGCTCGCGCAGCGACGTCACGCCGGTCACGTCCAATGCCTCGCGAACCTCGGGGTCGGACCGGAACGCCTTGGTCCGCTCCCGCAGCAGCAGGTAGGTGCGCATATTCGCCGCGGCCGACGCCCACACCCCGTTCATGTCCTCGGTGCGGTACGGCTTGTAGTCGAAGTGGCGGGGGCCGTCGTACGCGGGGGCGCCGTCGAGGCCGTTCTCGAGCAGGTCGACGAGGAAGAACGCGTTGAACACGTCGCCGTGCCCGAAGATGAGGTCCTGGTCGAACTTGATGCTGCGCTGCCCGTTCAGGTCGATGTGGAACAGCTTGCCGGCCCACAGCGCCTGGGCAATGCCGTGCACGAAGTTCAGCCCGGCCATCTGCTCGTGGCCCACTTCGGGGTTCAGCCCGACGATGTCGCCGTGTTCGAGCTCCGCGATGAACGCCAGCGCATGGCCGACCGTCGGCAGCAGTATGTCGCCGCGCGGCTCGTTCGGCTTCGGCTCAAGCGCGAAGCGCAGGTCGTGGCCCTGCTCCTTGACGTAGGACGCGAGCGTGTCGACGGCCTCGCGATAGCGATCCAGAGCGGCCCGCACGTCCTTGGCGGCGTCGGATTCCGCGCCCTCCCGGCCACCCCACATCACGAATGTGCGCGCGCCCAGCGATGCCGCGAGGTCGACGTTGCGGGCGACCTTGCGCAGCGCGAAGCGCCGCACCGAGCGGTCGTTGCTGGTGAACCCGCCGTCCTTGAACACCGGATGGGTGAACAGGTTCGTGGTCACCATCGGGACGATCAGTCCCGTCTCGTCGAGCGCGGCGCGGAAGCGCTCCAGGTGCTTTTCCCGCTCGCTGTCCGATGATCCGAACGGCACCACGTCGTCGTCGTGGAACGTCACCCCGTAGGCACCGAGCTCGGCGAGCCGGTGTACCGACTCGACCGGGTCCAGCGGCGCACGGGTCGCGTCTCCGAACGGGTCCCGGGCCTGCCAGCCGACCGTCCACAGCCCGAAGCTGAACTTGTCCGCCCGCGTCGGTTGCACGCTCATGCCGACCACCCCATCATCTCCGAGATTGTTTATTGCCTGAACTTACTCTTCGATGCGGCCGGCGGAAACCTCGTCAGGTCAGGTCTGCTCCCGAAGCGCACGCAGGCTCTGCTTGAGCGACCCCATCGTGGCAAGAACGGCCGTCGGCTCATAGCCGCAGTGGGCCATGCAGTTGTTGCACCGCGGGTCCTTGCCGCGTCCGTACTTGTCCCAGTCGGTGGTTTCGACGAGCTCCTTGTACGTCTTCACGTAACCGTCGGCCATGAGGTAGCACGGCCGCTGCCAGCCGAGCAGCGAGTACGACGGGATGCCCCACGCCGTGCACTGGAAATCGACCTTGCCCTCGAGGAAGTCGAGGAACAGCGGCGAGTGGTTGAGCCGCCACCGCTTGCGGTTGCCGTTGGCGAACGCCTTGCGGAACAGCTCGCGCGTCTCCTCGACGCCGAGGAAGTGATCCTGGTCGGGCGCCTTCTCGTAGGCGTACGCGGGCGACAGCATCATGCTGTCGACCTTGACCTCGTCGTTGAGGAAGTTCAGCACATCGATGATCGTCTGCGGCGTGTCGGTGTTGAAGAACGTCGAGTTCGTGGTTACCCGGAAGCCCTTCTCCTTCAGGAACTCGATCGCGGCAACGGCCTCGTCGAACACGCCTTGCTTGTCGACGGCCTGGTCGTGGCGTTCACGCAGCCCGTCGACGTGGATCGCGAAAGCGAGGTACGGCGAGGGCGTGAAGTTGAACCTGTCCCACCGCTTGCGCACCAGCTCGGCGTTGGTGCACAGGTAGACGTACTTCTTCCGCTTGTTCAACTCGCGGACCATGACGTCGATCTGCGGGTGCATGAGCGGCTCACCACCGGCGATCGACACCATCGGCGCACCGCTCTCCTCGATCGCCGCGACTGCCTGCTCCACCGGCATGCGCTGGCGCAGGATCTCGTGCGGGTGCTGAATCTTTCCGCAGCCGGGGCACGCGAGATTGCACGCGAACAGCGGTTCCAGCTCCACGATCAGCGGGAACTTCTCCCGCTTGTGCACCTTCTGGTTGAACAAGTACCAGCCGATCCGCGCCGACTGGCGCAGGGGGATGGGCATCGGGTCAGTTCTCCTTAGCTGCGGCTCGACCGCGAGCGGTTCGGTGGTGAGGCGCCATCAGTCGGCAACCTCCTTCGGGAGCGTGAACTTGATGTCTTCGTGGGTGACGACCCGCTCGTCCACCTCAACCGGCCCGAGCGCGCGCAGCATGCCGATGACTTCGTCCACGAGATGTGGCGGGGCGGATGCCCCGGCCGTGATGCCGATAGTGCCGGCCTGCTCGATCCACTCGGGCAGGATGCCACCGGCGTCGTCGACCAGGTGCGCCCGCGTGCCGGAACGCTGCGCGACCTCGACCAGCCGCAGCGAGTTGGAAGAGTTCTGCGAGCCGAGCACGAGCACGAGGTCGGCGTCGCCGGCGATGGCGCGCACGGCATCCTGCCTGTTGGTGGTGGCATAGCAGATGTCCTCGGTGGGCGGCGATTCGATGAGCGGGAACCGCCGGCGCAGCACGTTGACGACCTTGTTCGCCTCCTCTACGGCAAGCGTCGTCTGGGTCAGGAACGCGACCTTCGTCGGATCGGGCAGGTCGACCCGCTCCGCCTCCTCGGGGGTCTGCACCAGCTGGATCTTTCCCTCGCCGAGCGTGCCTTCCGTTTCGTCGTGACCGTTGTGGCCGATAAGCAACACGCTGTCGCCGCGACCCAGGAAACGCCGCGCCTCCGTGTGCACCTTGGCCACCAACGGGCAGGTGGCGTCCACGACCCGCAGGTTGCGGCGCGCGGCCTCCGCACGCACCGCCGGCGCGACACCGTGCGCGCTGAACACCACGGTGGTGCCGTCGGGCACCTCGTCGAGCTCGTCGACGAATACCGCGCCCTGGCTCTGCAGGGCGGCGACGACGTGCGCGTTGTGGACGATCTGGCGCCGCACGTACACCGGACGTGGATAGCGGCGCAGCGCCTGCTCGACGATGTCGATCGCGCGCTCGACGCCGGCGCAGAACGAGCGCGGACCGGCCAGCAGCACGCGTCGCGGCCCGGCCAGGTCGGCCCAGTGGCGCAGCGCCGGGGCGAGGCGGCGCAGGGTGAGC
>JBKPQY010000118.1:0-7800 GCA_046734315.1 Actinomycetota bacterium | reverse complement strand
GTGCCGTGGCGCGCTGAGCGGCGTCCGATGTACGAGAGGGTCGTCGACGTCCCGCGCTTGGTGTGCTTCTACGACGAGGACGAACCGCTGCCCGACCCCGCGCTCGACGAGGCAAAACGGGCACTTGACGAGCACTACGCCATGGAGCTCGGGGAACCGTTTCGCACGGCGGGGCTGTGCCTTTACCGCGACGGCTCCGACAGCGTGGCCTGGCACGGCGACCGCATCGGGCGCGGAAGCACCCAGGACACCATCGTCGCGATCGTCTCAGTGGGTGAGCCGCGGGCGCTGCGTTTGCGCCCCCGGGGTGGCGGCGCGCCAAGCCTGCGATTCGACGTCGGCCACGGTGATCTGCTCGTGATGGGCGGCAGTTGCCAGCGGACGTGGGAGCACTCCATACCCAAGACAGCGCGACCGGTCGGCCCGCGCATCAGCGTCCAGTTCCGTCCCCGTGGGGTGCGCTGACGCTCACACGCGAGAATGGGCCCGTGAGCGACGCTTGCGGAGCGAACCAGGAACGCGCACCGAAGGTGCGCTCGGACCGACGACCCGACCCCGGGGCGGGAAGGAGGTTCGAAGATTGAGCGAACTCGCGCACGCGCTGCGCCGGGCGGGAGTCGCCGAGGTCGACACCTCGACGCGGCGGCGCGCCGAGTACTCGTCGGACGCCTCGAATTACCGGGTCGTGCCCGCTGCCGTGGCCTTCCCGAGGCACGCCGACGAGGTTGCCGCAGCGCTGGCGACGTGCCGGGCGCAGGGAGTGCCTGTGACCGCGCGCGGCGCCGGGACGTCGATCGCGGGAAACGCCGTCGGCTCCGGGCTCGTGATGGATTTCTCGCGGCACTTGAACCGGGTGCTGTCCGTCGACCCCGACGCGGGTACGGCAACGGTCGAACCGGGCGTGGTGCTGGACGAGGTCACGGCCGCGGCAGCACCCCACGGATTGCGCTTCGGCCCCGACCCATCCACGCACGCGCGCGCCACCGTCGGCGGGTCGCTGGGGAACAACGCGTGCGGCGCCCGTGCGCTGGCGTACGGTCGCACGGCCGACAACGTCGTCGCGCTGGACGTCCTGGCGGGCGACGGCACGCGCATCGACCGCGTTCCGACCGCCGTGAGCGCCCTGGTTCGTTCCCGGTTGGCGGTGATCCGCACCGAGTTCGGCCGGTTCACCCGGCAGGCGTCCGGCTACGCGCTGGAGCACCTGCTGCCCGAGAACGGCGCGGACCTCGCGAAGTTTCTGGTCGGCACCGAGGGCACGCTCGGCGTGATCACACGGGCGACCGTGCGTCTCGCGGCGACGCCGCGTTTCACGGCGCTCGCCGTGCTCGGCTACCCCGACCTTGCCTCCGCCGCGGAGGCAGCGCCCGGGTTGTTGCCACTCCGCCCCGTCGCGCTGGAAGGTCTCGACGCCCGCCTTGCCGATGTCGTGAAGGCGCGCCGCGGCACGGTCCCGGATCTGCCGCGCGGCAGCGGGTGGCTGTTCGCCGAGACGGCCGGCGACACCACGGCCGAGGCCGTGTCCGCCGCGCACGCGCTGATCGCCGACGCCGGTTGCCTCGATTCGGTCGTGGTCGCCGGCGCTGCGGCCCGGGCCGCATGGCGGATGCGCGAGGACGGCGCCGGGCTGGCGGGCCGCACGCCGGCAGGCACGCCCGCCTGGCCCGGCTGGGAAGACGCTGCCGTCCCACCGGAGAAGCTCGGTGCGTACCTGCGCGAGTTCGCCGCGTTGATGCGGCAGCACGGGGTGGACGGCTTGGTGTACGGGCACTTCGGCGACGGCTGCGTACACGCCCGTATCGACTTTCCGCTGGCGTCGCGGCCGTCCGTGCTGCGGGAGTTCGTCGTGGACGCGGCGCGCCTGGTCGGCGGCTATGGCGGCTCCATGTCCGGCGAGCACGGTGACGGGCGGGCGCGTGGTGAGCTGCTGCCCGACATGTACACGCCCGCGGCCATCGAGACGTTCGCCGCGATCAAGCACGCGTTCGACCCGGACGACTTGTTGAATCCGGGTGTCATCGTGCGCCCCGCGCCGCTCGACGCCGACCTGCGTGTACCGGCAGCGCGGCCCATTACCCGGCTCGGCTTCGCGTATCCGCACGACGACGCGGATCTCAGCACGGCTGTGCACCGCTGCGTGGGGGTGGGGAAGTGCCGGGCCGACACGGGCGGCGTGATGTGCCCGTCCTACCTGGCGACTCGTGACGAGAAGGACTCCACGCGGGGGCGGGCGCGGGTGCTCCAGGAACTCGCGAACGGCTCACTCGTCCGGGGTTGGGATTCGCCCGAGCTGGCCGAGTCGCTGGATCTGTGCCTGTCCTGCAAGGGATGCTCGTCGGACTGCCCGGCGGGGGTCGACATGGCCACGTACAAGGCCGAGGTGCTGTACCAGCGGTACCGGCGGCGGCCACGGCCGGCGGCGCACTACGCGCTGGGCTGGCTGCCGCGTTGGGCGCGGCTCGCCTCGCACATGCCGCGCCTGAGCAACGCCGCGCTGCGGCGGCGCAGGCTGGAGCGGATCGCGAAGCGGTTGGGCGGTATCGACCTCCGCCGGCCCTTGCCGGAGTTCGCGCCGCATACGTTCCGCGCCTGGTTTGCCGAGCGCACGCCTGCCCCGGGCGCGCCCGTGCTGCTGTGGGTGGATACGTTCACGGACCACTTCACGCCCGGCGTCGGGCAGGCGGCGGTCCGGGTGCTGGAGCGCGCCGGGTACTCAGTACGGATCACGGCGAAGCCCGTGTGCTGTGGGCTCACGTGGATATCGACCGGGCAGCTCGACGGTGCCCGCCGTCAGCTGCGGAGGTCCCTCGACGCGCTGGCGGCACACGGCGATGTTCCGATCGTGGGACTGGAGCCGTCCTGTACAGCCGTGCTGCGTTCTGACCTCGTCGGGCTGCTGCCCGGCGATCCGCGCGCCATCCGTGTGCGGGCCGCGACGACGACGCTGGCGGAGCTGCTGCGTGGCACTGATGGCTGGGTGCCGCCCCGGCTCGACGACGTGCACGGTGTCGCGCAGCCGCACTGTCACCACCGCGCAGTCCTGGGCTGGAACGCCGACGCGGAGCTGCTCGCCGACGCCGGAGCGAGCATTCGCGCAGTGAGCGGATGCTGCGGGCTGGCCGGCAACTTCGGCGTCGAGCGCGGCCACTACGACGTGTCGGTGGCCGTCGCCGAGACCGCCCTGCTGCCTGCGGTCCGCGCCGCCTCCGGCGACGCGATCGTGCTCGCCGACGGGTTCTCCTGCCGTACCCAGCTCGACCAGCTGGCGGGACGGCGCGCGATCCATCTGGCCGAACTACTCGACAAGGAAGCGCGATGACCGGCTTTGTTCCGCCCCCGTACCCGTACGAGCGCCTAGGTGACGTAATCGCGATCGCGGAGCAGCACCCCGGTGGCGCGATCAACCTGTCGATCGGCACGCCGTGTGACCCGGCGCCGGCAGAGGTGATCGCGGCACTATCCGCGGCGGACGACGCCCGGGCCTACCCGTCGTCGATCGGCTCTCCGGCTTTCCGCGAGGCCGCGGCGCGCTGGATCACCCGCCGATTCGGCGTCGACGTCGACCCGAGCACGCAGCTTGCGGCGTGTGTCGGCACCAAGGAGTTCGTGGCGTCCGTGCCCCAGTACCTGCGGCTGCGCGAACCGTCGCGCGACACCGTGCTCTACCCGGCGATCAGCTACCCGACGTACGAGATGGGCGCGATCCTCGCCGGCTGCCGGCCGGTGCCGTACCGCGTCGTGGCTGACATCGACGAGCGCGATGCCGAACGGGCGCTGTGCCTGTGGGTCAACTCGCCGGCCAACCCGACCGGCGAGCTGGTCGACCTCGATGCGGCGGCACGCTGGGGCCGCGACCGCGGCGTCACCGTGCTTTCCGACGAGTGCTATGCCGAGTTCGTCTGGCACGGCTCGCGGGCGACCGTCCTTGCGACCGGCGGCGACGGAGTCCTGGCGGTCCATTCGCTGTCGAAGCGGGACAATTTCGCCGGCGCACGTATCGGCTTCTACGCCGGCGACGCCGACCTCGTGCACTACCTGCGCGAGGTGCGCAAGCACGCCGGACTGATGCCGGCAGGGCCCGTGCAGGCAGCCGCGGTCATCGCCCTGGACGACGACACGCACGTCGAGGCACAGCGTGCCCGCTACCTGCGAAGGCTGCAGCGGCTGCAGCAGGTGCTGAAGGCGGCCGGCTATGACGCGCCGCTGCCGGGCGGCGCGTTCTACCTCTGGGCGCCTGCGCCGGACGGCAGCGCCTGGGCCGCCGCGCACGACATCGCCGCCAAGACCGGCATCGTCGTCTCGCCAGGGGAGTTCTACGGCGCCCGGTCGGCGGGGTTCTTTCGAGTGGCCGCCGTGGCCCCCGACGAGCGGATCGAGGTGGCTGCTCGGCGCATCGGCGCCTGAAGCCCGCTGCTCAGCCGAACTCGACGCCCTGCGCCAGCGGCAGCTCGCTCGAGTAGTTGACCGCATTCGTCGCCCGGCGCATGTACGCCTTCCAGGCGTCCGAGCCGGACTCGCGACCGCCGCCGGTCTCCTTCTCGCCGCCGAACGCGCCGCCGATTTCCGCTCCCGACGGGCCGACATTCACGTTGGCGATGCCGCAGTCGGATCCGTCCGCAGCGAGAAACCGCTCCGCCTCCTGCATGTTCAACGTGAAGATCGACGACGACAACCCCTGCGGGACGTCGTTGTGCAACGCCACCGCCTCGTCGAAGTCGTCGTAGGTCAGGATGTACAGGATGGGCGCGAACGTCTCGGCGCGGACGATGTCCGTCTGCGCCGGCATGCGTACCAACGCGGGCTGGACGTAGTACGCGTCCGGCGCCTCGGACGCCAGCACGCGCGAACCGCCGGTTACAAGCTCGCCTCCGTCGGCGGCCGCCTTGCCCAGCGCGGTGGTGAATGCCTCCAATGCGCCCTCGTCGATGAGCGGTCCGACCAGGGTGCCCGACTCCAGCGGCGAGCCGATGGGCAGCGACTCGTAGGCGGAGCGGATCCGGGCCACCAGCTCGTCCGCGATCGCGGAGTGCGCGATCACCCGGCGCAGACTGGTGCAGCGCTGACCCGCCGTGCCGGCCGCGGAGAAGACGATGCCGCGCACCGTGACATCCAGGTCGGCGGACGGCGTAACGATCGAGGCATTGTTGCCGCCCAGCTCGAGAAGCAGCCGCCCGAACCGCCCGGCCACCCGCGGCGCCACCGCCCGGCCCATCCGGGTGGATCCGGTCGCGCTGATCAGCGCGACCCGTGCGTCGTCGACGAGTGCCTCACCCACGGCGGGCCCTCCCAGCACCACCGAGCTGATCGCCTCAGGGGCACCGACGCGGCGCGCCGCCTCGGCCACCAGGGCTTGGCACGCGAGCGCTGTGAGCAGCGTCTTCTCCGACGGCTTCCACACCACCGGATCGCCGCAGACGAACGCCAGCGCGGCGTTCCACGACCACACGGCCACCGGGAAGTTGAACGCGCTGATGATGCCCACGACGCCGAGCGGGTGCCACTGCTCCATCATCCGGTGGCCGGGCCGCTCGGAGGCGATCGTCAGCCCGAACAGCTGCCGGGACAGCCCCACGGCGAGGTCGCAGATGTCGATCATCTCCTGCACCTCGCCCAGCCCCTCGGAGCGGATCTTGCCCGCCTCGATCGACACCAAGGTGCCGAGATCATCCTTGTGCTGGCGGAGCAATTCGCCCAGCTCACGGGCGAACGCCCCGCGAACCGGTGCGGGCACCAGCCGCCAGGCTTGGAACGCTTCGTGCGCGCGTCCGACGATCTCGGCGACCTCGGCCGGCGTATTCGCCGAAAGCCGGGCCAGCTCGCCGCCGGTGATGGGGGAGCGGACGATCAGATCGTCGCCGGCGGGCAGCTCGGCCACGCCGAGGCGGGCAAGGACTCCGCGGGTCTGGTCAACTAGCGAGTCGTGTTCCGGAAGCATCATCACACCTGCCCTAGTTCAGCGAACCGGGCGCCGTTGCGAGTCTCCAGCAGCGCCTGGAACGGGATGGTCTCCTGCGAAATGAAGCCGCTCGCCGGAAGCTTGCCGGCGGCGACCAGCTCGACGACCGCGACCGCAGACGCCGCCGTCGTCCACGAGATCGCCCGCCACAGCCGCCCGTTGATGGAAAGCGGCTGGTAGGCACGCACGTACTGCTTGCGGGCGAGCTGGCCGGCCGCCGTGTCGCCGACCCCGTTCGCAGTGCCCTCGACAGCGGCGTACAGGTACACGACGTCGTCGTCGACCGGCGGCTTGGCGTTGACGAGGAGCTCCCCGGCCAGCTCGCGGCGCTGGCGCAGGCCAAGCTCGTCGAAGAAGAAGCGCATCAACTCGAAGTGGCCCTTGTAGCGCATCGTCTTGTAATCCAGCCGCTGGGCGCGTCCCTCGAATGTCTCGCACATCGTGCCGAGTCCGCCCGATGTGAGCGCCGCCTCGAGCTCGACGCCGCCGATGACGACACGCTCGACGCCGGTCATGGCGGGGACCATCTGCCGGGCGCCGCCGCGCAGCACCTCGCAGTCGTTGAGGTACTCGTTGACCACACCCTCCGGCGACCAGTTGAACGCGTAGCCGAGCAGGCCGGCCGGGTGGCGGGGCAGCGCTCCGACCTTGAGCTCGATGCTGCGGATCTCCTCGAAGTGCTTGGTCAAAGCGGACCCGACGATGCCGATGAGCCCAGGGGCGAGACCGCACTGTGGGGCGTACACGATGTCCATGTCCTTGGCGGCGAGCTCCTTGACCAGATTGGTCGTCGGAACGTCCTCAGTGAGGTCGAAGTAGTGGACGCCGACCTCGTGCGCCGCCTCGGCGACGCCGAGGTTGAGGTGGTACGGCATGCACGAGACAACGGCATCCGCGCCCTTCAGGGCCGCGTGCACGCCGCCGGCGTCGCGGACGTCGAGCGTGGCGGTCTCGAACGGCAGGTCGGTGCGTTCTCGAGCGTCGTACGCCTTGACCGCGAACCCGCAGTCGTTGAGCAAGGTGGCGACCAGCTCGCCAACCTTGCCCAGTCCGATGACTCGGATCGAGCTGATCACATCTCCTCCTAACGGCCTCCCCCAGTATGTCGTAAGTTCTTCTTATGGTGGACGCGGGGCGGCTGGTGATGCTGCGCGAGGTTGCCCTGCGCGGGACGATCGCATCGGCCGCGCGCTCCCTCGGGCTTACCCCGTCGGCAGTGTCGCAGCAACTGGCGGTATTGGAGCGGGAGGCCGGCTGCGCGCTGCTCGACCGCTCGCCGCGCGGCGTGGCCCTCACCGGAGCCGGTCGTGCACTGGCCGAACGCGCCGGCGCCATTGTCGACGTTCTTGCCGCTGCCCGTGCCGACCTGGACCGGCTCGGCGGCTCGGTGAGCGGCCCGGTGACGGTGGCCGCCGTGGCCAGCGCCGCCGGGACCCTGGTCTCGGACGGCGTGCTGCGCCTGCGCAAAGGGCAGCCCGGCGTGGAGGTGTCCGTGATCGTCGCCGAGCCGCGCGACGCGCTGGACCTGCTGCATACCGGCGACGCCGACATCGCGGTGGTGGACGAGTACGACTACGTGCCTCTCGCACTGCCGGACCACCTGGACGCCCGCGAGTTGCGTACCGAGCCCCTCGTCGCGGTGGGCGCGCCGGGTGCCCTGTCGCGCGGGGTCGCGCTGGCGTCGCTCGCCGACGCCGATTGGGTCATGCCGTCGGACTCGGCCGCGTGCGGGCAGGCGGTGCGCTCGGCTTGCCGCGCGGCCGGATTCGAGCCGCGCGTGCGGTGGCAGACCGACGACATGCTGTTGCTGGTCCGCGCCGTGGCGGCCGGCCACGGCGTCAGCG
>JBKPQY010000117.1:0-33967 GCA_046734315.1 Actinomycetota bacterium | reverse complement strand
CTCCTGGAGCATCGCGAGGCTGGTCGGCTGGTCGTCGAGGTCGGCGGACACGGTGCCGAGCAGCCGGGCCACGTGGCGCGCGCCCAGCTCGGTCAAGGCACGGTGCACCTCGATGTCCGGGTTGATGCCCGGCTCGAGGCGCCGGAACACCTTCAGGATCGCCTGGTCCCCGTAGACGAGCGACGTGTTCGACTGCTCGGCGGTGAGCACCAGGCTGGGCTGGCCCACCGGGATGTCCTCGGGCTCGCCGACCCGGGCGAAGGCCAGCGGACCCTGGGTCGCCTCGTCGCGAATGCCGAGCAGCCATGCCTGGGTCACGTCCTTGTCGTGCAGCGCGTCATAGATCCAGCGCGGCGCGCCGTCGATCGCGACCGAGCCGAGCAGCACGTGTTCGAGTGTCGGCACCAGTTCGCCACGTATCACCAGGGGAAGCTGGTATGTCTCCACCCCACCGTCGTCGTAGGTGACCGTGGCCAGCCACAGCGACACCTCCGGCGGCCCGTCGGCGAGCACTTCCACGCGGCTGACTGTGACAGCCGATGCGCTGCGGCCCTTGCCGGCGAACCACCGCTGCGCCGGCAGCCACTGGTCGACGAGGGGCTGCAGGTCGTGCTCGGACAATGTCACGCGGGTACCTCGGTTTCCTCGCTCGGCTGCATCGGACGGGGCATGCGAAGCCAGTAGAAACCGTGACCACTCAGTGTGAGCAGGTACGGCAGCTCGCCGATGGCCGGGAAGCGGGCACCCCCCATCAGCTCGATCGGCTGCGAACCCTCCCAGGGACGCAGGTCGAGCTCGACGGGCTGCGCGAACCGTGACAGGTTGTTCACGCACAACACGATGTCGTCCCCGAACTCCCGGACGAAGCTCAGCACACTCGGGTTACTACCCCCGATGTCATGAAACGAACCCAGCCCGAATGCGGGATTCGCCTTGCGTACCTGGATCATGCGGCGTGTCCAATGCAGCAGCGACGAGGTGTTGCGGGTTTGCGATTCGACGTTGGTGACCTGGTAGCCGTAGATCGAGTCCATGTTGACGGGCAGGTACAGCCGGCCGGGGTCGCAGGTGGAGAACCCCGCGTTGCGGTCGGGCGTCCACTGCATCGGCGTCCGTACGCCGTCGCGGTCGCCGAGCCAGATGTTGTCGCCCATGCCGATCTCGTCGCCGTAATACAGGACCGGCGAGCCGGGCAGCGAGAGCAGCAGCGCGGTGAACAACTCGATCTGGTCGATGTCGTTCTCGAGCAGTGGGGCCAGCCGGCGGCGGATGCCGATGTTCGCCTTCATCCGCGGGTCCTTGGCGTACTCCGCCCACATGTAGTCGCGTTCCTCGTCGCTCACCATCTCGAGGGTGAGTTCGTCATGGTTGCGGAGGAAGATGCCCCACTGGCAGTTCTCCGGGATCTGCGGGGTCTGCGCCATGATCTCCGAGATCGGGTACCGCTGCTCGCGTCGCACCGCCATGAAGATGCGCGGCATCACCGGAAAATGGAACCCCATGTGGCACTCGTCGCCGCCGGTGCTCGGGTCGCCGAAGTACTCGACAACGTCCGCCGGCCACTGGTTCGCCTCGCAGAGCAGGATCCGGTCAGGGTAATCGGCGTCTATCTCCTTGCGCAGCCGCCTGAGGAACTCGTGCGTCTCCGGCAGGTTCTCGCCGTTCGTCCCGTCGTGAACGAACAGGTACGGGACCGCGTCCAGCCGCAGGCCGTCGATACCCAGGTCCAGCCAGAAGCGCAACGCGTCGATGATGGCCTGCTGGACGGCGGCCTCGTCGAAGTTCAGGTCCGGCTGGTGGCTGAAGAACCGGTGCCAGAAGTATTGCTTGCGTAGCGGGTCGAACGTCCAGTTGGACGGCTCGGTGTCAACGAAGATGATCCGTGCCTCGGGGTAGCGGGTGTCGTCGTCCTCCCAGTGATAGAAGTTGCCGTAGGGCCCGTCGGGGTAGCTGTGCGAGGCCTGGAACCACGGGTGCTGGTCGGATGTGTGGTTCATGACGAAATCGATGATCACCCGAATGCCGCGGGTGTGCGCGGCGTCAAGGAACGCTTTGAAGTCGTCGATCGTCCCGAACTCGGGCAGTACGTCGGTGTAGTTGGTGATGTCGTACCCGCCGTCGCGCAGCGGCGACGGGTAGAACGGCGGCAGCCAAAGGCAGTCGACGCCGAGCCACTGGAGGTAGTCGAGCTTGTCGGTGAGCCCGCGCAGATCGCCCGTGCCGTCGCCGTTAGAGTCGCTGAACCCGCGCACTAGCACCTCGTAGAACACGGCACGCTTGAACCACAACGGATCTGTCCCGGCGGGCGGGCGCCGGTCGACGCTGTGCTGGTCGGTCACGTTGCCCCTCTCTTGCCCGGTCTGGCTCCCACGGCCACAACTGACGGGATGGACGCTATCGCCTGGCGATTACCAGCGTCTGGCACGCACGGCAAAGATGTGAGCGGGCTGGTCGTGGGGGTCGAGGCGCACGTAGTTGTATTGACCCCACCGGTACTCAGCTCCGCTGAGCAGGTCCTCGACGGCGAACTCGTCGGCCCAGTCGATGCCGAGCGCGGGCAGGTCCAACGACGTCCAGCCCTCGCGGATGTTGTGCGGATCGGTCGAGCAGGCGACAAGGACGGTGTCGCCGCTTTCCGGATCCCGTTTGCTGAACACCATGATCGCGTCGTTGTCGATGTAGTGGATCCGCAGGGTGTGCAGCCAGTGCAGCGCAGGGTGCTCGCGGCGGATCGTGTTCAGGCGCGTGAGCAGCGGCGCCAGGGAACGTCCGTCGGCCAGCGCGCCGGCGTAGTCGCGCGGGCGCAGCTGGTATTTCTCCGAATCGAGGTACTCCTCGCTACCAGGTCGCACGGGAAGGTGCTCGTACAGCTCGTAGCCGGAATAGACGCCCCAACTCGGCGACAGCATCGACGCGAGAATCGCCCGGATCTTGAACGCCGCCGGCCCGCCGTGCTGGAGATACTCGTTGAGGATGTCGGGAGTGTTGACGAAGAAGTTGGGCCGCATGTGATCCGCGGCCGCGGCAAGCTCCGTGGCGTACGCCTCGAGCTCGTCCTTGCTGTTGCGCCAGGTGAAGTACGTGTAGCTCTGGCTGAAGCCGAGCTCAGCCAGTGCGTGCATCATCGCCGGGCGGGTGAACGCCTCGGCCAGGAGGATCACGTCAGGGTGCTTCTTCTTGACGGTGCTGATGAGCCAGCGCCAGAAGTCCAGCGGCTTGGTATGCGGGTTGTCGACCCGGAAGACCTTGACGCCGGCGTCAATCCAGTAGAGGAGTACGCGCAGGCACTCGGCATACAGGCCGTCCGGGTCGTTGTCGAAGTTGAGCGGGTAGATGTCCTGGTATTTCTTCGGCGGGTTCTCGGCGTAGGCGATCGTGCCGTCGGGCTTGGTGGTGAACCACTCCGGATGGGTGCTCACCCAGGGGTGGTCGGGTGCGCACTGGAGCGCGTAGTCCATTGCCACCTCCATGCCGAGCTGGTGGGCGCGCTTGATCAGCGCCTTCAGGTCGGCCATCGTGCCGAGCTCGGGGTGGATGGCATCGTGACCGCCGTCCTTCGAGCCGATGGCCCATGGCGAGCCGACGTCCCACGAGGCTGCGACGAGGCTGTTGTTCGGACCCTTGCGGTTCACCTCGCCGATGGGGTGGAGGGGTGGCAGATACACGACGTCGAAGCCCAGGCCGGCCACGTAGTCGAGGTGCTCGGCGGCGTCCTTGAGTGTGCCGTGCCGTGCCGGGCGCGCCGGCGCCTGCGGATCGTTCGCGAGCTGGGCGCCGATCGAGCGGGGGAAGAACTCGTACCACGATCCGAAGAGGGCGCGCTTCCGATCGACCCAGATCGGGTACCGCGGCGAGCGGGTAAGCAGATCACGCACCGGGTCGGCGTCGACCAGCTGAGTGAGGAACGGGTCGAGCGCGGGCCCGACGCGGTGCGCCAGGTCGAGGCCGGTGTCGCGCAGCCACATCGCCGCCGCCGCCGCCCGCGGACGCTCCGGCTTGGGAAGCGTCTTGGCCAGCTGGTCGAACAGCCGGGCACCGTTTTCCAGGTCGTTGGCGAGGTCTTCGGCGCCCTGCCCGGCGTCGATCTTGACGGTGACGTTGTGCCGCCACGTCGCCATCGGGTCCGCCCACGCCTCGACGGTGAACGTCCAGGCACCTTCGCGGTCGAGCACGATCGTGGCGTGCCACTCGTCCGTGCCGGCGGCTCCGGGCGACATCCGCACGAAGGGGACTCGCATGCCGCCCGGCCCGCGTAACGCGACGTTGGCGGCGACGGCATCGTGCCCTTCGCGGAACACTACGGCGGACACGGGGACGTGCTCGCCGAGCACCGCCTTGGCTGGCAACGTGCCGCCGGCAACGACCGGATGGACTGAGGTGAGACCGAGGCGTCCGACCACTGGAACTCCTGCTCCTCGCGTAAGCGCTCCTCGCGGCCACGTTACCGAGGTCAGCGCCGTTGACCTATATGTCGGGCGCCCACTCCCGAATCGTCCCGTCGCGCAGCAGGTACAGGACGCGCCGCTTGGCGGACGGTAGCCCAGCGACGATGAGCGCTTGCGCGAAGAGCCGCCGGCCGCCCATGCCACACAAGCTGCGCCGCTGGCGGCGCAGGGCGGCGACCGGCGGTTAAGTTCTGCGCGCGCGGTGCGCCGCGGCTTTGACCCGGTTCTGGCATGCCGTCGAGCAGAACCGGCGCGTCCCGTTGCGGGACACATCGACGAACACCCGGTCGCACTCCAGGGCGGAGCACACGCCGAGACGATCGGCGTATTCGCTGCCGAGCACGGTCGCCAGCCCGATCGCACAGCTGGCCGCCCAGCCGTCGGCGAAATCCTGATCGCGGCCGTGGTAGTGCAAGTGCCATGGCTCGCCGTCGTGGCGTTCGAGGTAGGGCGTCGGCCGCAGTTCATCCAGCAGCGCGTTGACGTTGCGCGCGGCTGCGTCGATGTCGCCCCGCGCGGCCCGCTCGAACACGATGCGCAGCCGACCCGCCGCGGCAACGAGCTTGCGGGCCTGCGCCGGGTCCATGCGGCCGTGTGCGCGCAGGCCGGTGGTGAGCGCCTTCGCCAGCTCACCCTCGTCCGGTAGCGGGTACGGACGTCCCCTCCGGCTGCCCGGAGTCGCCGTGTTGACGAGCTCGGCGCTCGCCGCGACCACCGCGTCGGTGTGACTGTTGAAGTTCACTTGACCAGTCATGCCTTCCTGGGTAGCGTCCGCAACTGTCAAACGTGCCTACAACAGTAACGGAGGAACGCGATGCCGACAGTCCGGGAGGCCCGCCACTGGCTCGACCGCTGGGACCGCCAGCAGGAGTTCTACCTGGCCGACCGCGAGGAGCGGTTCTCCGTCATTGCGGACGTGGTCGAGGCGGCCTGCGCGGCGGAGCCGTTGGTCGTCGACCTCGGCGTCGGCCCCGGCTCACTCGCGATTCGGCTGCTGGACCGGCTGCCCGGCGCCCGAGTGGTGGGCATCGATGCCGACCCGTTGCTGCTCGGGCTCGCCCGGAGCGCGTACGGCGGCCGCCCTGGATTGCGCCTGGTCGATCACGACCTGCGCATGCCGGGCTGGCTCGATGCGCTGCGCCTCGACCGTGCGCCGGATGCGTTCGTCAGCACCACGGCGCTGCACTGGCTGACCCGGGACGAGCTCGCCGAGCTGTACGCCGCGTGCGGGCGCGCGCTACAACCGGGTGGCGTGCTCATCAACGGCGATCACCTGCACGACGGGCCGGCATGTCCCGGCCTGGACTCGCTCACCCGCGTGGTGCGGGATCGGCGCGCCGCACGGGTGGGCATCGCGGGTGAGGAGGACTGGCAAGCGTGGTGGGAAGCCGTCCGTCAAGCGCCGGAGCTGGCGGATCTCGCGGCGATGCGAGGACAACACGGGGTCGAACATGACGTAGCCGCTGCCGCCACGTTCGACGACCACCTCACCGCACTGCGGCGCGCCGGGTTCGCGGAGGCGGGCACCGTCTGGCAGCACGGCGACGACCGGGTGCTGGTCGCCGTCCGCTGACGTCCTTGTCTCGGCCGACCTACGCGGCCCGGTCGGGTGCTTCGCTCGCGTCGGAGCGGGCGCGCGCTGCTGCGACGTCGCGTTCGTACTCGTCGGCGACGACGTCTATGAGGTCGTCGCGGCCGCAGCGTACGAGCCAGTTCACCTGCGCCACGTAGTAGTCGTTCAGGGCTCGGAGTTGGTTACTGTCCATGCCTCAAGGGTCCGTGCGTCGGATGTACGAACTGTTTCGCGGCCGTGGCATCGAGGCAACGCCGGCGCGTATCTGCTGATGATCTGCACGCGTTAGTCTGCCGCCGTGAAGGCATTACGACGGCTGACTGTGCGGGCCACGTTCCCCGCCGAGCTGGCCAAGCTGGCGACCATCGTGAACAACCTGCGCTGGTCATGGCATCCGGACTCGATCGACCTGCTCGAGTCGGTCGACCCTGACCTGTGGCAGGCGTGCGGTGGCGACCCGGGTCGGATGCTCGGCGAGGTCAGCGCAAATCGGCTGTCGGTGCTCGCTCGCGATCGCAGGTTTCTGCGCCGACTCGGTGACGTCTACGACGATCTGACCGACTACCTCGAGCAGCCGCGCTGGTACCAGGCACAGCGTGCCGAGAACCGCGAACTGCCCGAGTGCGTCGCCTACTTCTCGCCGGAGTTCGGCATCACCGAGGTGCTGCCGCAGTATTCCGGCGGGCTGGGCATCCTTGCCGGTGACCACCTCAAGGCGGCCAGCGATCTCGGCGTCCCGATCATCGGCGTGGGGTTGCTCTACCGTGCCGGTTACTTCAGCCAGTCGCTGTCGCGCGACGGCTGGCAGCTCGAGCGGTACCCGCCGCTCGACCCGCAAGGGCTGCCGATCAAGGCCCTCCAGCGGCCGGACGACACGCCGGTGCGCGTCGCGTTGGCGCTGCCGGACAACCGCACGCTGCAGGCGCAGGTGTGGGTGGCGCAGGTGGGCCGGGTACCGCTACTGCTGCTCGACAGCGACATCGAGGAGAACGACGCCGCTGCTCGCCAGGTCACCGACCGGCTCTACGGGGGCAATGCCGAGCATCGCCTGGAACAGGAGCTGCTGCTCGGGATCGGCGGGGTGCGAGCGCTGCGGGCGTACTGCGACACGGCAGGAGTGCCGGCGCCGCAGGTGTTCCACATGAACGAGGGCCACGCGGGATTCCTCGGTATCGAGCGAATTCGTGAGCTGGTCGACGGCGCCGGGCTGACCTTCGACGAGGCGCTGCAAGCCGTACGCGCCGGCACGGTCTTCACCACGCATACGCCCGTGCCTGCAGGCATCGACCGCTTCAGCCGGCAGATCGTGGCGCTGCATCTGGGCGGCATGCCCGGGGTCCCCGTGGACAGGGTTCTGGAGCTCGGCGCCGAGGACGACCCATCCGTGTTCAACATGGCCCACATGGGGCTGCGCCTCGGCGAGCGCGCAAACGGTGTGTCCAAGCTGCACGGCGCCGTCACTCGCGACATGTTCGCCCCGCTGTGGCCGGGCTTCGACCCAGCCGAGGTGCCGGTCACGTCGATCACGAACGGGGTGCACGGGCCGACCTGGATGGCGCGCGAGATCCTCGAGATCGCCGAGCGCGAGGTGGGGGCGGCTGCGATCGAGTACGGCGCCGGGTGGGACGCCATGGACAAGATCACGGACGACGAGGTGTGGGCGGTGCGCCGCACGCTGCGCGAGCGGCTCGTGGCGGAGATCCGGCGCTGGCTGCGCGCGTCCAGCCTGCAGCGTGGCATGGCCGAGGCGGAGGTCGGCTGGACGTCGTCGGTGTTCGACCCGGACGTGCTCACGATCGGGTTCGCCCGGCGGGTGCCGTCCTACAAGCGGCTGACGCTGATGATCAACGATCCGGATCGGCTGCGCAGCCTGCTGCTCCACCCTGACCGTCCGGTGCAGATCGTCATCGCCGGCAAGAGCCACCCGGCCGACGACGGGGGCAAGCAGCTCATCGCGCAAATGGTGAAGTTCGCCGACGACCCCGCGGTGCGGCACCGCATCACGTTCCTGCCCGACTACGACATCGGCATGGCGCACTACCTGTACTGGGGGGTCGACGTTTGGCTGAACAACCCGCTGCGCCCGCTCGAGGCGTGCGGCACGTCCGGCATGAAGGCCGCCCTGAACGGCGCGCTGAACCTCTCCATCCGCGACGGCTGGTGGGACGAGTGGTACGACGGCGAGAACGGCTGGGCGATCCCGTCCGCCGACGGAGTGGCTGATCCCGACCGCCGTGACGCGGTCGAAGCGCGCGCGTTGTACGACCTGATCGAGCATCAGGTCGCGCCGCGCTTCTACGATCGCGACAACGGCGGCATCCCGGGGCGGTGGGTGCAGATGGTGCGGCACACCCTCAAGACGCTCGGCCCGAAGGTCATGGCCACCCGGATGGTGCGCGACTACGTGCACCAGTTGTACGCGCCGGCCGCGGCGTCTGCGGCTCGGCTCAGCGCGTCCGACTACCAGGGCGCCAGGACGTTGGCGCACTGGCGCTCCAACGTGCTCGCCGCGTGGCCCGGGGTGAAGGTGCTGCATGTCGAGTCGCATGTCGAGGGTGACCCGCAGCTGGGCGGTCAGCTGCACCTGCGCGCCGAGGTGGCACTCAACGGCCTGCCCAGCGCGGACGTGGACGTCGAGGCGGTGTACGGCTCGGTCGACGCCGAGGACCGGCTCACCGATGTCCGCAGTCTGTCGCTCGTGCAGGTGGAGAACGGCGACGGGCCGCCCCGGTTCGAGGGGGACGTTCCACTCGAGCGCACGGGCTCGTTCGGGTACACGGTGCGGGTGTTGCCGCGCAACGAGCTGCTGGCCACTCCGGCCGAACTCGGCGTCGTAGCCAGTGCTTAATTCTCCCGCCTAGCCTCGCGGGCATGAATCGCATCGCCCGGTCGTGGGACATGTTCAAGGCGTCACTACGAGTGCTGCGCACCCGCAAGGAATTGGCGCTGTTCCCGGTGCTGTCCGGCATCGCGACGCTGATCGTGGCGGCCGGTTTCGTCGTGCCGGCACTGCTCGCGTCCCGGCACTCGATCGACGCCGGCACCGGTCTGCGGCCGGTGAGCTATGTGCTGTTCTTCCTGGGCTACCTGGTGCTGGCCTACATCGCGATCTTCTTCCAGGCGGCGCTCGTCTCGCAGGCCGACGTCGCGCTGCGGGGCGATGACCCGTCGGTGGCCGGCGGCATCGAGGCGGCGCGGCGCAAGGCCGGGGCGATCCTGCCGTGGGCGCTACTGTCGGCGACGGTGTCGCTGGTGCTGCGGTCGCTGGAAGATCGCGCCGGTGTGGTCGGGCGGTTCGCGATCGGACTGGTCGGCATGGCATGGACGCTGGTTACGTATCTGGTGGTGCCGATTCTGGTGCTCGAGAACGTCACGGTCGGCGCGGCGATCCGTGGCTCGTCCGCGCTGTTCAAGCGCACGTGGGGCGAGAACGTCGTCGGCAACGCGGGAGTCGGCCTGGTGAGCTTCCTCGCCGCGCTGCCCGGGGTCGCCGTGTTCGCCATCGGCGCCTCGTCGGGGGGAGCGGACGGTGTCGGGTTGATGGTGCTGGGCGGAGCATGGCTCGTGCTCGTCACCGTGGTGTCGAGCGCGCTGGCCGGCATCTATCAGACCGCGTCGTATCGCTACGCGGCTTCCGGCTCGGTGGCACCGGCGTTCGCGGACGCCAACCTCGGGAAGGCGTTCCCGCCGCTGGCCTACCGCTCTAGCTGGTGAACCCGGCGATCAGCTCGGCTAGTCGTTGCGGCTGGTCGAGCGGCACAAGGGCGCGCGCGTTGTCGAGCCATTCCAGCCGGGCACTCGGGAAGGCGGCGGCCAGCTGCTCGGCGTAGCGCGGCTTGAAGAACGTGTCGTCGCGTCCCCAGACGATCAGGGTCGGCTTGTCGAACGTGCCGAGCTTGGTGGCCGCTTCCTCGGTGTAACGCTTCGAGATGCCGCGCAGCTCCTTGATCAGGTCGCGGCGGATCGCCGGGTCGGTGCGGGCGGGGGTGAGCCAGTCGCCGGTCAGTGCCGAGTCGATGCGGCTGTTCGCCAGCCGGCCGAACGCCATCGGTAGGTTGCGCACCGGCGCCCAGCGCATGCCCGCGAGCAGCAGCGATGGGCAGCCCGGGATGCGCGCCGCGATCTGCAGCGGCCGGAACATCGCGGGCAGGAAGTTCTCGTACGCGTCGCAGTTCGTGAGGACGAGGCGGCCGACGCGTTCCGCATGCCGGGTCACGACCAGCTGAGCGATGGCACCGCCGGTGTCGTTAGCCACCAGTGTGACGTCGTCGAGGTCGAGCGCAGCCAGCGTGTCGGCGACGAGCCGGGCCAGCCCGGGCGGCGTGAGGTCAGCGTCTTCTGCGAGAGCCGTCTTGTGTGAGCCGAGCGGCCAGTCCGGAACGATCAGCCGCCGGCCGTCCAGGTGCGGCAGCACGGCGTCCCACAGCCGGCCGTCGACCAGCAATCCATGCACGAACACGATGGGGGCGCCCGCCCCCGCATGTTCGCGGTACCGGATGGTTCCCTGCGGCACGCGGATCTCGTCCACACACCCAATCTAGGGTGTGGTCGAGCGCGCGAAGTAGCCCCCGATCGCTCTCCTGCGGATTCCTTCCTCGGACCCGGCGATCCGCGCCCCTTGATGATCTCCATCAGCCCGTCGCACATCGCGGCGGCGGGCCGACCACCCTCCGTGCCTGAGGAAGGCCTCCGCGTCGACGTGATCCTGTCGGCGGCTCGTGGCAGATCGCCGCGCAAGCCGCTGCCCACCTTGTCCCGGCTGTCCAGCAAGACGATCTCGCGGAGGGCGGTGCCCATCTCCTCTGCCAGTCGCTCCAGCTGCTCGATGAACGCTGCACGCCCGAGGAACTGGAGTATCACCACGCCATGCCGCGGCGAGATGGGTGCGTGCCATTGCCAGGGCCAGGTCGCGGGCGAGCAGGCCGGCGTCAATCGGCCGAGCTTGCGATCGGCAGAGGTCGCGCCCAGTCGATCAGCCGTCCAGCCCCGGCGCATGTCATGTCGGACTCCACGTCCGGGCGTCTGCAGACCTGGGCGCGTAAGTTGGTCCGGCACCTGCGGCCCGAGCTCGCATGTCGCTGTTCGCGTTGTCGAGCGCTAGGCGGACGCCGACGAGCGGCTGCTGACGTTCCCGCCCGACGGCGCGTAATCGGGGCCGAGCCCACGGGCTTGACGTACCGGAATTCGAGCGTCGACTTGCCCACGCCGGGGGCCGCTTGAGCAGGATCAGCGTCTGGCCAGCGTGCGTCCGATGCGGTGCGCGTGCGAGATCGAATCAAAGCGGGACTGGTTCACCATTGAGGTTGATGCCGGAGGGCAAGTCTGGCGGTCGTGATCGGTAGCGGTGCTTCGCGGGACTTGTCCAGGTGGTGGTGCCGTCGGGCTCGCGGCGAACCTGCCAGTCCGTCTGGTGCTTGCAGATGTGGTGCCGTTCGCACAGCGCGCCGAGATTCCCGGGGCTCGTCACGCCACCGGCGCGGTACGGGAGACGGTGATCCAAGTGGCATCGATGCGCCGGCCGACTGCAGTGCGGGAACGCGCAGATCTGGTCGCGGGCCACGACGAACTCGGCGAGATCGCGCGGCGGCCGGTAGGTGGTGCGCCGTAGTCGGCCGCTGCCCGGTGAGCGGGTCCGTGACCAGCCGCCGCCATGTGCCGGTCTCGTCGCTTGCGATGCACCGAGCCACCGCGGCGGGGATTGGGCCGTGCCCGGCAAGCTCGCCGGGCTGGTCGTCGCAACCGAGCAAGGTCGACATCGCCACGGTGATCTGGATCGCCGGACGCAAGCCCTGCGCCTTGGGCAACAGCGGATCGTGCAGCGCGGCCACCGCGATCTCGACGAGCACGTCGGCGCGGCGCTGGTCGGCGCCGCGCGGGTCGGCAGCGGAGGTCGGGCCGGCGAGTGCGTCGATCGCAGCCACAACGGCAGCGGCGCCCTCGGCCGGGAGCAGCGCCCAGAGTTCGGCCATCCCGTCGTCGCGGGGCGAGACGCATACCCGGCGCTCGGCCATTGCCTCGGTGCGCTGCTTATCGACGAAGGCCGCAGCCACCGACGCGACCGCCCGGCGCACCGTGCGACGGAACTCCGCAAGCGATTGCTCACCTGCTCGGCGCGGCGCGCGCGTCTCAACCTCGGCGCGCGCTTCGTCGTTCAGCTCATCCACCGCCTCGGCCAACGCCATAGCGTGCAGGTGGCTGATCTCGCCCCGCCGCAGGAGCGTGAGCGTGGCTGGTAGCAGGTGCACCAGCGTCTGCGCCACGTCGAGTCGCCGCTGCGCGGTTACTCCGGACAACCGGAGTGCACACGACACGTCCTCGCGCACCCAGTCGCGCCCGGATCGATCGACCTGATCGGCTGCGGCCGCGGGATCGGTGACCATCGCGGCGAGGACCTCCTGCTGGAGTGCCGCCACCCAGGCTGCGTGCCGCTCGAGCGCGACCAGCAGATCAACCCGGCCCGCATGTGAGAGCGTCGCAGCGTCGAGCCACGACACCGGCATTGCGCTGTCGGGTCCAGGGAGGCCGACAGCCAGCTCGGCAGCTACCGCCTCCGGGCAATCAAGCACATCCGACAGCGTCGGCGGCGGCGGAGCTAAGTCGAACACATGAGCGATTGTAGCAGTGTCGCCCACGACGCGTCCAGAGAGAATCCGCTTATTCGACAAGGACTATCGCTTGTCGAACCAGCCGGCGGTCATTCCGGTCAGCGCATCGAAACTGGATCAGGCCGGCCCCTGCCCGCCGTGCCCGATCGCCACCACGCAACGCGCAAATCTGAAGAGCTGCTAGTCGGGCCCCGTGCGCTCTGCGCCGTCCTGCGCAACCCACGGCAGCTGCTCCGACGGTGAACTCGCTCTAGCGGACACGTGCACCGTCAGCGCCGGCATGCACCCGGTCGCTCAGTAGGTGATCATCGGGAAGTCGGTTCGGGCCCGCTCGAACTCAGCGGTCCACCTGGCCGGCCAGCCGAAGGCCGACCGGGCCAGGTCAGTGATATCGCCACCGGCGGCGCCACTGGTGAAGTGCAGGTACTCGCCCCAGCTCAGGTCACGCAGGTAGTGGGTGTCTGCGCCGCGGGGGAAGTGCTCGGCGAGCAACCGGAAGAAGCGCACCATGACCTGCGGTCCGCCCCCGGTGCTGGTCCGCAGCGGACGCCACCAGTCGCGAAACCAGTGTGTGCCGGGGCGCGGGAAGCCATCAGCGTTACGGTCGAAAGTCTTGGCTGCGGCCGCTGCCCACCGATCAAGCCCCAGCGCCACGTACGCGTCATAGATGAAGAACTCGGCCCACTTGCTGTCGCCCCAGAGCGGAAACGCGGGCGAACCCCACGCTCCGTTGTTCGCCCCCTCCACGACGTGCGAGACCTCATGGGTGACCAGCTCGTGCACGCCCGCGTCGTCCGCGCGGTACGGTCCTGGACCGCAGTCGGTGACATTGCGATTGTCGTGGCTCGGGTCCTGGTAGCTGGCCGGGTGGCCACCGGCGTAGCGGCCCTGGTGGAAGATCGAGTAGAGCAACGGGTCCGGTCCGAAGCTCCCGTACGTCTGCTTGCTGTAGCGCCAGACGTCGTCCAGATACGGCACCAGCCACCGCTCGGGGTTGCCGCTGACGTCCCGGTCGAAGTAGACCGCAACGTGGCTGGTAACGCCGGCCAGGTGGACCAACTGGTCGTGCTCGAACCAGTGCTCCTGCCATACCCTCGGCGGCCACTCCTCGCCCGGTTGCCCACTCATCAAATCCTCAGCCACATTCCGATCCGAAGAGCCCGTCATGGTTTGCTGCGCGGCGGTTCCCGGCTACCTACGCCCGACCCGCAGCAACACCGTGGTGCGCGGACCGATCCGCAGCACCGATCCTACAGCCAGGCTGTCTGTACTTGCACCGGTGGGTGAAGTGGTATCGATGAGAATCTCGTACGACTCGGCCCAGGGCTCGCCGGGCAGCGTGAACGACACGATGTCGTCGCCGGAGTGGAGCACCAGCAGGTAGGACTCGTCGACGATCGGCTCGCCGTGCACGCCGCGGCTGCGCAGGCCGCGTCCATCCAGGTACATACCGATCGTGCGCAGGCCACTGTCGAACCAGTCCGCGTCGGTGAGCTCACGGCCCGACAGGTGGAACCAGGCGAGATCCTTGGAGCCGCCCTCCAGCGGCCGGCCCTCGAAGAACGCGCGCTGCCGCAACACCGGCGACGCGCGCCGCAGCGCGATAACCCTGCGCGTTAGTGCGAGCAGATCGTCCGCCTCCGGCGACGGCGCCCAAGAGAGCCAGGACGTCGGATTGTCCTGGACATAGGCGTTGTTGTTGCCGTTCTGGGTGCGCCACCGCTCGTCGCCCGCCAGCAGCATCGGAACGCCCGTCGAGAGCAGCAGCGTGACCAGCAGGTTGCGGGCCTGCCGCAGCCGCAGCTCGTTGATCATCGGATCGTCGGTCGGCCCCTCGACACCGCAGTTGTAGGAGCGGTTGTCGTCGGTGCCGTCGCGGTTGTCCTCGCCGTTGGCCTCGTTGCGCTTCCGTTCGTACGAGACCAGATCCCGCAGGGTGAACCCGTCATGGGCGGTGACGAAGTTGATCGACGCGAACGGCAACCGCCCGGCATCGCCGTACAGGTCGGACGAGCCGGACAGGCGATACGCCAGGTCCCGCACACCGCCGGATCCGCGCGCCCAGAACGCCCGCACCGTGTCGCGGTACACGCCGTTCCACTCCGTCCACAGCGGCGGGAAGTTGCCGACCTGGTAGCCGCCGTCGCCGACGTCCCACGGCTCGGCGATCAGCTTTACCTGCGAGACCACCGGGTCCTGGTGGATCGTGTCGAAGAACGCCGAGAGCCGGTCGACGTCATGCAGGGAGCGAGCCAGCGCCGAGGCCAGGTCGAAGCGGAAGCCGTCGACGTGCATCTCCGTGACCCAGTAGCGCAGCGAGTCCATGATCAGTCGTAGCGAGAACGGCAGCCGCGCATCGAAGGTGTTGCCGCATCCGGTGTAGTCGGCGTACTGCGAGGGATCGCCGGGCTGCAACCGGTAGTACGTGCGATTGTCGATGCCACGGAATGACAGCACCGGGCCGCCGGGACCGCCCTCGCAGGTGTGGTTGTAAACCACGTCCAGCAGCACCTCGATGCCGGCGGCGTGTAAGGCGCGCACCATCGACTTGAACTCTCGCACCACCCCGCCCGGATCGCTGGCCTGCGCGTATGCCGCATGCGGGGCGAAGAATCCGAGCGTGTTGTAGCCCCAGTAATTGCGCATTCCGCGCGCTTGCACGAACGGCTCCGACACGAATTGGTGTACCGGCATCAGCTCGACGGCGGTCACCCCGAGCGAACGCAGGTAGTCGATGACCGCCGGATGCGCCAGCCCCGCGTACGTGCCGCGGAGCTCACCCGGCACGTCCGGATGCTGTCGGGTGAACCCGCGAACGTGCAGTTCGTAGATCACGGTGTCGTCCCACGGAACGTTCGGGTGTCGATCGTCGCCCCAGTCGAATGCAGGATCGATGATCGCGCAGCGCGGAACGTAGGGTGCGGAGTCGTCCCGAGTCGCGGCATACACGGCTGGATGGTCCGAAAAGTCGCCGACGATCGCCTTCGCGTAGGGGTCGACGAGCAGCTTCGTACGGTTGTGCAGCTGGCCTCGTGCCGGCTCGTACGGACCGTCCACGCGCAGTCCGTAGAGCTGCCCCGGATGGACGCCGGGCAGGTAGCCGTGCCAGATGCCGAAGGTCGCATCGGTCAGCGGGACTCGTGTCTCGCGGCCGTCACCGCCGAACAGGCACACAGTGACGCCGGTCGCACTCGACGACCACACGGCAAAGTTGGTGCCCTGCCCGTCCCAACTTGCCCCAAGTGGGAAGGGCCGTCCCGGCCAGACAACGATGTCGAGACTCATGTTGACGGGACTGTAACCGGTTGCCCTGCGCGACCGCCTGGGGTTCGTGCGGTTTGATATGCGCCGTGGCCGAGGTGAATGCCGATGCGGTGCTGCAACTGGTCGGGGTGACCGTGCGCCGTGGCGACAAGATGCTGCTCGACAACGTCGACTGGACGGTCGAGCTCGATGAGCGCTGGGTCATCATCGGCCCCAACGGGGCCGGCAAGACCACGCTCCTGCAGATTGCCGGCGCGATGATGCACCCGACGTCGGGGGAGGCGTACGTCCTCGGCGAGAAGCTCGGCGGCGTGGACGTCTTTGAGCTGCGCCCCCGGATCGGCTTTACCAGCTCCGCGCTGGCGCAGCGCATCCCCGGCGAGGAGAAGGTCGTCGACGTCGTGGTCAGCGCCGGGTACGCGGTGGTGGGCCGCTGGCGGGAGGCGTACGGACGCCACGACGTGCGCCGCGCGGCACAGCTGCTGGAACGGTTCGGCGTCGCAGACCTGGCCGAACGGCCGTACGGCAGCTTGAGTGAGGGCGAGCGCAAAAGGGTGCAGATCGCCCGCGCCATGATGACTGACCCCGAACTGCTGCTCTTGGACGAGCCGGCCGCCGGCATGGACCTCGGCGGCCGCGAAGATCTGGTGCGCCGCCTGCACCGCCTCGCTATCGACCCCGACGCACCCACTACGGTGCTCGTCACACATCACGTCGAGGAAGTCCCGGAGGGCGTCACCCACGCGATGCTGCTGCGCGACGGGCGCATCGTCCAATCCGGACTGGTACACGACGTGATCGACTCGGAGAACCTGTCCGAGACGTTCGGCGAACCCATCGGCGTGTGGCGTCGGCGCGGCCGCTACTTCGCCAGAGCCGACTAATCCCGCCGGCGCGTCGCCCGATCCGGACCGCTCGCTTCGCGCGAGCGCTCATCGCGCTTATGGGGCCGGTGGCTAGGCTGCCGGGTCATGGGTGAGTTCGTCAGCGTCGACGTCGCCGGCAGTGTGGCCACGATCCGGCTGCACCGGCCGCCGATGAATGCCATCAGCCGCCGGGTGCAGGAGGAGTTGCGCGACGCCGCGCGGCAGGTGGGGGCCGACGAGGCGGTACGCGCCGTCGTGCTGTACGGCGGGGACAAGGTGTTCGCCGCCGGCGCGGACGTCAAGGAGTTCGCTCCCGTGACGCATGCCCAGATCATGCGCGACGCGGAGCGGATCAGCTCCTCGATCGACGCGGTTGCGCGCATCCCGAAACCGGTGATCGCTGCCGTGACCGGGTATGCCCTGGGCGGTGGCTGCGAGCTCGCGCTGGCCGCGGACTTCCGGGTGAGTGCCGAAGACGCGAAGTGGGGACAGCCGGAGATCCTGCTCGGCATCATCCCGGGCATGGGCGGTACGCAGCGGCTGCCGCGGCTCGTCGGCCCGGCACGGGCGAAGGAGCTGATCTACACCGGCCGGATGATCGATGCCGGAGAGGCGTTGGGAATCGGACTCGCCGACGTGGTCGTCCCCGTAGAGGACGTTTACAGCACGGCTGTGGAGATGGCGACGATCTATGCGAACGGTCCGGCGCTCGCGCTCCAGGCGGCGAAGGCTGCGATCGACGGTGGGCTCGACAGCGACCTGGAAAGCGGCCTGCGACTCGAGTCGCATCTGTTCGCGTCGCTCTTCGCGACAGCCGACCGTGACACGGGCATCCGGTCGTTCCTCGAGAACGGCCCGGGCAAGGCCGAGTTCGGGTGACCGCCTCCGCCGAGCAGGTCGAGGCGGCCTGGCACGATCCCAAGCTCGCGAACGTCCTGTACCACGACTGGGAAGCTGCCGGCTATGACGAGAAGTGGTCGATCTCGTTCGACCAGCGGTGCATCGACTATGCCCGCGATCGCTTCGCCAATATCGCCGGGACGTCCGGCTGGCCCTATGCAAATGCGCTCGAAGTGGGCTGTGGCACGGGGTTCTTCCTGCTGAACCTGAAACTCGCCGGGGTCATCGACCGCGGACACGTCACCGACCTCAGTCCCGGCATGGTCGCGGTCGCAGAAGGCAACGCCCGCAAACTGGGGTTCGAGGTCGCCGGCCGGGTGGCCGACGCGGAACGGCTCCCGTACGACGACGCGACGTTCGACCTCGTCGTCGGCCATGCGGTGCTGCACCACATACCCGACGTCGAGCAGACATTCCGTGAGGTGCTGCGGGTGCTCAAGCCCGGCGGGCGGTTCGTCTTCGCCGGCGAGCCCACCAAGTGGGGCGACTACGTCGCGCGCCGCCTGTCACGCGCGACCTGGTGGCTGACGACTCGTCTCGCTCCTCCCGGGTGGCGCCGACCACGGGCCGAACTCGACGAGTCCTCGCGCGCCGCGGCGCTCGAGGCCGTGGTCGACCTGCACACGTTCGTCCCCTCCGTACTGGAGCGCATGGCGGTCAGGGCGGGTGCGGGCCACGTCGAGACGAAGTGCGAGGAGTTGAGCGCCGCCTGGTTCGGCTGGCCGGTGCGAACCTTCGAGGCGGCGGTGCCGCGCGACAAGCTGGGTTGGGGCTGGGCCAACTTCGCGATGCGCACCTGGCAACGACTATCCACTGTGGACAGAATGCTCGCACGCGTCGTGCCGAAAGACCTCTACTACAACGTCGAGATCACCGGATGCAGACCCTCCTGATCGACCTGGACGGGACGCTGTCCGACTCGGCGCCAGGCATCCTGGCTTCGCTTCGGCGCGCGTTCGCCGATGTCGGCGTGCCGGAGCCGGACGAGGCGACGATGCGCTCGCTGCTCGGTCCGCCGTTCTACGAGGCGCTGCCACCGCTGTTCGGCAGCGATCGCGTCCCGGCGATCATCGAGGCGTACCGCTCCTACTACGACACCGCGATGTTCGACACCCGCCTCTACGCCGGGATGGTCGACGTGCTCACAGACCTACGGGCGCGCGGCGTCACGCTTGCCGTGGCGACCAGCAAGCCCGAGGCCTACGCGGTACCGATCGCCGAGCACCTGGGAATTGCCGCGTACTTCCAGACGATCGGCGGGGATGCGCTGGACGGTTCGCGCGACACCAAGGCAAAGGTAATCGCGTCCGTGCTGGAGCGCCTGGGATCACCCGATCCGGCGGATGTGTTCATGCTCGGCGACCGCTCGCACGACGTCGACGGCGCGCGGGCACACGGCATCGACTGCCTAGGGGCAGGGTGGGGTTACGGACGGCCGGGTGAGCTGGCAGACGCCGTCGAGGTCTTCGCCACGCCATACAGGCTGCTGGCCGCCCATGAACGGATCTTCGGCGGGCGCAGTGCCGCGACGGCGTGAGGGCGCTCGATTCCTCACCGTCGCATCGCTTCGCTGGGTGTTCCGCCACCGCGCCTACACGCCGTGGTACCTCGTGCGGTACTGGCGGTTCTTCCGGTTCAAGCTCGCCAACCCGCACGTGGTCACTCGAGGATTCGTGTTCCTGGACCATGGAGCCACGCTGTATGCACGCCGTGGGCTCGGCCGGCTCGTCCTGGGCCGGTGGTTGCACATCGGCGCTGACACCGCGGTCCGCTGTCACGAAGGAACGCTGCGGATCGGCGACAAGTGCACCTTCGGCCGGCGTGCCTCGATCAACTGCTACCTCGACGTCGAGGTCGGCAGCGCTGTGCTGGTCGCCGACGACGTGTACATCTCGGACTTTGACCACCGCGTCGAGGACATCACTCGCCCGATCAAGGATCAGGGCATCGTCAAGTCGCGGGTGCGCGTCGGCGATGACGTGTGGCTCGGCGCAAAGGCCACCGTGTCTCGCGGGGTGCGCATCGGCCGGGGCGCTGTCGTCGGCGCGAACGCCGTGGTGACGCGCGACATCCCCGACTACGGCGTGGCGGTCGGCGTGCCGGCTCGGGTGATCCGATCCCGCTCGTCGTCGTAATCTGTATACAGCGCAGCTGTACGCTTTGCGACCGCTGCCCAGGTGTAGTCGCGCCGGACGATCCGCTGCGCGCGAGCGGCCGCGCGCCGGGCGGCGGAAAGATCGCGCAGCAGCCCGGCAACCGCGCCGGCCAGCGCCGCCGGGTCGTCGGGAGCGAACCGGGCGCCGGCGAACGTCAGGTCGCGCAGTCCGCCGGTGTCGGCCACCGCGAGCGGCGTGCCGGCGGCCGCCGCCTCCAGGGCCACCAGGCCGAACGGCTCATATAGCGACGGCACCAGCACCGCGTCGGCCGCACCGAGCAGCGCGGCGAGATCGGGGGCGGGGACGAAGCCGGCCCAGTGCACCGCATCGCCCAACCGGCGCGCCTCGGCTCGCAGCGTGGCCTCCTCCGGACCGGCACCGGCTACCACTAGGCGCGCGCCCGGCAACTCGCGGCGCAGCCGGGGCAGGGCCGCGAGCGCGGTGTGGACGCCCTTCTCGTGCACCAGACGGCCCGCCAGCACGAGCAGCGGACCGTCGCCCGCGTACCGTGCCCGTGCCGCCAGCCGGGCCCGAGCCGGGGCTCGCCAGGCGTCCGCGTCGAGGCCGTTGGGCACGACGTCGATCCGTTCGGGCGAAAGCTCGAACAAGCGGGCCAGTTCGTCGCGCATGAACGACGAGCAGGCGATCACGCGCGTGGCTTGGCCCACGAGCCAGCGTTCGAAGGAGTGCACCGCGCGGTTGAGCGGCGCCGGCAGCCAGCCCTGGTGGCGGCCCGCCTCGGTGGCATGCATCGTGGCGACGATCGGCCGGCCGGTGACCTGCGCGAGTGTCGTCGCGCACTGCGTTACCAGCCAGTCGTGTGCGTGGATGACCTCGGGCCGCCAGCGCCGCACGACGGGCAGCGCGGCGCGCAGCAACGCGTGCTCGAACGCCTGCGTCCAGGCGAGCAGGCTCTCGGTCGTGAAGTCGAGCGCGATCGGGTCGACGGCGGCCCGGCGTACCCGCACCCCTTCGTGCACGCCGTCTGGCAGACAGGCGCCGCCCCGTGTCACCACGCACACCTCGTGCCCGGCGGCGGCGAGCTCGCGCGAGAGCGCGTCGACGTGCCTGCCCAACCCACCGACGATCAGTGGCGGGTACTCCCATGACAGCATCAGTACGCGCACGTCGCGAGATGCTGCCACGTAGTGTCACAGGAGGTGTTCGTGGGCTCGTTCGTGCTGCGGTACCGCGGCGTCATCGCCGTGGTGCTGCTGCTCGCGGCCGTGTTGTTCGGTGGCCTCTTCCGTGTCGCGGACGGTCTGGAGAAGCATTCGTACAACTCCGGCGCGGTGCCCCCGGACACGGTGAAGCTCACCCAGGGTCGCACGTATCAAATCTCGGTGCCGGGCGGGCGCAAGGCGCTGGCGAAGCGCGGGATCTCGACCAGCGTCGCGCAGTGCTCGGTGACGCTGCAATCGGGCGTCAGCCAGAACCTCACTGTGACACCACTGTCGAACGACGTTCGGCCCACGAACGCGCTCGCGACGTTCGTCGCGCCCGTCGGTGGGCCGGTGCATCTCGACTGCGGGCCGTGGGGCGCCGTCTATGTCGACGACGCCGACAACACGGGGTGGGACTACGCCGGGTTGTTCCTGCTCCTGACCGCGATCTGCCTCACGCTGGCTGCGGCGCTCGGGCTTTCCGCGCTATACGCGCGCCACGACGGCCAGGTCCAGCGCCGTGTCGGGGCGGGGGCGGGCGATCACGAAGTCGCAGGCCCTGACGGCGGCGACTCGCTGAGCTAACTCAGCGCTCCACTCACCGGGCGGCGCGGCCAGTTGCGCCGCGACGAAGGCACCGTGCTGCCCAAGCCGGGGGCCGGCGCGCACCCCGAAGACCTCAACCTGCGCGAACCCGCAGGTGTTGACCAGCCCGGACAACTCGGCGGCAGTGAACTCGTGACTGTGGAAGGGGTTGCCCGGCGCCATCCCGTCGGGCGAGAACGTGAGCCGGTTCGGCGTCGTGACGAGAAGCGTGCCGCCCGGGCGCAGCACCCGCCGGCACTCCGCGAGAAACTGCGGCTGATTCCAGACGTGCTCGATCACCTGAAGCGCGGCAACCACGTCGAACGTCCCATCGCCAAGTGGCAAGGCCGCGACGTTGGCCTGAACGAACGCCGGGCCGCGGTACCGCCTCGCGGCGTGCCGCACCGCGCTCTCGTCATAGTCGATCGCGACGACCCGTTCGGCCACCGCCGCGAACAGGGCCGCCCCGTACCCCTCACCCGCGCCGACTTCGAGCAGCGACCGTACTCGTGCGTATCGCAGCAGGAACCGGTACGCGACCTCGTGCCGCCGGTACCAGTAATTCTCGTGCCAGACGCCCGGCACGGTGCGCTCGCCGGTCAGAGGCAGCGATCCGTCGGTCACACCGGCGGTTGCGGGTCGTACTGGATGCCGCGCTTGACGCGGCGCGCCGCGTCGGTCGAGTCGAGCCGGGCCACCAGGTGCAGGGCCATGTCGATGCCCGCCGACACGCCCGCGGCGGCGACGACGTCGCCGTCGTCGACGAATCGGTCGTCCGGGCGCACCTCGATCGTTTCGTCCAGGGTGGCGAGCCGGTCGAGCGTGGACCAGTGTGTGGTTGCCGGCCGTCCCCGCAAGAGGCCCGCCGCGGCGTAGACGAGCGAGCCGGTGCACACGCTCGTCATGAGCGTTCCGCCGGCGGCGAGTTCGCGCAGCCGCTGATGCAATGCCGTGTCCTCGACCAGGGCGCGAGTGCCACGCCCGCCCGGGAGCAGCAGCACATCGACGCGCCCGACGGCATCCCACGTCGTGTCGGGTAGTACGCGCATGCCATTCGCCGCGCGCACCGGATCCGGCGATTCGGCGACCAGGAGCACCTCGGCATCGGACGCGACCTCGCGGGCCCAGGACGTGAGCACTTCCCACGGTCCGGCGAAGTCGAGTTCTTCGGCCCCGTCGAAAACGACGATGGCGATCCGCATGCCCCGACGGTACTGAACTCGTCCCGCCTGCGCGTCGCTCGATCCGGACCGCTCGCTGGCTCATTCCGCCTGCGCGGCGCGCGATCCGGACCGCTCGCTTCGCTCGGGCCCGTCTCGCGCGCCGCTCCGCGCCTGCGGCGCGGGCCGCGTGGCGGCGGGCTCTTCGCGCGAGCGCTCATCGCGCTGGTGGCCAGGTCGGCTCGGTCACCTTCCGCTAACGGTCGCTCGGTCTGTGTGGCGGCGGGACTCGTCGCGCGAGCGCTCCTCGAGATGCTTAGGTAAAGGAGACGACTGCCACATTGCTACTCGCCGGTAACATGGGCAGGATTGCGAGACGCCGATTCGGAGAGGTCAGTCGAAGTCGATGAACATCGTGGTGCTGGTCAAGCAGGTGCCGGACACGTCGGCGGAACGCAGGCTCAACCCGGCCGACAACACCCTCGACCGCGAGGCGGTCGACGCGGTCATCAACGAGATCGACGAGTTCGCGATCGAGGAGGGGCTGCGGCTCAAGGAGTCGCACGGCGGTGAGGTGACGATCCTCACGGTCGGCCCGGAGCGGGCGACCGAGTCGATCCGCAAGGCGCTGTCCATGGGCGCGGACAAGGCGGTCCACGTCAGCGACCCCGCGATCCACGGCTCGGACGCCATCCAGACCGCGAAGATCATCGCGAAGGCACTCGGCACGCTGGAGTACGACGTCGTGATCGCCGGGTCGGAGGCTACCGACACGCGCGTCTCAGTCGTCCCGGCGCTGATCGCCGAGGCGCTTTCCGTGCCGCAGCTGTCGCATGCCCGCAAGGTCACCGTCGAGGGCTCGAACGTCACGATCGAGCGGTTGAGCGAATCCGGCTACGACGTCGTGGAGGCATCGCTGCCGGCCGTGATCAGCGTGGTAGAGAAGATCAACGAGCCGCGGTACCCGTCGTTCAAGGGCATCATGGCCGCCAAGAGCAAACCGGTACAGACGCTCACGGTCGCGGACCTGGGTCTCGGTACGGACGAGGTGGGCTTGGCGAACGCGACTACGCAGGTGCTGTCGTTCGAGGTGGCGCCACCGCGGCAGAAGGGCGAGATCGTCAAGGACGAGGGCGGCGGCGGTGTCAAGATCGCCGACTTCCTTGCGTCGAGAAAGTTGATCTGAGCGGGCCGGCGTCGCACGTTCGAAGAGTGGAGTGAAGAGTGGCTGAGATTCTTGTCCTCGTCGATGCCGCCGGCGGTGCGGTGAAGAAGTCGACGTTGGAATTGCTCACCGCGGCGCGGGCGATAGGTGAACCCAGCGCGGTCGTGATCGGCAAGCCGGGCACCGCGGCTGCGGTCAAGGACACGCTGGCCGAATACGGTGCGGCCAAGGTCTACGTAGCCGAGAGCGACGACGCCGAGGACTATCTCGTCGCGCCGAAGGCCGATGTGCTCGCATCGGTGGTGGCGCAGGCGTCGCCCGCTGCAGTCCTCGTCTCGTCCACGCCGGAGCACAAGGAGGTCGCTGCCCGGCTGGCCTTCAAGATCGGTAGCGGGGTGCTGACCGACGCCGTGACCGTGAATCCCGATGCGAGCGTCGTACAGAGCATCTTCGGTGGCGCGGCCACGGTGCAGTCGAAGGTGGCGAGGGGCGTTCCGGTGATCACGATTCGCGCCAATTCGGTGGCACCCTCGCCGGCGTCAGGTGCGGCCGAGGAAGTCATCGTTCCGGTTCAGCTGTCCGACACGGCCAAGGCGGCGAGGGTCGTCGACCGGGTGATCGAGGCGAAGGGCAGCCGTCCCGCCCTGGCCGACGCGTCGGTGATCGTCTCCGGAGGGCGCGGCGTCGGCGGGGCGGAGAACTTCAAGATCATCGAGGCGCTGGCCGACTCCCTGGGTGCCGCCGTGGGCGCATCACGCGCCGCGACAGACGCCGGCTGGGTGCCGCACCAGATGCAGGTGGGCCAGACCGGTGTCACGGTGTCGCCGCAGTTGTACATCGCAGTAGGGATCTCCGGGGCCATCCAGCACCGCGCCGGCATGCAGACGTCCAAGACCATCGTCGCCATCAACAAGGACCCCGAGGCGCCGATCTTCGAACTGGCCGACTTCGGCGTGGTGGGCGACCTGTTCACGGTCGCGCCGCAGCTCACCGAGGAGCTCACAAAGCGCAGGGGCTGACCCTGCCCTTTCGGACAGGGGCGCTTTGATTCCGGGCAGCCATACCGCATGCTCGGACCATGCAGGAGCAGCCGCCGGACTGGTACTGGGACCTCAGCCAGGCTGCCTGGGTGCCCTGTGAGCAGGTCGAGCCGCACGACGAGGACGAGCCGGCCGAGCCGGAGCTAGAGCCCGAACGATGAGCGCAACCGCTCCGCATCGGTGGGGCGAGAGAATCCAATTGACCTGAAGACCGGTCGAACTTGCATGCTGGGCGGGTGACGACGGCGGCCGCGACCCGGCAAAGCGCCGCACTCTCGATCTTCAGCCCGGCCCACCGCAGTACCAGCGGCGGCATCCTCGTGCTGGTCACCCTGATCGCGTTCGAGGCGATGGCCGTCGCCGCGGCCCTGCCGACGGCCGCCCGGCAGGTACATGGCATCGCGGCGATCGGCTGGGCGTTCACCGGCTTCCTCGTATCCGACCTGGTCGGAATGGTCGTCTCCGGGCAGGTGTGCGACCGCCGCGGTCCGCGGCTGCCGATGATCGCCGGGCTGGCCGGGTTCACCGCCGGACTCGCCGTCGCGGGCACCGCGAGGTCGATGGCGCAACTGGTAGCCGGACGATGTGTGCAAGGTTTCGGCGGAGGGTTGTTGATCACCGCGATCTACGTGGTGCTCGGTACCGCGTACCCCGACGAGCTTCGGCCCAAGATCTTCACTGCGATCTCCTCGGCCTGGGTGCTGCCGTCCCTGCTCGGCCCTGTGGTGTCGGGCATGCTGTCGCAGCACGCCAGCTGGCGCTGGGTGTTCCTGGGCCTGCTTCCGTTGGTTGTCGTGGGCGCCGTCCTCCTCGTCCCCGTACTGCGGCGTATGGACGCCGTTGCAGTTCCCGGGCCGCCGGCCGACCCACGCCGGGTGCTCCACGCCGTCGCGGCCGCAGCCGGAGTTGCCGCGCTCGCGGCTTCAGGGCAGCACCCGTCGCTGCTCTCGGTGCCGGTCGCCGTGTTCGGGATCGGGGCGCTGGCGTGGGGCCTGCGCACGCTGCTGCCGCCCGGGACCCTGCTTGTGCGTCCCGGCGTGTCCGCGCCGGTAGCGATGCGCGGGCTGTTCGCCGGCGCGTTCTTCGGCGCCGAGTCGATGGTGCCGCTCACCCAATCGGTACAGCACGGGTTCGGCGCAACGTTGGCCGGCCTGCCGCTCGTGGTCTCCGGCGTGACCTGGTGGCTGGGCTCGTGGTGGCAGGCGCGCGGTCACGGCGACGAGAGCCCGCCCCGCCGCGTCGCCCTGATACGCACCGGGTTCGCGCTGATCGCGGTAGCGGCGCTGCTCGTCGCAGTGGGCGCGCAACCGCGCATATCCGGCTGGCTGATCTTCGCCGCCTGGGCACTGGCCGGGCAACACACCGATGCTCGACCACGTCATCCCGGCGCCCAGCCCTGCTGCGCTACACCACCGACGACGACCGGGGCGCTGATTCGGCGGCATTGCAGCTGTCCGATGCAGTATCGAGCGCCGTGACAACCGGCGTCGCCGGCGTGCTCGTAGCCGCCGCCGCGCGGGGCGTGTTCGGCTATGCGACAGCGTTCACGTTGCTGGACCTGGCCATGGCCGGCGTGGCCGCGTTGGGTGTCGCGATGGCTGGTCGCGCGCGCCCGGCCGTCATGACGTGAGCTTGGCGGCGATCATCTCGCCGATGGGGATCGCCGAGGTGGCCGCCGGAGACGGCGCGTTGCACACGTGCAGCGTCCGGGGCGTCTCGGCGAACAAGAAGTCGTGCACCAGCGTGCCGTGACGCAGCACCGCCTGCGCCCGGATACCGGCCGGCGCCGGAAGCAGGTCCTCAACCGTGAGCTCCGGGCAGTATCTGCGGCACTCGCGCAGGTAGGCCCGCTTGAAGATCGAGTTGCGCAGCTCCCGCGCTCCGGTACGGACGTTGGCCCGGGCCATCCGCCACATGCCGCCGAAGCGTAGGTACGTCGCGACGTCGCGGGCCCGAAACGATCCCTTGCGGTACTCCTCGCGCGCGAAGCCGAGCACGGCATTCGGCCCGACGGTGACCCCGCCGTCGATCGTCCGGGTCAGGTGCACGCCGAGGAATGGCAGCGCGGGGTCGGGGATCGGGTAGATCAGGTGCTTGATCAGCGCGGATCGGTCGTCCGGCAGCCGGTAGTACTCACCGCGGAACGGCACGATCTGGAAATCGGTGCGGGCGCCGGCCATCCGGGCGACCCGATCCGCCTGCAGCCCCGCGCACGCGACCAGCCTCCGTGCCTGGATGCGTCGGTCGCCGGCCGTGATCGTCACCGCGTCCGTCGTCTCGGTGATGTCCGTGACGTCGACACCCAACTCGACGGTCGCGCCCGCCGTGCGGATCGACTCGCCCATCGCCCGGGCGATCGCCCGGAAGTCGACGATGCCGGTGCTCGGAACGAGCAGTGCCCCGACGCCCCGGATATGCGGCTCGAGCCGGTACAACTGCCCCGCGTCGAGGCGCTCGACGTCGACCGCGTTGTCATGGGCGCGCTCGTACAGGGCGTCCATGCGTTCCGCCTCGACGGAGTCGGTGGCGACGAGCAGCTTGCCGCAGACGTCGACAGGGATTCCGTGCGCAGCGGCGAACTCCATGGTGGCTCGGGCGCCGCGCCGGCACAACTGCGCCTTGAGGCTGCCCGGCGGGTAGTAGATGCCGGAATGGATCACGCCGCTGTTGTGCCCGGTCTGGTGGACGCCCAGCTCGGTTTCCTTCTCGAGCAAGACGAGGCTGGCGCCGGGTCGTGACCCGAGCAGCCGCAGCGCCGTGGCCAGGCCGACGATGCCGCCGCCGATCACGCAGTAGTCGAAGACCATAGACTGATTCCGATGCCCTACCTCGATCATGCCGCTACGACCCCGATGCGGCCGGAGGCTATCGCGGCGGTCACCGCCGCGATGGCTGAGGTCGGCAATCCCTCGTCACTGCACGGATCGGGGCGGCGCGCGCGGCGCAGGGTCGAAGAGTCCCGCGAGCGGCTGGCCGCAGCGATCGGTGCCCGGCCGTCCGAGGTGATCTTCACCGGAGGCGGTACCGAGTCGGACAACCTGGCAGTCAAGGGGATGTTCTGGGCACGTCGCGACGGCCGGCCATATCGGCGCCGCATCCTGGCGAGCACTGTCGAACACCACGCCGTCCTCGACGCGCTCGATTGGCTGGCAGCTCACGAGGGCGCCGAGATCACGCGGCTCGACGTCGACGCCACCGGTCGCGTCGCCCCGGAGACACTGCGGGCAGCTCTCGGCGACGACGTGGCGCTGGTCACGGTGATGTGGGCGAACAACGAGGTCGGCACGCTGGAGCCGATCGCCGAGCTCGCCAGCATCGCGCACGAGCACGGGGCGCCGTTTCATACCGACGCGGTCCAGGCGGTCGGCGCGGTGCCCGTCGATTTCGCGGCGTCCGGGGCGGACGCACTGACGCTCACCGGGCACAAGCTCGGCGGGCCGTACGGCGCGGGCGCGCTGTTGCTGCGCCGGGACGCCGCCGTGGTGCCGCTCCTGCACGGCGGAGGGCAGGAGCGCGACATCCGTTCCGGCACGCTGGACGTCCCCGGCGTCATCGGCCTGGCGGTCGCCGTCAACGCCGCGATCGCCGAGCAGCCCGAGGCGGCGCCCCGGCTCGCTGCGCTTCGTGATCGCCTCGTCGACGGCGTCCGCCGCATCGTTCCCGAGGTGATCGTCAATGGGCACCCGACCGAGCGCCTGCCGGGCATCGCGCACCTGTCCTTCCCCGGCTGCGAGGGTGACTCGCTGCTGATGCTGCTCGACGCGCGCGGTGTGGAGTGTTCCACCGGCTCGGCATGTTCCGCCGGGGTGGCCCAGCCGTCGCACGTCCTGATCGCGATGGGTGCCGACTCCGCGTGCGCGCGCAGTTCGCTGCGCTTTTCGCTGGGCCACACGTCTACCCGCGATGACGTGGACGCAGTGCTGGACGCGATCGGACCGGTCGTCGTACGGGCCCGCCGCGCGGGGCTCGTGGCGTGAAGGTTCTCGCCGCGATGAGCGGCGGCGTCGACTCGGCGGTGGCCGCCGCGCGTGCCGTCGACGCCGGGCACGACGTGACGGGCGTGCACCTGGCCCTGTCGCCGGCGCCGTCGACGCTGCGGCATGGGGCGCGCGGCTGTTGCACGGTCGAGGACGCCAACGACGCGCGCCGAGCGGCGGACGTGCTCGGCATCCCGTTCTACGTCTGGGATCTCGCCGAGCGGTTCCGGGCGGACGTCATCGACGACTTCGTCGCCGAGTATGCCGCCGGGCGCACCCCCAACCCGTGCCTGCGATGCAACGAGAAGATCAAGTTCGCGGCCGTGCTCGATCGGGCCCTGGCGCTGGGCTTCGATGCCGTCGTAACGGGCCACCACGCCCGGCTGGAGGGCGGCCGGCTGCGCCGGTCCGTCGACGCCGCGAAGGACCAGTCCTACGTCCTCGCGGTGCTCACGCCGCGACAGCTCGCCGCGGCGATGTTTCCGATCGGTGACTCGACCAAGGTGCAGGTGCGCGCGGAGGCCGCCGCCCGCGGACTGGCCGTGGCCGCCAAGCCGGACTCGCACGACATCTGCTTCATCGCCGACGGCGACACGCGGGGCTTCCTGTCCCGGCAACTGGGGCCGCGGGTCGGCTCCATCGTCGATGCCGTGACGGGCGACACGGTGGGTGAGCATGCCGGCTCCTTCGGATTCACCGTGGGCCAGCGCCGCGGCCTGCGCCTCGGCCGCCCATCGCCGGGCGGGCAGCCGCGGTATGTGCTGTCGATCGAGCCGAAGACGAACACCGTGGTGGTCGGGCCGGGCGAGCTGCTCGATGCCGATGAGATCGTCGCCGAGCGTCCACTGTGGACGGCCGCCACGCCCGGCGCGCAGTTCGACTGCACTGTGCAGCTGCGTGCACACGGCATGGTCACGCCGGCGACTGTCGACGTGCACGGCACCACGGTCACCGCGCGGCTTTCCGGCACGCAGCGCGGCGTGGCCGCCGGGCAGGCCCTTGTCATGTACGACGGCGACATCGTGCTCGGCTCGGCCACCATCGCCGAAGCCCGCCGCGCGGCGCTCACGTGATCCCGTGGCCGGCGGGCGCGGCGACCGGCATCGGGTCGCTGCCCGGCACCGACATCGGCGAGGCGCTGCGCATCGTCCTCGGTGAGCTGCCCGACCTGCCGCATCTGCCCGAGCTACCGGGCCGGGGTGCCGGCGCCGACATGATCGGACGCGGTGCCGCGTTCCTGGCTGAACTTCCGGTCGAGATCCAGCCCTCGGGCTGGCGGCTGACCGCCCGTCCCGGCCGCGACCTGCGCCGCGCACGCGACCTCCTGGAGCGCGATCTCGACGCGCTCGAGGCGGCCGCCGAAGGATATTCGGGCGCATTCAAGGTGCAGGTGGTCGGCCCGTGGACCCTCGCCGCCGGTCTGGAGCTACACAGCGGGCACCGCGTGGTCTCCGACCACGGGGCCACCCGGGAGCTCGCCCAGTCGCTGGCCGAGGGCCTGCACGCCCACCTCGCCGACGTCGCACGGCGGATTCCGGCGGCCACGATCGTGACCCAGTTCGACGAGCCGTCGATCCCCACCGTGCTCGCCGGCCGGGTGCCCACGCCGTCGGGGTACGGCACTGTGGGGGCAGTCGAGGCGAGCGTGGTCGAGCAGACGCTTTCCGACCTGCTGGCTGTCGTACCGGCTGGGCGGCGCGTCGTGCACTGCTGTGCGGCCGACATCCCGATCACGCTGCTGTGTGGCGCCGGCGCGGACGCGATCTCGCTCGACGCGTCCCATCCGCTTTCCACCGACGCTCTCGGCGAGGCGGTCGACGCGGGCACGTCGCTGTGGCTCGGCGTCGTTCCGGGCACCGATGCGACGATCAGCCTCGACGCGGCGCGCGAGCCGGTGCGCAAGCTGTGGCAGCAACTCGGCTTCGCCGACGAGCAACTCGCGACGAGCGTCGTGCCGACCCCGGCGTGCGGGCTGGCCGGCGCGTCGCCGGCATACGCCCGGCGCGCGCTTTCGATCGTGCGCGACGTAGGGGCCTCACTTCGCGATCTCCAGGCGTAGTCCGCCCGGGCCGGCGAGCACGTCCACGGTGCCGTCCGGGGCGAGGTGCAGGTCCACGGGCGCGCCCGCCACGCGCAACCCGCGCACGGTCAGCTCGCCGACCGGCGACGGACGCAGCGGGGCCAGGTGCAGCGCTCCGCCAGGGACGTCGGGCCGCAGTCCGAAAAGCGATCGCAGTACCTCGATCGCCGCGGCGGCCGCCCAGGCCTGCGGGCGGCACGCCGGCGGATAAGGGACGGCGGTGTCGCCGTACAGCTCGGGCAGCCGCCACTCGAACGAGCCGGCGGCGGCGAGCAATCCGTCGATGAGGCTGGCTGCCGGCGCCGAGGCGAGGCCGCGCAGCACGATCGCCGTGTCGTGCGGCCACACCGACCCGCAGTGGTAGCTCAGTGGGTTGTACCCCGTCGACGTGCTGGCCATGGTGCGCAACCCGAAACCGCTGTCCATGTCCGAAGCCGCGAGCCGGGCGGCGACCTGCGCCTCCTCGGCATCGTCGAGCAGACCGGTGCCGAGCAGGTGGCCGATGTTCGATGTCACGGTGTCCACCCGACGGCCGCTGCCGTCCAGCGCGATTGCCGGGTATCCGTCCACCCAGAAGCGCTCGCGGAAACGTTGCGCCAACCCGGTTGCCCAGTCGCGCCATCGCTGGGCGCCGGGACGCTCGAACGCATCGAGCAGGTCGGCACCCGAGAGCGCTGCGGCGTACGCGTAAGCCTGGACCTCGCACAAGGCGATGGGGGGCGCGGCGAACGTGCCGTCGGCGAACTGCACCGCGTCGGGGGAGTCTTTCCAGCCCTGATTGGCAAGTCCGCGCCCGGACGTGTCGCGGTACGACACGAAGTCGTCGAAGCCGCCGAGCCATCCCAGCGCCGCCTCCACAGCGGGCAGCAGCGGCTCGACCTCCGCCGGCGGCATGCCCCAGTGCCACGCGTCGGAAAGCAGTGAGATCCACAGCGACGTAGCGTCGACCGTGCCGTAATAGACCGGCGGCAGCGGGTTTACGAGGTCGGGGCGGCGCAGCTCGTGCGGGATCTTGCCGGGTTGCTCGCCGGTCGACTCGTCGGTGCGGGCGCCCTGGTAGCGCGCAAGCGTGCGGAGCGTCCCGGCGGCGAGTTCGGTGCCGAGCGGCAACAGCATGCGGGCCGCCCATATCGAGTCCCGGCCGAACAGGGTCAGGTACCACGGCACGCCGGCGGCGAGGAAGACGTCGTCCGGCGCGGCCGGCTC
Source organism: Actinomycetota bacterium (assembly GCA_046734315.1). Taxonomy (GTDB): domain Bacteria; phylum Actinomycetota; class Actinomycetes; order Mycobacteriales; family Jatrophihabitantaceae; genus DASXRA01. The sequence continues at coordinate 1,782 of JBKPQY010000117.1, read as the reverse complement.
GGCGACCAGCAGTGCGTCCAGGTCGGCGACGCTCTGTTCGACCAGGGCCGCGAGCCGATGATCGCGGGCCTCGACGTCCGGTGCGGCAAAGGCGGAGCGCCGCGCCGCTGTCGCAACGGGAGGTGCGGCCTCGTGGCTCACGACCGTGAGCATGACCCGGAGCGTCTCGCCCCTGCCGAGGTTCACCGGCCACTCCAGGGGATCTGCCGCGGGGTCGGTCCGCACCCGTACCTCCACGCCGTCGGACGACCACGGCGGACCGCCGGCAAGCGGCTCGCCACTATTGCCCGTGCGCACCGCCCCCATCTCCGCCAGATCGCAGCCGAGCTGTAATGCCAGACGGGCGCGCACGGGCGTGCGGGCGTAGGAGGTGACTTCGATGTGCTCCTGCATCCCGTCAGCGAGCACACGCCGGTGCCGCCGCACCAGCACCGTCGGGTCCGTGCCGGGATCCCCCAGCCCGCGGGCCGTCGCCTCGAAGCGCGCCGTGTCGCCCGCCGACCAAGCAGAAAGCGGCGCCGGTTCGAAGCCGTCGAGTGTCACGATCATGAGCGACAACACGCGCCGGTCGCTCACGTAGACGCCCTGCACCCCGGCCGCACGGATCTGCCCGTCCCGCCCGGAGAGCACCTGGGCCGGCGCGCGCACCGCGCAGATCAGATCATGAAGATATGGCTCGCGCATGCAGCCATTCTGTCGGGGCGAGTCGGTAACGTTCGACCCGTGACCGAGCCGAAGGCGGCGACCGCCGACGCACGCGAAGAGCACGCGCTGCTGAGCCAGACGATCGACGAGGCTCGCTACCGCTACTTCGTGCTCGACGCGCCGACCCTCAGCGACGCCGAGTACGACGTCACGATGCGGCGGCTACAGGCCCTCGAGGACGAGTTCCCGGAACTACGTACGCCGCAGTCGCCGACCCAGAGTGTGGGCGGAACGTACTCGACGCTCTTCACGCCGGTCGACCACCTCGAGCGGATGCTCAGCCTCGACAACGCGTTCAGCCAGGACGAGATCACCGCGTGGGCACACCGCGTCGAGCGCGACGCCGGGCTTGTCCCGGCGTACCTGTGCGAACTCAAGGTCGACGGGCTGGCCGTCAACCTGCTCTACCAGGGCGGCAGGCTGGTGCGCGGCGCGACGCGCGGCGACGGGCGCACCGGCGAGGACGTCACTCCGAACATTCGCACCATCTCCGTGGTGCCCTCCCGGCTCGTCGGCGACGATGTGCCCGAGACCCTGGAGGTGCGCGGCGAGGTGTTCTTTCCGGTCGCGGGCTTCCAGGGGCTGAACGAGTCGCTGGTCGAGGCGGGCAAGGCGCCGTTCGCAAACCCGCGCAATGCCGCCGCGGGAAGCCTTCGCCAGAAGGAGCCGCGCATCACGGCGTCCCGGCCGCTGCGCATGGTCATCCACGGGGTGGGCCGCGTCGACGGCGGTCCACCCGTCAAGGCTCAGTCGGAGTGGTACGCGGCGCTTGCCGGCTGGGGTCTGCCCACGTCCGCGCGTTTCGAGGTGGTGCCCGACCTGACCGGGGTGCGGCGGTTCATCGACTACTACGGCGAGCACCGGCACTCCGTCGAGCACGAGATCGACGGCGTGGTCGTCAAGGTCGACGACCTCGCATTGCAGCGCCGGCTGGGTTCCACCAGCCGGGCACCGCGCTGGGCGATCGCATTCAAATACCCGCCCGAGGAGGTCAACACCAAGCTCCTCGACATCCGCGTCAACGTCGGCCGCACCGGGCGGATCACGCCGTTCGGGGTGATGGAGCCGGTGCGCGTG
>JBKPQY010000116.1:0-3155 GCA_046734315.1 Actinomycetota bacterium | reverse complement strand
GGGGCCGGCCCGGGCACCGGCATCAGCGCACGTCGAACCGATCGAGGTTCATGACCTTGTCCCACGCTGCGACGAAGTCATGCACGAACTTCTCCTGCGCGTCGTCGCTGGCGTAGACCTCGGCCACCGCGCGCAGCTCCGAGTTCGAGCCGAAGGCGAGATCGACGCGACTGGCAGTCCACTTGAGCTCACCCGTCGCCGAGTCCCGGCCCTCGAAGGTCTCGGCGTCCTCGGAGGTCGGGGTCCACGTCGTGGCCATGTCGAGCAGGTTGACGAAGAAGTCGTTGGTCAGCGCGCCGCGCGTCGCGGTGAAAACGCCTATCGGCGATCCCTGGTAGTTCGCACCGAGGACGCGCAGGCCTGCGACCAAGACGGTCATCTCAGGGGCGCTCAGGGTGAGCAGGTTCGCCTTGTCGATGAGCAGAAACTCGGCCGAGAGCCGGTTGCCTTTCCCGACGTAGTTGCGGAACCCGTCCGCGGTCGGTTCGAGCACTGCGAAAGCCTCCACGTCGGTTTGCTCCTGCACCGCGTCCGTACGTCCGGGCGTAAACGGAACCTGGACGTCGTGCCCGCCGTTCGTCGCCGCAAGCTCGACCGCTGCGCATCCGCCGAGCACGATCAGATCGGCGAGCGACACCTTCTTTCCGCCGGTCTGGGCGCTGTTGAAGGCCTCCTGGATGCCCTCCAGTGTGCGGAGCACCGTCGCCAGCTCGTCCGGGTTGTTGACCTCCCAGCCCCGCTGCGGTTCCAGACGGATGCGCGCACCGTTCGCGCCGCCGCGCTTGTCGCTGCCCCGGAATGTCGCTGCCGACGCCCAGGCGGTGGCGACCAGCTGGGAGACAGACAGCCCCGAGCCGAGGAGCTGACGCTTCAGGGCGGCGATGTCCTCCGCGTCGACGAGCTCGTGGTCGACCGCGGGTACGGGGTCCTGCCAGATCAGCGACTCGCTCGGGACCTCGGGGCCGAGGTAGCGGGCGACCGGCCCCATGTCGCGGTGCGTCAGCTTGAACCACGCCCGGGCGAAGGCGTCCGCGAGCTCGTCCGGGTGTTCGAGGAAACGCCGCGAGATCGGCTCGTAGATCGGGTCCATCCGGAGCGAGAGGTCTGTCGTCAGCATTGTCGGACGACGCCTCTTCGTCGCGTCGAACGGATCGGGGAAGATCTCACCGGTGTCCTTCGCCACCCACTGGTGCGCGCCGGCCGGGCTCTGCGTGAGCTCCCACTCGAAGCCGAACAGGGTCTCCAGGAAGCTGTTGTCCCACGTCGTCGGGGTCGCCGTCCAGACGACCTCGGGCCCGCCGGTGATCGCATCCTCGCCCTTGCCGGTGCGGAACGAGCTCTTCCAGCCGAGCCCCTGCTGCTCGAGCGGCGCCGCCTCGGGCTCCGGGCCGACGAGCGCGGGATCGCCGGCGCCGTGCGTCTTGCCGAACGTGTGCCCGCCGATGATCAGCGCTGCCGTCTCCTCGTCGTTCATGGCCATGCGCCGGAACGATTCGCGGATGTCCCGGGCCGCGGCGATCGGGTCGGGGTTGCCGTTCGGGCCCTCGGGGTTGACGTAGATGAGGCCCATCTGCACGGCGGCGAGCGGCTTCTCCAGCTCGCGGTCGCCGGTGTAGCGCTCATCGCCCAGCCACGTGGTCTCCGGGCCCCAGTACACGTCCTCCTCCGGCTCCCAGACGTCCTCACGTCCACCGCCGAAACCGAAGGTCGAAAAGCCCATCGACTCCAGTGCGACGTTGCCGGCGAGGACCATCAGGTCGGCCCACGACAGCTTGCGGCCGTACTTCTTCTTGACCGGCCACAGCAGCCTGCGCGCCTTGTCGAGGTTCGCGTTGTCCGGCCAACTGTTCAGCGGCGCGAAACGTTGCTGGCCGGAGCCCGCACCGCCGCGGCCGTCGTGGATGCGGTACGTGCCCGCGGCGTGCCACGCCATCCGGATGATGAGCGGGCCGTAGTGGCCGTAGTCGGCCGGCCACCATTCCTGTGAGGTGGTCAGCACCTGCTCGATGTCTCGCTTCACACCGGCGAGGTCGAGGGTGGCGAACTCGGCAGCATAGTTGAACTTCTCGCCCATCGGGTTGGCCACGTCCGGGTTCTGGGCGAGGATCTTCAGGTTGAGCTGGTGCGGCCACCAGCTGCGGTTCCCGCCGCCCTGGGTGGGATACGGGGCGCGGCCATGCGCGACCGGGCAGACCGACTCGCTGCCCGCCTCGGCGTCGTGAATCACGGCATCGTGGTTCTCAGTCATGACAGTCCTTCCAAGGATCAGGTGGATCACGAACTCTGTGCGGTGGAGCAGTCGGGGCACAGTCCCCAATAGATGACCTCGGCCTCGTCGATCGCGATGCCGTGGTCGTCGGACGGCGTCAAGCAGGGCGTGTCGCCGACGGCGCAATCGACGTCGGCGATGACACCACACGACCGGCACACCACGTGGTGGTGGTTGTCCCCTGTCCGGGACTCGTAACGCGCCACGGAGCCCGCCGGCTGAATGCGCCGCACCAGGCCGGCCGCGCTCAGCGCTCGCAGCACGTCGTACACGGCCTGATGGGACACGTCGCCGAGATCGTCACGCACCACGCCGATGATCGAGTCCGTGTCGGAGTGGGGATGGTGGTGCACTGCGGTCAACACGGCCAGCCGTGGGCGGGTCACACGCAGCGCGGCTTCGCGCAACATCCGCTCGAAGTCCGTAACAGTCGGCACCCGCCGCAGTATCGTCCACTTTCTTGAATCAATCAAGATTTCGCAGGCCACTCTGTAGCAGAAAACCCGTCGAGCGATGTCGGCGTGCTGCGACAGACTGCGATCATGCTGCGGCTGCCGAGATCGGTGCTTCGCCTCGTCCTCGGCAACGCGGTATCCGCCTTCGGCACGGGTTGACCCTGCCGCTGTTGCTGATCTACCTGCATCGGGTCCGGCACATCGAACTGGCGACTACGGGCCTGCTGCTGCTCCTGGCCCTGACCGGCTACGCCGCGCTCGATTCGGGACTACCCGCCTACGCGAACGTGGTAGGCGGGGTCTCGGCCAAGGTCGTCGCGCTCTCGCTGTCCGCCAACACGCTCCTGATCGTGCTGGCGCAGTTGCCGGTCTTGCGGTTGCTGCGCGGCCGGCGACGCACCTCGGCGGTCGCCACGGTGGGGGTGATCTGG
>JBKPQY010000115.1:0-13758 GCA_046734315.1 Actinomycetota bacterium | reverse complement strand
ACGATGCGCTCGGGTTTCACCCAGAAGTAGCTGTTGCCGTACCCGTCCGGCACGGACTGCCGCGCGATCTCGAGGACGAACTGGTAGCCCTCGGTGGTGACGAACCCGAGCCGGTCGATGTCGCGCTCGAGCAGCTGATTGGTGGCGACTGTCGTCCCGTGGCTGACGGCCGTGGTGTCGCCCTGCTCCGCGCCAAGCAGGGTGAGCGCTTTGTGCACGCCGGCCAGGAAGCCGTCGGCCGGATCGTCCGGCGTGGACGGCGTCTTCGTGGCGACGATCTCCCCGGACGTCTCGTCCAGGGCCACGACGTCGGTGAACGTGCCACCGGTGTCTATGCCGATCCTGATCCGACGCGCCACGCAGTCGAGTCAACTGGGGCCGCCGATATCGAGCGTCGGCGACTACTGCTGAAACTGCCTGCGCACATTGGCATTCTGGATGGGTGCAGCCTGTGATCATGCTCGTCCACAGCCCATTCGTCGGTCCGGCGGCGTGGTACGCCACGGCGCAGGCATTCACCGCAACCCACCGCCGCGCGCGCGTGCCCAGCCTGCTGCACGTCGCGCGTAGCGTGCCGCCGTACTGGCCAGCTGCGGTGCGTACCGTCACCGAGCACGCCGCTGACGATGAGGTCCTGCTGGTGCCGCACAGCAACGCCGGCCTGTTCGTGCCGGCCATCGTCGATGCACTGGGCGAGCAGGTACGCGGCGTGGTGTTCGTCGACGCGACGCTGCCCGGGTCCGCCGACCCACCCCGGGATCTCTTGAGGGCACTGGCCGTCGACGGCCTACTGCCACCCTGGACGTCGTGGTGGGACGAGGCCGAGGTCGCCGAGCTCTTCTCCGACACGACGGTGCGCGCGGCGATTGAGGCCGAGCAGCCGCACATGCCGCTGGCCTACTTCGACCACCCGCCGCCGGCGCCGGACGGCTGGTCGGCGGGCATGTCCTGCGCCTACCTCTGGTTCGGCCCGCCGTACGACGGCGAGGCCGCCGAGGCGGCCGCTCGTGGCTGGCCGACTCAGCATCTACCCGGCACGCATCTGCACATGCTTGCCGACCCGGCGGGCGTGGCAGCGGCCGTGCTGCGCCTGTCCGGGGAGTCCGGCTGACCCGGGTGGTGGGCACCGTTCGCGCGCTGGCAGCATGGCCGCGATGAGTCCGCAAAGCCGTGGCCGGAGGAAGAAGCCGCGCGCCCGTCGGGTGGCTCGGCCGGCGATTTCGAGTCCGATCACCTCGCTGCTGCGGGAGTTCGCCCGAGTCGGAGATCCCCTGGAGGCCGCCGTCGTGGGGTCGTCCATGCTGGGCACGCTGCGCGACTCGCACGACCCCGACGATCACGAGGCGGTGCGCGCCCTTGTCGCTGACCTAGGGCGGCGTCCCCGGCCGGAGTCACTCGCCCTGCTGGATACGTTCGCGATCGTCGCGGATGCCCCGGAAGTGCGCACCACCGCAACGGACGCCGCCAGGTCACTGCGCTCTCGCGGGGTGATCGAGCCTCCGTGGACGGACTGTCTCGGCGAGGTCGCGGCTGTCGAAGCGTGGCAGGCGCGCGATGTCTACGGCGACCAGGCCATGGTCGTGTGCACGTTCCAGGCCGGCGGAGCACGCCACGGTCTCGGAGTGCTGATGGACTTCAACCATCTCAGCGGCTGGGCAAAGGATATCCTCGTCGCTGACGATCCCGAGGCGATGCTGCGCGAGCTGCAGGAGAGCATGCGGGACGAGGCGGTCCCGGGGACCGTCGAAGTGATCTCGCTGGCCACGGCACGTCGGCTGATCGAGGACGGCATCGCCGCAACCGACATGACGTGGGAACCGGAGGTCGGCGACTCCTATTGGAACTTGCGGGCACTGGTGCTGGCCCGCTGCCGCGTGATGCCGCCGCCCGAGCCGAAGCAGGAGCCACGCGAATGGTCGGACGCCGAGCGCGACCAGATCGTCGACGAGTTCCTGCGCGCGGCGCAGCTCTCGGCGAGCGGGGCGAACCGCTACTGCTCCCGGCTGATCGTCGACTACGGCTGCAACTATGACCCCGAGGTCCCACTGCGGGTCAGCCCGGCCAAGATGGCCGACTTCCTTCTCGGTTTCCTGCCGCGCAAGGTCGTGCTCGACGCTGAGGACCGGACGGCCCTGCCAGCCGTGGCACGCTCCTGGGGCTCGTGGGCAGCACAACGTGCCCAGCTACCACCACCCGCCGTCGAGGAACTGCAGGACGCGCTCGCGGAGATCCTGGACGAGTTCGACGATGCGTACGACGAACCGGCGAACATGTCACCCGGCCGGGCGATGCTGTCCGGACTCGGCACGCTGTCTGCGCAGGCCGACGTCGAGGCCGCCCTGGAACGGCGCATGTTCGCGATGCCCTATTTCGGCACCCGCATCGGTGACGAGGACTACCCGCGGCTGGATCCCAACGACCCGGACCAGCGGCACCTGCTGATCATCGGCGAACACCCGGAGTACCACGACGCGCTCAGCGATCCGGCGTTCGACCGCGATGTCGACGGCGTCAACCCTCGGCTGCACGTCGCCATCGACGAGATCGTGATCAGCCAGCTGTGGGACGACGACCCACCAGAGACCTGGCATGCCGCACAGCGGCTGCTGGCGGGCGGCATGGATCGGTGGGGCGTCATCCACCGCCTCGGCGCCGTTGCCGTCGAGCAGCTGCATGGCGCCCTGACTGACCGCGCCCCGATCGACGCCGCTGCGTATGCCGCGGCGATGGATGCGGTGGCTCCGGCCACGAACGCCAAGCGCAGGCGGAAATCGGCCGGACATGCCGTATATCAGCTGAAGATCACGCTGCGCGGCGCGCGCCCACCGATCTGGCGTCGTATCCGGATTCCGTCGTCGGCCACCCTGCCGCGGCTGCACGACGTCATCCAAGCCGCGTTCGGTTGGGAGGACTCGCACCTGCACCTGTTCGAGCTGCGTGGTAGGCGCTACGCGCCACGGGCGTTCGAGCTCGGTGACGCCATGGACGACAGCCGGACGTCGTTGGCCAAGGCACTGGCGCAGGCCGGCGACAGGATCAGGTACGACTACGACTTCGGCGACGGCTGGGAGCACGAGATCGTCCTCGAGAAGGTCCACGAGGACGACGGGGCGGGCCACGCCGTCTGCATCGGAGGGCGGCGCGCCGGGCCCGTCGAGGACTGCGGCGGCGTGCGGGGCTGGCAGCAGCTGTGTGAGGTACTGGCCGACCCCCACCATCCCGACTACGCGGAGCGCGTGGAGTGGCTCGGCTATGTGCCCGATCCGACACACTTCGACCAGGGCCAGGTCAACGAGGCCCTCGCTGCCATCCGTCTGGCGTAGGGCCAGGCCTCAAGCCGGGGCCTGGACGCGCATGCGGTATGTGCGGCCTGCTAACTGTGGCACCTCGCGTCCGTTCGCTCGCCGCCGAATCGTCGAGCGGGCATAGTCGAAGCCATGCTCACATCCGACGGCGCCGCTGAAATGGCGCGCCTCGCCGGAGCGCTCGCCGACCGCACCCGCGCGTCGTTCTGCCTCATGCTGCTCGACGGCCGCGCCTGGACGGCAGGCGAACTGGCGCAGCGGGCCGGGGTGGCGCGCTCCACCGCGAGCGAGCACCTGGACCGGCTCGTTGCCGATGGGCTGCTCGCCGAGGAACGGCAGGGACGGCACCGCTACGTGCGCCTGGCCGACGCCGACGCCGCCGAGCTGATCGAGTCGCTCTCGGCGCGCGCCCCGGTGCCGAGCGGTATGCCGGCGTCGTTACGCGCGGCGACCGCCCGGACCGCACTCCAGCGCGGCCGCACCTGCTACGACCACCTCGCCGGGTCGCTCGGCGTCACGATCACCGATGCAATGATCGAGCGCCGGCTGCTCGACGGATGGGTGATCACGCCGGACGGCATGACCTGGCTGGCCGACCTCGGCGTGGACGTCCACGGCGCGCGCGGCAGCCGCCGCCCGTTCGTTCGGCGCTGCCTCGACTGGACCGAGCGTCGCCCGCATCTCGCGGGGGGCAGCGCCGCCGCCCTCTGCCAGCGGTTGTTCGACCTGGGGTGGGTCGAGCGCATCGGCACCGGCCGGGCCGTGCGGCTGACCCCGGACGGCCGGCAGGGGCTGGGCGCGGCGCTCGGCCTAGAGCAGGAGTTCTAGCTCCAACTCGTGCCGGATCGGGATGTCGTCGTTGCCGCGTGCCGGGATCTCGGGCTTGAGCCGACGGGCGTCGTCGATCGCGTCGCGGTGGACGGCGACGAGCTGCCAGCCGCGCCGCTGGTAGAAACGCAGCGCGTGCGTGTTGTCGTTGGTCGTCACCAGCCACAGCCGCCGCCATCCGGCGCCCAGAGCGATGTCGATCACGGCGTCGAGAAGCGCGGTGCCGACGCCGTGATCAGGCCGTAGCGCGTCCAGCGACGTGATCTCCGCGTCGTCGGTGGCCGGCGCGTAGGTCACGATGCCCACGATGTCGCCGTCCTCTTCGGCAACGAGCGTCGGCAGCTCACGCAGATCGTGACGTATCCCGCGACTCACCACGACGGGCGACCCCCAGCGCTCGGCGAGCTGAGCGGCAACGCGTTCGCGTTCGTCGTCACGAACGGGTCGAATCTCGCTCATCAGTCCACGATGTCCCTTACCTGGCCGCCGTGTCCGAACGGCGAGTGTGCCTCGCCGAGCAGGGTATCGGCGTGCTTGCGAAGCAGATCCAGATTGCGGTCGGCCAGGTGGTCGAACGACTGCGGGACGGACGATCCCGGCGTCATCGACGCCATGGCCGTGGCTGGGTCGAGGCGCGCCGACACCCAGCCCTCGTGCGACGCGGCGCGCGCCACCACCTCCGCGATGGGCGTGACGATCATGGAGTTGCCGAAGTAGATCACTCCGGAGGGATCGACGCCCGTGGCGTTCGCGCCGATCACGTACACGTGGTTGTCGTAGGCCCGCGCCCGGTTTGTGAGCTCCCAAAGGTCCGCTGAGCGCAGCAGCGCCGACGGCCGGCAGATGATCTCGGCGCCCTCGATGGCGGTCACCCGGGACAGCTCCGGGTAATCGCCGTCGAAGCAGATGATCACGCCTATGACCCCCAGCGGCGTATCGACGACGAGCACGTCGTCGCCGGGCGTCACCCAGCCACCACGATCGACGCGCTCGCCGCCGAACGGATGCGTCTTGCGGTAGGTGCCGAGCACGGTGCCCGTGGGCGATATGACGGCTGCCGTGTTGTAGACGACATCGGGACCTTCGCCGCGCTGGTATGCGCCGGCGACGAGGTGCACCCGAAGCTCCTCGGCGGCTGACCGGAACGGGTCGAGCGGCGCCGGCCCGATGAGCTGCCACAGCTCGGCCGCGGAAACGCCTGGCGTGAAGCCCGTCGTGACCGACTCGGGCAACACGATCAGCTCGGCTGCCGTCGCCGTGTGGCAGTCGCGGACGAACGTGATCGCGCGCTCGGTGTTCGCGCTGATAGTGGACGTGCTGAGCGGCGCCGGTGACGGCGCCACCTGCACCGCTGCCACGGTGAGCGCCCGCATCAGCGCCGCCTCCGTCCCCATACGGCGCCCGCGGCGAAACCCGCCAGCGCCCCGACGAGCACGCCGGGCGGGCGGCCTTTGGGTGCCGGCGCCTCGGCGCGGCTCCGCGCCGGCGCCTCACCGGTGAGCACGTCGTCGACCGCCGTGAAGAGCTCGTCGGCGATCCTGCTCGCAGCGCTCGTGAGCAACCGTTGGCCGACACTGCCGATCGGGCCGCTGACCGCGGCATCCGCGTCGTAGCTGACCCGTGTGGAACCGTCCACTTCGGACAGTCGCACCAGTACCTCCGCGCGGATTGTGCCCGCAGCACCGGCTCCGCTCGCGTTCATCGCGAACGACGACGGCGGCTGCCTGTCGTGGACCCGCACCGTGCCCGCGTAGGTGCCTTCGGTCGACGCGACACGCGCCGTCACGGTCATCAGGTAGGCGCCGGGCCCTGCAGCGTCGAGCTGCTCGCAGCCCGGGATGGTCCGCACCAGCACGGCGGGGTCGCGCAGCGCCTCCCACACCTGCTCGATCGGAGCGTGCACGGTGGCTTCACCGCTCACTTTCATGCGTCCTCCGCAGCTCGAAGAGCTCGCTCGGCGAGATCGGCATGGACGTGATCGGAATGCCTTCGGCGTCCTCGATGGCGGAGGCGAAGACGGCTGCCGACGGGATCACGCCGGCCTCGCCGGCCCCCTTCACGCCCAGTGGGTTCAGCGGCGACGGAGTCTCGAGATGGTCGATGTCGATGCCGCGCGGCACCTCGGTCACGTACGGCATGAGGAAGTCCATGAACGACGCGTTCTGCAGTTGGCCGTCCTCGTCGTAGGCCATCCGCTCGTAGAGTGCCCCGCCGACCCCTTGGGCGACGCCGCCGTGGATCTGCCCCTCGACGATGCGCGGATTGATCAGTTTGCCGCAGTCGTGCACCACGGCGTACTTCAGGATCCGGATCTCCGCGGTGTCGGGGTCCGTCTCGACGATCACCGCGTGCATGCCGTTGGCGAATGTGGCGTGCGGCGGCGAGTAGTAGTCGCGGCCCTCCAGGCCGGGTTCGTCGTCGTCGGCCACCGGCGGCTTGCCCGGGTCGCCCACCGCGAACTGGGTGGCCGCCTGCGACGCCTCGTCGAACGCGTACCGCAGTGGGTTGGAAAGCACCGCCACCGTGCCCAGCGCGATCTCGGCGCCGGGGTTGCCTTTCACCCGGACGAGGCCCTCGACGATCTCCAGGTCCTCGGTATCCGCCTCCAAAGCGTCGGCGGCGACCCGTAGCGCTTTCTCCCGGACGTTCCGGGCAGCCAGCGCGATCGCCGAGCCGCTCATCACGGCAGCTCGCGAGGCGAACGTGCCCACCGCATAGGGGAATCGGCGCGTGTCGCCGGTGACCACCTCGACGTCGCTGATCGGCACGCCCAGCTCGTCGGCCACGATCTGAGCGAACACGGTCTGGTGGCCCTGTCCCTGGGTGGTCAGCCCGGTGGCGACCTTTACCTTGCCGGAGGTCTCGATCAGCACATGCCCGCCCTCGTAGGGACCGACGCCGGTGCCCTCCACGTAGCAGGCGAGCCCGATGCCGACCCGCCGTCCCTCGGCGCGCGCCGCCTCACGGACAGCCTCGAACGAGTCCCACCCGACGAGCTTCTTCAGCTTCTCCAGCGTGGCTGGATAATCGCCGGAGTCGTAGCGCAGCGGCCGGCCGTCCTGGAACGTCAGCCCGAAGTCGAAGGGCATCTCGTCGGGCCGGATGAAGTTCGCTTCGCGCACCGCGGCGCGGTCCAGGCCGAGATCGCGCGCGATCGCGTCCACGGTCCGTTCCATGACGAAGGCGCCCTGCGGGCGCCCGGCGCCCCGGTACGGCGTCACGATCACCGTGTTGGTGTAGAGGCTGTCGAACTCGACGCGGTATGCCCCGGGCTTGTAGGGGCCGAGCAGCTGTGTCGACGTCACGATCGGCACGATCAGCCCGTACGGCGTGTAGGCCCCGTGGTCGTGCCAGAACCGCACGTCGAGGCCCAGGATGCGTCCTTCGTCGTCGAAGCCGAGCTCGACGTGGTGAAACTGCGCGCGCTCGTGGGCGGCGGCGACGAAATGCTCGCCGCGGTCCTCGGTGAACTTGACCGGGCGGCCCAGGGCGCGCGCCGCCATGGGCACCAGCAGCTCCTCCGGCCACGGGTGGACGATCTTGACACCGAATCCGCCGCCGATGTCGGGAGTGATCACCTCGACGTTCGTGAGGTCGAGGCCGAGCTTCGCCGCGACGGCCGCGCGCAGACCCGTCGCGGTCTGGGTGGACGACCACACACGCAGTCGCGCCGACTCGATGTCCCACTCGGCGAGTACGCCCCGCGTCTCGAGTGGCGTGGATGCCGACCGCTCCACGGCCAGGTCGAGACTGAGCCGGTGCGGCGCGCCCGCGATCGCGGCATCAACGTCGCCGTACGCCTGCGTATAGTTCGCTCCGACGTTGCCCGGGACGTCGTCGTGAACGAGGTGGTCGGCGCGCCGCGCCGCCTCGATGCCCACCACGGCGGGCAGTGGCTCGTAGGTGACCGCAATCCGCTCGGCGGCGTCCTCGGCGAGGTAGCGATCCCGGGCAACCACCATGGCGACCGGCTCGCCGACGTGGTTGACCTCGTCCCGCGCGAGCGCGTGCGCCGTGCGCCCGTGGGTGAGCGCCGGATGCGGGATGAGCAGTGGCAGGGGCTCGGCCAGGGCACCGGTCAGGTCGTCATACGTGTAGATCGCGATCAACCCGTCCACATCGAGGGCCCCGGACACGTCGATGTCGAGGACGCGGGCGTGCGCGTGCGGCGAGCGGACGAGCGCGACGGCCAGCGCGTCGTGGCCGAGGTCGTCGAGGAACGCCGCGCCGCCGGTGAGGAAGCGGCGATCCTCGCGACGCGGGATCGGCGCGCCGAACATCTTCGTCATGGCCGCGCCGCCTTCATGACCGCGGCGACGATGTTCTGGTAGCCGGTGCAGCGGCACAGGTTGCCGGCGATCATCTCGCGGGCTTCGTCCTCGGTCGGATGCGGGTTCTCGCGCAGCCCTGCGGTGATCGTGGTCAGGAACCCCGGCGTGCAGAAGCCGCACTGCAGTCCGTGGCAGTCCGCGAACGCTTGTTGCACCGGGGACAGCTCGCCGTTGTGCGCGAGACCTTCGACAGTGGTGATCTCCAGACCGTCCACGCTGACTGCCAGGAGCAGGCAGGAGCGCACCGGGCGGCCGTCCAGCAACACTGTGCACGCACCGCAGACGCCGTGCTCGCAACCCACGTGCGTGCCGGTGAGGCGCAGGTCGTGGCGCAGGCAATCGGAGAGCAGCCGCCGCGGCGGCACGTCCACGTCGTAGGGCACCCCGTTGACGACCAGCCGAACGTTCACGCCGCCTCCTGCAGAGCGCGCGCGGTGAGCACACCGGCCAGGTGGCGGCGGTACTCGGCGGAGGCGTGGATGTCGGGCGTGGGGTCGATCGACGATCGGGCGAGCTCGGCCGCGTCGGCCACGTCGGGCACGTCCAGGACGAGCGGCGTCGGCGCCACGCCCAGGAGCGCCACCCGTGCGCCCTCGCCTGAGCGCACCGCGCAGACGCCGCACAGTGCGTAGTCGCCGTGCCGGCGCGCCACCTCGACGATCGAGGTGCGCGCACCCGGCGGCAGCGCCGGAAAGAACGCCTCGACCGCGAGCTCACCCGGCCGCAGCGAAGACTCGAGCGTGCCGAGGAAGAACTCCCGGGCCGTGATCTCACGCGTACCGCGCAACGACGCCACCCGCACCGCGCCGTCCAGCAGTGCCAGCACGGCCGGCAGCTCGGCGGCGGGGTCGGCATGCGCCAGGCTGCCCACGACCGTGCCGCGGTTGCGGATCGTGGGGTGCGCGATCAGCCGCACGGCGCGCCGCAGCAGCGGCTGCACGCTGGCCGCGTCGGGATCGCGTTCCAGATCCGCATGCCGCGCCGTCGCCCCGACCCGTACGCCTTCGTCGGACGTGCGGACATACGCGAGCTCGGAAAGCCGGTTGATGTCCACCAGGTGCCGCGGCGCCGCCAGCCGCATCGACAGCAGCGGCACCAGGCTCTGCCCGCCGGCCAGCACCTTCGCGTCGCCGCCGAGCTCGGCCAGCACCGCCAGCGCCTCGTCGAGCGACGACGCGCGCGAGTACTCGAACGACGGCGGCTTCACGGGGACGCCACGACCTGGCCGGGGCTGGCCGGGACGACCCTGCGATGCGCGCTCATCGCGTCATTGTCTCCGAGCGGTCGCCGGTGACAAGCACCCACCGCGCGCGGGTTGGCGACCTGGGCCGAGCCGGCCGCAGAGCATTCAGCGCACGCGTGTCGCGATGCCCGGATAGTCGATGATCAGCCCGGAGCCGTCGAAGCGCAGTTCGGCCGCAAACGCGAACGCCGGCGCGGTGTAGCCGAAGCGCAGGCCGGAGCGCGCCGCGTATGTCTGCTCCAGACGCTCGACGGTGAGATCGGCGCGGACATAGGCCGCAGGGCACGACACTGGCTCGCCGTCGGGGAATTCCAGGCGGTGGATCGGGAGCGTGTTCGTCACTGCCGAGGACTCGAGGTCGACGTCCACGCAGCCGGCGAGCTGCGGTGCGGGCACGTCGCCGATCGTCCAGCGGTCACCGTCGAAGCGCTCGAGCACAGTCGTCCGCAGTCCTGCCCGGGATCGACCTGCGACCTCGACGCGCAGTGTCCGCCACGCGTCATCGAGCTCGATGACGTAGCGCAGCCACCAGATCTCGCGCCCCTCGGCGGCGGTGGTGTGCCCTTCCAGTGCAGAGCCGTGGCTGAACAGGACCTCGAAGCCGGACCGCGCGCCGACGTGCTGCCAGGCTGCGGCGGCCGGCAGCGGCTGGAGCTGCATCAGATCCCGCGCATCTCGATCACTTGCAGGGCCAGCGCGACGTCCAGGCGCAGTGCCGGGTCGGTCGTGAACGCGCCGACGATGCGCTCCAGCTTGCCGATGCGATACCGCAGCGTGTTGTAGTGGAAGTGCAGGAGGCGCGCGGTCTCTGCGACGTTGAGGTTCGTGTCCAGCAGCGTCTGCAGCGTGTGCCGCAGGTCCGCCGCCTCGGGGGTGTCGCGGGCCAGGTCGCCCAGCGTCTCGACGGCGAACGAACGCAGCTCGGCTGCGTCCGGCACGAGGGACAGCAACCGGTGCACGCCCAGCGAATCGAAGGGCGTCACGCTGCCCCGTCCGTGTACCCGCCGCCCCACGGCCACTGCCCTGCGTGCCTCGGCGTACGCCTCGGGAATCCGGGCGGCGTCCACGACGATCCTGCTCACCCCGGCGCAGAAGGAGCGCCGTCCGCCACCGCGGTCACCGGCCACCGCGGTCACCACCGCGTCGACCGCCTTGGCCGCGCCATCGGCCTCGGAGCTCACCGGCAGCAGCGCCACCACCTCGGAGCTGAACCCGACGACGGGCGCCGTCTTGTCCCGGGCGCGCACCACCTGCAGCCACGCGCCGGCGAAGCGCTCCTGCGGCGAGCGCAGCGCGACGGGCGGCGGTGGGATCGGCCGCTGCGGGTCGTCCGGATCAAGCTCGGCGACCACGATGACCATCGGCCGGTCGACGTCCCAACCGAGCGACGCGCAGTGCTCGACGACCGCGGCCGGGTCGCCGGCGCTACCGGCGAGCACGTCGCGCAGGAAGTCCCCGCGGTACTTGCTCTCGACAGCGGCAACCGCGAGTTGCTTGGTGATCGCAAGGGCCGCCACCGTGGCGGCGCGCTCCAGTGCCTGGATGCCCGGCGGCGGCAATGCGCCCGAGCAGAACGCTGCGATACGGCCGTGGTCGGTACCGCCCGCGACGATCGCCGCCATGGCGAGTTCGCCGGGGTGCCCGTCCGGCGGTCGGTGCACGCCGAGCCGCAGCTGCTCCACCCGGAATCGGCCCGTCGGGTCGAACAGCGGCAGCGCGGCGAGCGCCTCGCGGTTGCCGCCCTCCGCCTGGACACGTCCGTCCGGCGTGCAAATCAGCACCGACGCGTCGAGCAGGCGGGCAACCTCGTCGGCGATCTGTGGCAGGTCGCCGCCTTCGAGGACGATGGTGGCGAGCGCACGATGCAGCTCGTCCGCCCGGCTCAGTGCCCCGGACTGCCGGTCGACCAGCTCGGTGAACACGTCGGTGATCACGTCGTCGAACGCGACCCCGTCCGGCACTTGCAGGATCGGCATGCCGATCTGGTCGGCCACGGAAAGCACCGCGGCAGGCACCTCGTCGATATAACGGCCGAGCTTGATTGCGATCGCGGCCAGCCGCCGATGGTCCAGCTCGGCGACCAGCTTGCACAGCGCCGCCTCGTCGCGGATGCCGCCCACAGCCCGCAGCGGGAACCACGTCGTCAGCAGCAGCTCATGGGGCTTGACCCAAGGGAGGATGTCGGGTACTTCCATGACGTTCACCCGGCGTACCTCGCGGTCCAGGCCGTCCGTGCCGGCGAGCACGCGGGTACCGCTCAGGCTGGGCAGGTGTACCAGCGCCCGGACGGGTAGCCCGTACAGTGCGCGGCGCGCTGGCAGATCCCGCATCGGTTCGGCCCGATCGTTGGCAACTGTAACCATCGGCAGACGGTACCCGCGCTGAGTACTCTCCGCATCAGGCCGCGGTCATCTCGCTCGCGGACCTCTGGGGGTAGGGGACGGCCGGAGGACCGGAATGGCGACGGCGACGACCACGTCCGCCGTCGCCTTCCGTGCCTCCGTGCCGGTACGTATGCGCCAGGCGCTGTCCGGACCACCGTGCCGCGGGCGTGTGCTGGCGCGGTTTTCGTCCGCCGTGTACGTAGCAGTGCCGTACGCGTTCGGGGTGATCGCCGTACTGGGGCGCGACGCGGTGCGCCTGCCCTGCGGGTTGGCAGTGTCGGCCACGAACCTCGACCTGCCCGGCGATGTCGTCGTCGGCGGCGGCGCGCTGCGGTTCGGCCGCATCGTGATCCGTCCCGGGCGGGTCATGTCGGCCCGGGTGGAGCGCCGCCCGGCGCCGCTACGGGCCCAGGTGCGAGCCGCGCGGGCTGTGGTCGATCCGGCCGACCTGACCCAGCCGGGCCGGCTGCTCGGCCGCGGTGCCGGTCTCACGCCGCACGGTGACGACGTGCTGGCCGGATACCTCGCCGGGGCCGCTGCCTATGGCGTCCCGGCAGACGACGTGCGCGCGGTGGTTGACGGCGAGGCGGCATCCCGCACCACAACGCTCTCGGCGGCGCTGCTCCGCCATGCTGCCGCCGGCGAGGCGATCCCTCAGGTGGGCGCACTGCTCGACGCGCTGGGCGGGCGCCGTCCGCTCGACCCTGCGCTCGCCGAATTGTTAGCGGTGGGCCACACCTCGGGCGCGGCGCTCGCATCCGGGGTCGTCGCCGCCGCCGTCGCGGCGTGAGCCAGTGATCGATCACGTCGAGCTCCGTACCGAGGCGTATGCAGACTCGGTGACGCTCATGCAGGTGAGCCAGCGGTTGCAGCGCGCCGACGGGGTGGACGTCGCCCTGGTCGCGATGGCGACGCTCCTGAACGTTGAGCTTGCACGCGGCATGGGATTCGCCGTACCGGACGGCGCCTCGCCGGACGCGCTGCTCGTCGCGCTGCGAGTGGCCGACGAGGCACGGCTGGGGGGCGCTCTCGCGGCGGCCGAGCAGGCGCTCACCACACAACCCGGGACCACCCCGGCGGGCACCGAGCAGCCGGCGCCACGCACGGCGGGCGCAGCCGCGCGCCTCGGGGCGGGGCTGGCCCTGATCTCCGTGCCGGGCCAGCACGCGTTCACCGAGGCGATGGACGCGCTCGAGGCGGGCTGTGACGTGATGATCTTCTCGGACAATGTGCCGATCGCTCATGAGATCGCGCTGAAGCGCGTGGCCGCCGAGCTGGACCGCCTGGTCATGGGCCCGGACTGCGGCACCGCCGTGGTGGCCGGAATCGGCCTGGGCTTCGCGAACGCGGTGCAGCCCGGGCCGGTCGGCATCGTGGCCGCGTCCGGCACGGGATGCCAGCAGCTGATGTGCCTGCTGGACGCCGCCGGCGTCGGCATCAGCGCAGCGCTGGGCGTCGGCGGGCGCGACCTGTCGGCGGCGGTGGGCGGCCGCTCCACCCTCACCGCCCTCCTGCGGCTCGACGCAGATCCCGCCACCGAGCTGATCGTCGTCGTGTCGAAGCGGCCCGATGCGCAGGTCGCCCGGCGGATCCGGGACACGGTGACATCCACCCCCGTACGGTTCGCGTTCGTGGGCGAGACGGATCTGAGCGCCGCTGCTGAGGAC
>JBKPQY010000114.1:0-26305 GCA_046734315.1 Actinomycetota bacterium | reverse complement strand
CCAGGATCTGGCGATCGTGCCGCTGATGGCGATCTGGCGGAACTTCTTCCTCGGCTCGGAGCCGACGAAGGGATGGGGCCCGTTCAAGCGCTTCGATGCCGGCCTCGCCAAGAAGGTCACCCGGAAGGAGATGGGCGACATGGGGATCGACATTCGCGATCCCGACCAGCCCGTAGGGACGCTCTCGGGCGGCGAGCGCCAATCCGTTGCGATCGCGCGGGCGGTGCACTTCGGCGCGCGGCTGTTGATCCTGGACGAACCCACATCCGCGCTCGGCGTCAAGCAGGCGGGCGTGGTGTTGAAGTACATCGTCCAGGCGCGCGACCGCGGGCTGGGCGTCATCTTCATCACGCACAACCCGCACCACGCCTACCCGGTAGGCGACCGGTTCCTGCTGCTCAAGCGCGGCCGCAGTCTCGGCGACTTCGCCAAATCCGAGATCTCGCTGCCCGAGCTCACCCGCTTGATGGCGGGCGGTGCCGAGCTGGAGGCGCTGGCTCACGAGCTGGAGCACGGTTCCGGCGATGTCGGCGACGTGGGACGCGAGCTACTCGAGGAAACCGAAACGCTGTGACCTCGACCCGAGTTGTCCGTGTGTCGCGGCGCTATTGCGACGCGACACACGGACAACGTCGATTGGGGTCAGCGCCGCATGTTCTCCGCGGCTTGTTGCGTCAGGATCGCGCGAATCTCGCGGGTCTCCTCGGGGTCGTGGCGCGCGACGATCGTCTCGATCTCGAGGCGCGCTGCCGGCGTGTCGTAGGTAGCCAGCTCCCGTGCGAGCTTCAGGCGCTCCCGACGCGCAGCGCGACGGGTCGCGATTTCGGTACGGATGGCCTGCAGGGTGCTCATGGGGTCCTTCGCTTCTTGTAAAGGTTTACAGCCAGTCAAACAGCCACTTCCGCGCCGGTGCTCCCGATCGTGAGGCGACTCTCATTTGTAAAGCGCAGGTTTCGGTGGCACCTCGACGGGCACGCGTCCGGTCGCAAGCGCCGTGACGCACGCACGTGCCACGGCGGACGCAACGTACCCGTCCCAGGCGGAGGCACCGCGTGCCTCACCGGCACGCACGCCGGCCACCCAGTCCGTCAGTTCGAGGCGGTACGCGTCGGCGAAGCGGTCCCTCCAGTCGGCTGTAACCGGGCCGGACGCAGTGGCCCGGCCGTGTTGCCCGACGAGTTCGCAGTGGACGTCATAGCCGTATCCCGCATTGACGAACACCTCAGCGTCTCCCACGACGCCCGAGACGGTCTCGAAGACGAGCAGCACCGGATCGGCGAGCGCGGCCGACGCGCGCGGGCGGTGCACGGTGACCGCCGCGATCTCGCCGAAAAGCCACCGGGTGATGTCGATCTCGTGCCCGGCAGAGTTGGTGATCACCATGTCGCCGGCGAACCAGTCCGGCGCGCTGACGTTGCGGTGCACGCAGTGCAGGAGCAGCGGTGCGCCGAGATCGCCGGCGTCGAGGGTGCGCTTCAGCGCGAGGTAGCCCGGATCGTAACGGCGCATGAAGCCGACACTGATCAGCCTGCGGCCCAACTGCGCCTCGGCGGCGACGATGCGCTGACAACCGGCGGCCTCGGGGGCAAGCGGCTTCTCGCACAGTGCCGGCTTCCCGGCGGCCAGACACGCCAGCACGAACTGCTCGTGTGTCGCGTCGGACGACGCGATGACCACGGCGTCGATGTCGGGGTCCTTGATCAGCGCGATCGGATCGTTGACGACACGGACGCCGACCGATGCGGCCCGTGACGGGTCGGCGTCCGACACCGCCTCGACAGTTGCGCCGGAGACCGCGTCGCGGAGAGTGCGCGCATGATCGGCGCCCATGACGCCTGTGCCGATGATGCCGACGCGCACGGTCACAGCTTGGCCAGAAACTCGATGCTGCGGCGCACATCGGCGATCGGCCCGGCGCCCGCAGGTGGCGTGACGTCGAGCGCGCAATCCTGTTCCAGCACGTACCAGCCCTGATAGTCCACCGCTTGCAGCGCCGCGACGATGCCGGCGATGTCGAGGTCGCCGTCACCGAGCGGCGTATAGAGACCCTGGCGTACGGCGGTTACGTAGCTGCCGTCAAGCGCCGTTCTGGCCAGCGACGCTCGGACGTCCTTGAGATGGACGTGCGCGATGCGATCCGCCGCCGAACGCACCAGCTCGAGCGGGTCGGTGCCGCCGATGAGTAGGTGACCCGTGTCGAGGCAGAGCGGCACGTCGCTCGAGTCGAGTAAGCGCAGCACGGCGTCGCGACCCTCGATCGCCGTGCCCACGTGTGGATGCAGCGAGGCAGCCAACCCGTGTTGGCCCGCCAGTTCACGGACCCGCTCGAGGTTGCCGAGCAGCGTCCTCCATTCGGCACCGTCGAGGGGCACGCGGTGGTCGTAGCTGCCGTCGATGGAACGGGCGGCCAGCACCACCACCTGCGCTCCGGCGTCGGCAAGGGTGCCCATCGCCGCTTCGGACTCGCCGAGGTCCACGCCGTCGACGTGCAGCACGACCGGCAGGAACCCGCCAACCAGGCCCAGCCCGTGCCGGTCGAGCAGTTCGCGCACCTGCGCAGGGTCGCCGCCGAGGTAGCCGGTCGGACCCAGCTCCGTGGCCCGCATGCCCAGCGACCGCATCTCTGAGAGCACCCGATCGGCGGGCAGCTCGTAGCCCCAGTCGGGCGCCTCACACACTCCCCACGAGATGGGCGCGGCCGCGATACGGTCGGCGAGCGGGACGAACACGGCAGTCTCCTCTAGAGCGCTCTAGTATCGTGACGTATCCTCTCCGCGCAGCTCCGACGATGTCAAACCGAGGACCACGATTGAGCGCGAATCGTCCGCCGACGCTCGAGGATGTCGCCGCGCGTGCCGGAGTGTCCCGGGCGTTGGTGTCGATCGTGGTGCGCGGCGTCAGCGGGGCGAGTGAGGCGACCCGGCAGCGAGTGCTCGAGGTCGCCGACGAGCTTGGATATCGACCCGACTCGCGGGCCCGGCTGCTCGCGGGTCGGCGCTCGCGCCTGCTCGGCGTGACGCTCGCGCTCAACCATCCGTTCCACGCGGACCTTGCCGAAGGGCTCTACGCCGCCGCTGAGCAGGAAGGGTACGAGGTGGTGCTCAGCGCGGTGACCCGCGACCGCGACTCCCGCCGGGCGATCGACACGTTGCTCGACTACCGTTGCGCGGCCGCCGTCCTCATCGGCCCGCTGGTGCGCGAACCATGGTTGTCGGCTCTCGCCGAACGCCTGCCCGTGGTCGTGCTGGGCCAGCGCTCCCGCAGCCGTGCTGTTGACGTGATCCGCACCGCTGATGAGGCGGGGATGCGGCTGGGCGTCGACCACCTCGTCGCTCTCGGCCATCGAGAGATCGTGCATGTGGACGGCGCCCGTGGGCCGGGCGCGGCACCGCGGCGCCGCGGCTACCAGGCGGCGATGCGCGGGCATGCGCTGGCGCCACGGGTAGTCGCGGGTGGGCCGGCCGAGGAGGACGGTGCGGCCGCGGCCCGGGCGCTGCACGCAGCGCCGCCCACCGCGGTGCTCACCTATAACGATCGATGTGCCGTCGGGCTCCTCGACGTGTTCGTCCGCAGCGGCATCGTGGTGCCCGACGCCGTCTCGGTCGTCGGCTACGACGACAGTCAGGTGGCCCGGCTGCCCTACCTGCGACTGACGACGGTCAGCCAGGACGCGAGTCAGCTGGCCGCCCTCGCGGTGCGGCGCGCCGTCGCCCGGCTGGATCACGAGCCGGTCGCAGATCGCGAGCTGGTGCTCACCCCGCATCTCGTCGTGCGCGGCACCACCGCGCCGCCGGGATAGGGTCATGCCGTGCTTGATCACATCGCGCCCCCGGGCGTCGCTCCGGGCAACGGATACACCCATGTGGTCGCCGGTACCGGCCGGCTGGTCGCGATCTCCGGGCAGATCGCGTTCGACGAGACGGGGCAGCTCGTGGGACGCGACGACGCGGAAGCGCAGGCGCGGCAGGTGTTCGAGAACTTGCGCCGCTGCCTCACCGCCGCGGGTGCCACGTTCGACAATGTCATCAAGCTGACCTACTTCGTCACCGACACGGCGTGGCTGCCTGCCATCCGCCGCGTGCGCGACACGTTCGTCGACGTGGCCCAGCCCCCGGCGAGCACGGCTGTGCAGGTCGCCAGCCTGTTCCGGCCCGAACTGCTCATGGAGATCGAGGCGCTGGCTGTCATCCCATAGGCGCCGCCGACTCCACGGGAGTCTCGGGCCGGCGCGCGAGCAGCGCACCGACCGCGGTGAGCAGTAGCAACGCTCCCAGCCAGCCAAGCACGGTCAGCGTCTCGCCCAGCAGCACGACGGCGAGCAGCGTCGCCACCAACGGCTCCAGCAGTGTCAGCACGGCGGCGATCTCGGCCGATGTGGTGCGCAGGCCGCCGAAGAACAGCGCGTACGCCAGCACCGTCGGGACGACGCCGAGATATACCAGCGCCGTCGCGGACGGACCGTCGACCGGGAAGCCGAGCCCGGCCAACACCGCAGCCGGGAGAAGCGTCAGCGAGCCGACGATGCTCGTGGCGCCCGTCAGGGTGAAGGCGTCGCCCGCGGACGCCAGCCACCGGCTCAACCCGGTGGACGCCGCATAGGCCAGCCCCGAGGCCAGCGCGGCAAGCACCCCCGCCACAGCATGCGACCCTGCCGCCGAGTCCGTCGACGTGGTGATCACTGCGAGCCCGGCGAGCGCACAGCCCAGGGTTGCGAGTGCATTCGGTGCCGGCCGGCGGTGCCGAGCCACGGCCGAGGCGCAGGTCACCGCAATCGGCGCCGCGCCGATGCAGACCAGCGTGGCGATGCTCACCCCGGCGTCGTCGACGGCGACGTAGTACAGCGCCTGGCTCACACCGAGCGAGGCGCCGGCCAGCGCGAGCACGCCGAGCCGGCGCCCTCCGGCGGACGCGACGAACCGGGCGATGGCCCCACCACGCCCGGCGGCCAGCACGAGCGCCGCCACGAGGGTGCGGTAGAAGGCAATCGAGGTGGCGGCGAGGCCGCTGTGGACGTGCACGGCGTGGGCCACCACGCCGGTAGTCCCCCACAGCACAGCACCGCCGCTGATCGCGAGCACACCTGTCCGGGCGCGCAGCGACGACAGCGAGGAAGTAAGGACAGCCATGAAATGCGCTCCAAGATCGATCCGGCAAGGAACGTCTGGGGCGCGACAACGAATCGCGCAACGCCCGGCATCGCTAGGAATGCCAAACGTTGCACGACAGGCGACAACGCGCTGGGCGCGCCCCGCTCAGGAGCGCGGAGGCGGGAGAATGCAGTGACGTGACGGCACGGAGGCAGCTTAGCGGCGCCGGGCGCGCCATGGCCAGGCAATTGCGTTCCTGGGAGGATGACCCAATTGCGCAGGAGAGGAGGGCAGCCATGACGGACGTATCGCCACCTGCCGGCGCGGTGCCGCCTGAGCTCGCCGTCCCGCGCCAGGCGCCTGACCGCAACCTCGCGCTCGAGATCGTCCGGGTGACCGAGGCGGCGGCAATGGCGGCAGGTCGCTGGGTGGGCCGCGGCGACAAGAACGGCGGCGACGGTGCCGCCGTGGACGCCATGCGCACGTTGATCGGCACCGTTTCTATGCGCGGCGTCGTAGTGATCGGCGAGGGTGAGAAGGACAACGCACCCATGCTGTACAACGGCGAGGATGTCGGCGACGGCACCGGGCCCGCCTGCGACGTGGCAGTAGATCCCATCGACGGCACCACGCTGATGGCCAAGGGCATGCCCAACGCGCTGGCGGTGATCGCGGTGGCAGAGCGGGGCAGCATGTTCGACCCGTCCGCCGTGTTCTACATGGAGAAACTCGCAACCGGTGCCGAGGCGGCCGACGTCGTCGACATCACCGCACCGCCGAGTGAGAACGTCCGCCGCGTGGCGAAGGCCAAGCGCGGCCACCCCGAAGACGTCACGGTCTGCATCCTCGACCGCCCGCGCCATGCCCGGCTCGTCGACGAGGTACGTGCCGCGGGCGCGCGGATCAAGTTCATCACCGACGGCGATGTCGCTGGCGCGATCATGGCGGCGCGTTCCGGCACCGGCGTCGACCTGTTGCTCGGCATCGGCGGCACGCCCGAGGGCATCATCGCGGCGTCTGCGCTCTCCTGCATGGGCGGCGTGATCCAGGCTCGGTTGTGGCCGCGCGACGACGCCGAGCGGCAGAAGGCCGTCGATGCGGGGCACGATCTCGACCGGGTGCTCACGACATATGACCTGGTCAGCGGCGACGACATCTTCTTCGCGGCGACCGGCATCACCGACGGCGAACTGGTGCGCGGCGTGCGTTACTACGCTGATTCGGTACGGACCGAGTCGATCGTGATGCGCTCGAAGTCGGGCACAATCCGCGTCATCGACTCGTTGCACCAGCTGGGTAAGCTGCGTGCCTACTCGTCTGTCGACTTCGACCGGAACTAGGAGCTCCCATGCTGGTCGTGACTACCAACGACATTCCAGGCTGGGAGATCCAGCGCGTGTGCGGCGAGGTTTTCGGGCTGACCGTCCGCTCCCGTAACGCGTTCTCGCAGATCGGCGCGGGGCTGAAGTCGCTCATGGGCGGTGAGCTGCGTGGCATGACCGAGAACCTCATGAACAGCCGCAACGACGTCATGGGCCGCATGCTCGAGGCAGCGCGTGCTCGGGGCGGCAACGCGGTCATCGGCATGCGGTTCGACACGTCGGAGATGGGCGACGTCTGGACCGAGATCTGCGCATACGGCACCGCCGTGGTCGCCGTGCCGGTCACCGACGCCGCCCGCGAAACGGCCGCTCAGCTGGGATACGGCGCGCCCGCGGTATAGGCAGGACTCCCTCGTCACACCTGGGGCCGCGGGCGGTGGTGCGGCCCCTACGATCGAGGGATGAGCGACCAGGAGTACCGCGTCGAGAAGGACTCGATGGGTGAAGTGCGCGTGCCGAAGCACGCCAAGTGGCGCGCACAGACACAACGAGCCGTCGAGAACTTCCCCATATCGGGCCGGCCGATCGAGCGGGAGCTGATCGCCGCGCTGGCTTCGATCAAGGGCACATCCGCGCTACTGCGCGCCGAGGCGGGGATGCTCGATACCGACAAGGCGGCGGCGATCCACGACGCGGCTTTAGAGGTGGCGCGCGGCGACTGGGACGGCGAATTCCCTATTGACGTGTTCCAGACGGGCTCGGGCACGTCGTCGAACATGAACGCGAACGAGGTCTTGGCGACGCTCGCGGCGCAGCGTCTCGGGGCGCCGGTACATCCGAATGACGATGTCAACGACCCGTTCTCGTCGAACGACCAGTTCCCGGCGGCGATTCACATCGCGGCCACCCGGGCCGTCATCGTGGAGCTACTGCCCGCACTCAGTCACCTCGCTGACACTCTGGTCGGCAAGGCGAACGAGTTCACGTCGGTGGTGAAATCGGGACGCACGCATCTCATGGACGCGACACCGGTCACGCTCGGCCAGGAGTTCGGTGGGTATGCCGCACAGGTCCGCTACGGCGTCGACCGGTTGCGTGATGTGCTGCCGCGCCTGGGCGAACTGCCGCTGGGCGGAACGGCGGTGGGCACCGGCATCAACGCTCCCGCCGGGCTCGCCGGGCGCGTGATCGCCCGGCTGGCGGACGACCTGAAGCTGCCGCTGACCGAGGCGCGCGACCACTTCGAGGCGCAGGGCGCGCGGGACGCGCTGGTCGAGCTGTCCGGGATGCTGCGAGTGGTCGCCGTCGGGCTGAACAAGATCGCCAACGACATCCGGTGGATGGGCTCGGGGCCGCGAGCCGGGCTCAGCGAGCTGTTCCTGCCCGACCTGCAACCCGGCTCGTCGATCATGCCCGGAAAGGTGAATCCCGTTCTGTGCGAGGCCGTGTGCCAGGTCGTGGCGCAGGTCGTCGGCAACGACGCGGCCGTCGCATGGGGCGGGGCAGCCGGCAACTTCGAACTGAACGTCATGCTGCCCGTTATCGCCCGCAACGTGCTCGAGTCGATCCGGCTGCTGGCCAACGTGACCCGGGTGTTCGCCGACCGATGCGTCGCCGGCATCGTCGCCAACGAGGAGCGCTGCCGCGAGTACGCCGAGTCGTCGCCGTCGATCGTCACGCCGCTCAATCACTACGTCGGCTACGACGAGGCCGCCAAGATCGCCAAGCAGGCGCTGGCCGAGCGCAAGACGATCCGCGAGGTCGTGATCGAGCGCGGCCACGTGCCGTCGGCGATCACCGAGGACGACCTCGACCGGGTCCTCGACGTGCTTTCGATGACACAGGCGCGCTAAGCGATGAGCGCTCGCGCGAAGAGCTCCGGCGCCGCGACGCGGCCCGCGCCGAAGGCGTGGAGCGGAGACCCGGGTCCACCCGAGCGCAGTGAGCGGTGGGAACAGGGATCCGTGTGGACGGGGTGAATATGGACTACAGACTCGAAGTCGTGCTCATCCCGGTCAGCGATATCGACCGCGCCAAGACGTTCTACGCCGACCGGGCCGGCTTTCGTCTCGACGTGGACCACCGGTCCGGCGACGAATTCCGGGTCGTGCAGTTCACGCCGCCCGGATCGGCATGCTCGATCAGCTTCGGTCGCGGGATAACCGAGGCCGAACCCGGCTCAGTCACCGGCTTGCACCTGGTTGTCGAGGACATCGCCGCGGCGCGAGACGAACTGATCAACCGTGGCGTCGCAGTCAGTGACATCCGGCACATGGGTCCGGAGGGCTGGCAGACCGGCCCTGATCCCGAGCACCGCCGGTACAACTCGTTCGCCGACTTCAACGACCCGGACGGCAACACCTGGGTGCTGCAAGAGGTCCCTGCCACCTCGTCATGATCTTGAGGCCAACACGGTTGCCTCGCCATGAGAGGCTCTGAGCCATGGGCAAGGTCTACGACGGCGTCGACGACAAGCTGTGCGCCTGGATGGCAACGCAGCCCGTATTCTTCGTCGGTACGGCGCCGCTGCGCGGTGACGGCCATGTCAACGTCTCGCCCAAGGGGATGGCCGGCACCTTCGCGGTTCTCGGTCCGCATCGCGTGGCCTACCTCGACTATTTCGGCAGCGGCGTCGAGACGGTGGCCCACCTGCGCGAGAACGGTCGCATCGTGATCATGTTCTGCGCGTTCGAGGGACCGCCGAAGATCGTCCGGCTGCACGGCCGCGGCCGGGTCGTGCTGCCGGCGGAGCCGGAATTCGCCGAGCTGCGCGCGCACTTCGCGAAGGAACGCACCCATGCCCAACGGTCAGTGATCGTCGTCGACGTGCAGAGGGTCGCCGACTCGTGCGGCTACTCGGTGCCGCGCATGGCGTTCGTCGAAGACCGCGACATCCTCGACCTGCACCAGCTCAAGAAGCCAACCGCGTACTACGACGAGTACTGGGACGTGCGCAACGCGGCGAGCATCGACGGCCTGCCGACTCGCTGAGCGCGCTACCTACCCCGTTCTGCGTCGCTGCGTTCGATACAGAATTCGTTGCCTTCGGGATCCGTCATGACGACCCAGCCGAGCCCCTCGGCGCTGCGATGGTCCGCGATGACGCTCGCCCCCAACTCCGACAGCCGGGCGACCTCCTCGTCACGCGTGCGATCGGTCGGACCCAGGTCGAGATGGATGCGGTTCTTGGCGGTCTTCGGCTCGGGAACCTGGATGAACAGCATTCGGGGCATGGACGCGTTCAGCGGCTCGGGCAGTGCTGGCGCGATGAGGCATTGGGTGTCGCCCGGCGCGCACTCCTCTTCGATCGGCCAACCGGTCAGTGCGCTCCAGAATTGGGCGAGCGAGTAGGCATCCTTGCAGTCGACCGTGATGTGCCGTATCCGCGCCACCATGTCTACTCCGCGCAAACGCTCATCATGCCCAGATGCTAGAGGCACGCGACCACGGTCGGGAGTTCCGCCGCGTGACCGCGCGTGACCGCGGGAGCACGGTAATTCTCGGCGATCCGACTGCGGCCGTCCCGGTACCCGCTGCCACGGCTGAATAGGTGCGGCTACCCCTTGGCGGCGCGGGCGGCAACCGCCGCGACAACCGACCTCACAACGGATTGCGGGACCGGCGTGCCGACGTTCTCGGTATCGACCTCGGCCTGGATCAACGGACCGATGATGAAGGCCACCGTCAGGTACACCGGTACCTGCTGGCCGTTCACGCTGACCGCGATGGTGCCGGTGCCGGTAGCGACGACATTGGCCGGCCCGCCCGCCGATCCCGGCTTGATCTTGATCGACTCCGACTCGATCGTGGTGCCCGCGGGCAACGAGGTCGCCAGTTGCTTCCTGATCAACTGGTCGTAACAGGGCGGCAGTTTCGGGCTGTGCAAGATCGCTACGTCGGTCTCGAGGTCGCTCTGCGACCGATAGCTGCTCGCGGATGAGGAGATGGTGGCATCGCCGAGCGCGAAGTCATCGGAATGCGCCTCGGCGACCTTGTCACCAGCGGTGTTGCGCGCCCCGACGCAGCTCACCAAGGCCGCCTGGTTGGCAGCATCGTTCGGGTCCGATTGATAGGGCGTGGCTTTCCAGCCCGGGGGAGCATCGGCGGCCTGCAGCACGATCGTCTTGAGCCGTGACAGCGACGCGGGCGCCGGCGCGGACGACGAGCCTTGCGGAGTGCTCGTCGACGCCGGTAGGCCGATGCCGGACGTAGACGACGTCCTGGATGACGAACTACTGCAAGCGGCGACTAGGACAACGCTGCATCCAACAGCACAAACGGCAAGAAGACTCTTAGCCCACATGGGCGAGGACTTTAGCCGCTGGCTACTTCCCACCCGACCAGAGGGAACGTTTGGGTCGTTTCAGGCCGTGCGCGGTGCCACCAGCCCGGACTGATAGGCGAACACGACGAGTTGCGCCCCTTCGCGAGCCCCAACCTTCGTCATTGCCCTGCTGACATGGGTCTTCGCGGTCATCGGGCTGAGCACCATGCGCTCGGCGATCTCGTCGTTGCTCAGCCCGTGGGCCACCAGCGCGACGACCTCGCGCTCCCGATTCGTGAGCAGCCCCGAATCCGCCGTGGGGAGCACATCGGCGGGGCGGGCCACGAACTCGCTGATCAACCGCCGGGTGACCGCCGGCGACAGCAGGGCGTCGCCGCGCATGGTCACCCGCAGCGCCTGCAGCAGGTCGGCCGGCTCGGTGTCCTTGACGACGAACCCCGACGCGCCGGCCCGCAAGGAGTTGAAGACGTACTCGTCGAGCCCGTAGTTGGTCAGCATCACCACGTGCACGTCGGCGAGCCGATCGTCGTTCGCGATCCGGCGAGTCGCCTCGATGCCGTCCATCTCGGGCATCTGCACGTCCATAAGCACGATGTCGGGAGAGCGGCTTCGGATCGCGCGCGAGCTCCACGACTCGCTGACCCACAGCATCTCGGTGATCAAGGTGCAGGCCGGCGTCGCAGCGCACACGCATGCCCCTGGCGCGCCGTCGCGGCCCACGGCGCCGGCACGTACGTCAACTTCCAAGGCTCCGCGACAGCAGCGGATCTGGCGGAGGCATACGCCGCCCGCGACATACGCCCGCCTGGCCGCGGTCAAGCGTGCCTACGATCCCGGCAACCGGTTCGCGCAGAACCACAACATCAAGCCCGCCCCGGTGGAGCGAGCCGAGGGACCCGGCGGCCTGAAGGTTCAAGTCAGCGCACACTGGGCAGAGCGGTGGTCCGGGCTCGGTCGTCAAGAACATCGCATCCGGAGGGAGCCAGCCTGATGTCGATTGATCCGCTGCTCGAGCCGTACCAGCTCAAACACCTGCGACTGCGCAACCGGATTGTCAGCACCAGTCACGAACCGGCCTACGCCGAGCAGGGCATGCCGAAACTGCGCTACCAGCTCTATCACGAGGAAAAGGCCAAGGGTGGTATTGCCCTGACGATGATCGGCGGGTCGG
The DNA here is from genome assembly GCA_046734315.1 of Actinomycetota bacterium. GTDB lineage: Bacteria > Actinomycetota > Actinomycetes > Mycobacteriales > Jatrophihabitantaceae > DASXRA01. The sequence continues at coordinate 14,440 of JBKPQY010000114.1, read as the reverse complement.
CGAACGTCGCGATCGACTCTCCGTCGACCTTCGGTCAGCTCTACATCGGCAACGACGCCATCATCCCGTACCTGCAGCAACTCGCGGACCGCGTCCACGCCCATGGTGCGGCGGTCATGAGCCAGATCACCCACATGGGTCGACGCACCGAGTGGGATACCGCTTCGTGGCTGCCGACACTGTCCTCGTCGGCGCAGCGGGAGCCGGCGCATCGAAGCTTCCCCAAAGCCATGGAAGAGTTTGACATCCGCCGGGTCGTGCGCGCCTACGGCGACGCCGCTCGCCGATGCCGCGAGGGCGGCCTCGACGGCGTGGAGGTGAGCGCGTACGCCGGGCACCTGATCGACCAGTTCCTCTCCCCGCGAATGAATCGGAGGACCGATCGCTACGGGGGCGGCCTCGACAATCGACTCAGGTTCGCGCTCGAGGTGCTCGAACAAGTCAGGGCGGCAGTCGGCGACGACTTCGTCGTCGGGGTTCGCGTGAGCATCACCGAGAACGTCGATGGCGGGCTGAGCGCCGACGACTCCATCGCGATCGGGCAGGCTCTGGCCCGCTCGGGACTCGTCGACTTCGTCTCCGCGGCCTTCGGCTCCACTACCACCGATGTCGAGCTCGCCCAGCAGATCCAGCCGATGGGCGCTCCGCTCGGCGGATACCTCCCACTGGTCGGCACCTACCGGGACAAGGTCGGTCTGCCGGTGATCCACGCCGGACGCATTGCCGACCTGCCCACCGCACGCCATGCCCTGCGTGAGGGATACGTCGATCTCGTAGGAATGGTCCGAGCCCACATCGCTGATCCCCACATCGTGCGCAAACTCGAGGCAGGCGAGGAGGATCGCATCCGTCCCTGCGTGGGCGCGTCCTACTGCATAAACCGGATCTACATAGGGCTCGACTCGCTGTGCCTGCACAACCCCGCCACCGGTCGTGAGCAGTTCATCCCCCACGTCGCACCGCCGGCCCCGGCACCCAAACGCGTCGTCGTGGTGGGCGCCGGACCCGCCGGCCTGGAGGCGGCCCGCGTCTGCGCCGAGCGCGGTCATACGGTCACCCTGCTCGAGGCCGCCGGCCGAGTCGGCGGCCAGATTCAGCTCGCGGCCCGGGCCACCGAACGGCACAAGGAGCTACTCGGCATCGTGAACTGGCTCGAACTGGAGACGCAACATCTCGGCGTCGACGTGCGGCTCAACATGTTCGCCGATGCCGATGCCGTCCGGGCACTCGATCCAGACGCGGTGATCATGGCCACCGGTGGCGTACCAGCGACACCGACACTGTCGGCCGGGGATGCCCTGACCGTGTCGACCTGGGACATCCTCGGCGGTGAGGTATCGCCGGGGCATCGCGTGCTCGTGTTCGACGATCACGGCGGTGAGCAGGCACTATCCACGACAGAGCGCCTCGCAACGCGCGGCTCGCAGGTGGAGATCGTCACCCCCGACCGATTCGTGGGACACGACGTCGTGGGCACGCTGTATCCCGCGTACCTTGCGGCGTTCTACCGCGCCGGCGTGCAACTCACACCTGACCATCGGCTGCGCGAGGTTCGCCGGCACCCCGACGGCCTGGAAGCGGTGCTGCGGAACGAATACACCGGTGAGTCCGCGCAACGCGTCGTCGATCAAGTCGTCGTCGAGCACGGCACGATACCCAACGACGACGTGTACATCGAACTCAAAGACCAGTCGATCAACCACGGTGAGGTCGACCTCGACGCGCTGATCCAGGTCAAGCCGCAACACCTGGCGACGAACCCGCACGGTCGGTACCTGCTGTTTCGCATCGGCGACGCGCTCGCGAGCCGCAACATTCATTCAGCCATCTATGACGCCCGCAGAATCGCACTGACCTTCTGAGCCCGCCGGGCATCGTCAATCGCGGTTCGGATCCGGCTACCGCGGGTAGGCCCTTATCGGGAGGGAACTGTAGGCGAGGCAAGAAGGGGGTGGACATGAGCGCTACCGACAAGGCCAAGAACCAGATCGAGAACTTGAAGGGCAAGGCCAAGCAAGGGGTCGGCAAGGTCACCGGCGACACCGAGAAGCAGCAAACCGGTCGTGGCAAGCAGGCCAAGTCCGACCTGAAGAATGCCGGCGAGAAGGTGAAGGACGCCGCACGCCGGTAGCTCCCAGCCGAACGGCCTCCGGACAACGACGTCCCGGGGGCCGTTCGGTGCGCCGCGGGGTCGCGCGAGATGCACTTGCGGACGATGCGACACGGCCGGCGCGGCGGATTTACAGCAGGCCGTGTGCACTCAGCCAGGCCGAGCGGCGTCGCGCCGACGCTCGCGCCAGCCACGCGTCCTGGATGTGTTCCGTCAGCTCCGGGCGTGAGAACTCCCGGACGTGTGCGGCGCGCACGAGCACCGATGGATGGCCGTCGAAGTGGGGGGTCGTGAAAAACGGCGTGGCAGGGTCCTGAAGCAAGGCCTGCTTGTCGGCCTCGGAGGCGACCCAGAACACGATCACGTCGGGGTACCGTTCCCCGGTCTGAGGGTCGACGGCGTCAGGCCGCGGGGTGCGGAAGAAGATGAACGACTTCCCTCCCACCTGGTAGATCGGGTTGCCTAGGCGGCCATGGATCACCGTGGTGTGCGGCATCTGCAGCACGAGATCGTGAATGTCCTCGACCCGAGCACGCGCCGGCACCCACTCAGCGTAAGCATCACCCCGCCCGACGAGCCGATCTCGACGGAACCACACAGCCACACAGACCCGCACTGACCGACCAAACCACCCCGCAGCGCTGACCAGGTGAGCGCCTGGACCCTGTGTGGCGGCGGATCATTTCGGAATCAGGTATCTACCCTGGCAACCGTTGGCGTCGCCGAACGTCTGGTTCAGCAAAGGGACCGTGCTGGACGGGGGTTCGGATGGGGACCGTGATGCTCAGCGGGCGATCTCGAGGCGAGCCGGCGCCGGTGCGTGATACGGCTGGCGTCGAGCGGCTGTACCGCGCGCAACGCCTGAACATGGTCCGCTTGGCGTTGCTGCTGGTGGACGATAGGGAGACCGCCGAAGACGTCGCCCAGGACGCGTTCGCCGCAGTGCACCGGCAGTGGGCCACGCTGACAAGCGACGATGCAGCGCTTGCCTATCTTCGCCGCTGTGTGGTCAACGGCGCTCGTTCGGTACTGCGCCGCCGACGCACTGTGCGCCAGCACCCGCCACCGGACGAGGCATCCCTGACGGCCGACGGTGCCGATCGGCGGGTCCTGCTGGCCGAGGAGCACCGCGAGGTGATCGCCGCCCTGTGGCGGTTGCCGGCTCGTCAGCGCGAGGTGATCGTGCTGCGGTATTGGTCCGAGATGACCGAGCCGCAGGTCGCGACCGCGCTGGGCATCTCGGTCGGCGCGGTGAAGTCCATGGCATCGCGAGGACGCGACGCCATCGCGGCTTCCCTAGGAGGTGTGTCGTGAACGACATCGACGAGCGCATCCGGTCCGCGCTCAATGCCCGGGCCGACCAGGTCACCGAGGCCGACCTGTCGCCGGCGTCGGTCCCCGCGCCCGATCAGCCGAACCGCGTTCCGCGCAGCCTGCGTATAACGAGCGGGTGGCTGCCCCCGTTGCTCGCCGCCGCCGCGGTGCTCGCCGTGCTCGCAGGCGCGGTCGCGGTGATCAGTGTGATGCAGTCCGGCCGGGTTCGCCCCGCCCATACCCAGACACCGCCCGTCACCACGCCGGCGCCCGGTCCGTCCACTGCCAGCACGCCACCGCCAAGCGCGACGACGGCACCCTCGTCGAACCCGACGACGCGTCCCTCGTCGAACCCGGCGCTGAAGCGGACGACAACGGCTCCCTCGTCCCCGTACACGACGAACCCGCCGGGGGCGCCGGCATTCGATCTGGGCTACCAGCCGCTATGGCCGTTCGCCGACTACGCGCAGGCGCGCGATTGGGAGCTCAATGCTCTCCCGGGCGGGCACCAGCCGTGGCACAACAGCGCGCCCGACACGGCGCTGTTGTTCACCCGGTCCGTCCTCGGCTTCAAGGAACTCGACACGGTGACCAGCACCCGCTACGACTCGCTCGGCGCTCACATCGGCATCGGTTACCACGACCCCAACGGCGTCGCGCACACAGCCGCCGTGCTGCACCTCGTGCGGTTCGGCCCGAACACCAGCTCCCCGTGGGAGGTCGTGGGCAGCGACGACACGACGTTCTCGATCGAGACGCCGGCGTACGGAAGCGTCGTGAGATCGCCGCTCACGGTCGGCGGGCACATCACCGGCGTCGACGAGAGCATCCGCGTCACGGTCCGGCAGCTCTCGTCGCCCGCACCGCTCGGGACCTCCTGCTGCAACGCGGCCGGTGGGAACAACCAGCCGTGGTCGGCCACCGTCTCGTTCAGCGGAGCAACCGATCCCGTGCTGACGATCGCCGCCTCCACCGGAGGACACCTGCAAGCCGTGGAACGCTTCGCCATCCAGGGCGTCCGAACTCGCTAGCCCTGGTCGGGCCGGCCGGGCGTGATGAGACCGTTCTCGTAGGCGATGGCGACGAGAGCGGCGCGATCGTGGCAGTCGAGCTTGCGCAGAATGTTGCGCACGTGGCTTTTCGCGGTCAGTGGGCTGATCACGAGCTGCCCGGCGATCTCGGCGTTGCTCAGCCCGCGGGCCACTAGGACAAGAATGTCGCGTTCGCGGTGGGTGAGCTCTGCGAGGCGCCGTGCCGGTTGCTGCGGGTCGGGTCGTGCGGCGAACTCGGCGATGAGACGGCGGGTGGTGCTCGGTGCAAGCAACGCCTCGCCGGCCGCGACCACCTCGATCCCGCGCAACAGCTCCGCGCGCGGGGTGTCCTTCAGCAGGAATCCGGACGCGCCGGAACGCAGGGCGCTGTAGACGTACTCGTCGAGGTCGAATGTGGTGAGTACGAGTACGCGGGTGCGCGGCAACGTCGGGTCGGCGCAGATGATGCGAGTCGCTTCGAGCCCGTCCATCTTGGGCATGCGGATGTCCATCAACACCACGTCCGGGAACGTGGTACGGGCGACATCGACGGCGGCGCGCCCGGTGTCGGCGCGGCCGACGACGCTCATGCCGGGCTGGGCGTCGACGATCGCGGCGAAGCCGTCGCGCACGGCGGCCTGGTCGTCGGCGATGAGCACGCGGATCATCGCGCCGGCTCGTAGGGTAGGTCGGCGCGAACGCGGAAGCCCGATGCGTGCGGCCCGGCGTTGAGGCGGCCGCCCGCGACGTTTGCCCGCTCCCGCATCCCGGTGATGCCGACGCCAGGGCTGCCGGATTCGGTCGCTGTCTCGCCGGGACCGTTGTCGACGGTGAGCGTCAGCTGCGTCGGATCGAACCGGATTGTGACGGCGGTGGGGGCGCCAGGGGCGTGGCGGTGCACGTTGGTGAGCGATTCCTGCACAATGCGGTAGGCGGCCAGCGACGTCGCATCGGATACGCGCGACGGGGCGCAGCCGTGTACGTCGAGGCGGACGTCGAGGCCGGCGCTGCGCGCCCGACCCACCATCTCGCAGATGTCGTCGATACCGGGGGTCGGAGCGTGCGGCGACTCGGCGGCATCGGGACCGCGTAGTACGCCGAGGATGCCGCGCAGCTCGGCGATCGCGGCGTGGCTGCTGCGTTCGATCTGCTCGAGCGCCTCGTGTGCCTCGGCCGGAGCACCTCGTTCGGCGGCGGCCGCGGCGGTTACGTTGATCTCTGTCAGCGTGTGCGCGACGACATCGTGCAGGTCGCGGGCGATCCGCACTCTCTCCTGTTCGGCGCGGCGCTCGGCCTCCTGCTCGCGCGCCTGTTCGGCAAGCTCCAGCCGTTCCACCAGCAGGCGCATATTCGCCTGGTGCGTTCGGATGACCTCTGCGGCGAGCAGTGGAACGGCGACCAGCAGCACGTGGACGACGGTCTGCCCGACGGTGGGCTGGCCGGGGTGGACGACGTCGGCGGCGATCACCGCGGTGATCGCGAGAACTCCGGCCGCCAGCTGCGCAAGCCGGCCACGGTGTAGCGCGACCGAATACAGCGCGACGGCCGGCGCCAGTACCGCGACGGAGGCGGCCGATCTGTCGAGATGAAACAGCACCGCGACGAGCGCGCCGGATGCCAGGAGCGTCAAGCCCGGCCAGCGTCGCCGCCCGACCAGTACGAGCGCAGTGCAGATCCCGAGCACGATCGGCGCGGGCCGTGCGCTGGCGCCGCCGTGCAGCGTCTCACCGACGACGACCACCGCGGCGACCAGGGCCGGTACGGCTGTGTCGACGAGGATCAGATGGCGTTTCAACATCGCGTAGGCGACGGTAGCGCCACCGAACGCAACCGCCTTACCCCCGTGGGAGTAAGACGAACACCCCGTGGGGCGGATGTGCGGGCCGGGCCGCGACGCGACGGTTGTCGGGTGGAGCAGACGACGTCCCCGGCCGGCAAGCGCATGATCCGCGCCGATGCGCAGACTCAGCCCGTGGTCGCGGTGCGCGATCTTACGAAACGCTTCGGCACCGTTGTGGCCGTGGACGCGCTGAGCTTCAGTCTCGAGGCGGGTTCGGTCACCGGCTTCCTCGGCCCGAACGGTGCCGGCAAGACCACGACCCTGCGGCTGCTGCTCGGCCTGGCGCACCCCAGCTCAGGGGAGGCGTTGGTGTTCGGCCGGCGCTACCGGGATCTGCCTAATCCGACGCGTCGCGTCGGCGCGGTGCTGGAGTCGGGCGACTTCGACCCCGGACGCACCGGCCGCAATCATCTGCGTGCCCTCGCGATCGGCGCGGGCATCGAGACCCACCGAGTCGACGAGCTGCTCGAACTCGTCGAACTCGACCGGGCGGCCCATCGTCCCGCCGGCGGTTATTCACTCGGCATGCGGCAGCGGCTCGGGCTGGCCGCCGCACTGCTGGGTGAGCCCACGCTTCTGGTGCTCGACGAGCCGGCCAATGGCCTCGACGCGGCCGGCGTGCATTGGCTGCGCGGATTCCTGCGTCAGTTCGCCGCCACCGGGGGGACAGTACTCGTCTCGAGCCACCAGCTGGCCGAGGTCGCGCAGAGCGTCGACCACGTGCTGATCATCGAGCGGGGACGGCTGGTCGCCACGGTGCCCGTGGATCAGCTGTCTGACAGCCGCGCACTCGAACAGCTCTACCTGGAAGTGACCGGGAAGGACGAGTCGTGATCGCTCAGCTGTCCTCCGAACTGTTCAAGCAGCGCACCACCCGCACCGCTCGCGTCCTGCTCGCGTCGATGGTCGGCGTGACCGCGCTGGTCGTCTGCCTGCACGTGTTCACCCTGAAGAGCTCCGATCTCAGTCAGGCGGCGAACCAGCCCGAGGTCTTCGGCTGGGGCACCACCATCGGCGCGCTGTTCGCCGCACTGGCCGGCGCGATCAGCATCACCGCCGAGTTCCGGCACGGCACCATCCGGCCCACGCTGCTGACAAACCCGGACCGTGCGCGCGTCCTTGTCGCCAAGGCCATTGCAGCCGCGATCGCCGGGCTCGTGATCGGCCTGCTCGCCGCAGGTCTCGTCGCGGCGATCGGCAGCATCGGGCTCGCCGTGCGGGACATCCCCGTCACGCTCAACGCGGGCGACTTCGCGCAGATGGTCGCCGGCGGCGCCGCCGGCGCGGCCTTGTGGGCGATCCTCGGCACCGGCCTCGGCGCGATCCTGCGCGGCCAGGTCGGAGCCGTCGTGGGCCTGTGCGTGTGGCTGTTACTGATCGAGAACATCCTCATCGGCAACGTGCCGTCCGCCGGCAAGTACGCACCTGGAGCGAGCGACGGCGCGCTCGCCGGCCTGATGCCCAACGCGGGAACCGCCACCCTCCTCGGCCCCATCGCCGGCACACTGCTACTCGCCGGCTACGCAGCAGTCGGCGCCGCAGCCGGGCTCGCCGCAATCGAACGACGCGACATCGACTGACCAGGAGCCGGCATGCCGCCCCCCGATGACCCCACTTCATCGCGTTGCACGCGCGTGGTGATCGCCGTGATCGTCGCTGTTGTGGTGATCGTATTCGTGGTCGTGCATCTCACCGGAGTCATCGGCCCCGGCTCGCACTGACGCCCAGCGCGATGGTCTGCGAGCCGCCCTGCTGAGCGCATTGCGAGTCTTGACGCCTAAATTGGTCTATGCCAATGTTGGCCCCGAATCACCGTCCGAGCTTTCGAGCGAAACAGACGCTCCGGACGCGGCCGCCCCCGGGTGGCCCCCGACTGTGCGAGGAGGACGGCAATGGCGATCGGCGACGGTTCCGGTGGCGCTCCGGCCCACTTCGATGCGTTTGCAGGAGTCGACAAACGGGGCGTCAGCAGGCGCAATGTGCTCATCGGCGGGGCGGCGCTGCTCGCCGGCGCGGGGCTCGTGAAGCCAGCGCGCGCAGTCGCCGCCGACCCGACTGACGGGCTGGGCGGTTCCCAACCGTTCGGCCTATCCCCCGCACAGCAGGCCGGGCAGCGTGTGATCTGGTCGTATCCCGGTCTGACGCCGCCGCAGGCGCTCTTCGACGCCATCCGTGCCGGACTGGTCGGCGGGGTGATCTTCTTCGGCGAGAACATCAGCCGCCCTAACTACCCCGGCCAGATTCAAGCGGTGACCAGCGCGCTGGCGCAGGCGCAGGCGGACAGCGGCATCGGATACCCACTACTGCTGATGACCGACCAGGAGGGCGGCATCGTGCAGCGGCTTCCCGGCGCCCCGGGGATCTCCGAGAAGCAGATAGGCGCGTCGGCGGACCCGGTTGCGACGGCGACGTCCGCCGGCACCGGCGCTGCGCAGAACATTCTCACCGCCGGGATGAACTGCAACCTGGCGCCGGTGCTCGACGTCTTCCGGGAAGCCGGCAACTTCGACGACCGGTTCGGGCGCTCCTACAGCATGGATCCGGTTGTCTGCGGTGAGTGCGGTGCCGCGTCCATCACCGCGCAGCAGAGCCTCGGTGTGGTCACCACCGCCAAGCACTTCCCCGGCCTGGGCGCCGCGGCCCGCAACCAGAACACCGACCTCGCGCCGGTCGTGCTCGATGTGTCGTTGTCGGATCTGCGCAGCATCGACGAGTTGCCCTTCACCGACGCCATCAAGGTCAACGTGGACATGGTCATGACGTCCTGGGCGACCTACCCGGCGCTCGACCCGGATCTGCCGTCCGGACTGTCACCGAGAATCGTGCGCGGCGAACTGCGCGGGCGGCTCAACTTCCAAGGGGTGACGATCACCGACGCGATCGAGGCGGGCGCGCTGCAGAACTTCGGCGACACCGGTGCGCGCTCCGTGGCGGCAGCAGCGGCCGGGATGGACATCATCCTCTGCTCCGCACGTGCTGTGCAGCAGGGCCAGGACGCGGTCGACGCACTCCAGGCGGCGGTCGCCGACGGGCAGCTCGATCGGGGCGACGGCCTCCACGCCCTGCAGCGCGTCCTCGCGCTGCGCAGCCCGCTCGGCTGAGGCGGCGTCAATTCGGCGGCGTCAGTGCTCGGTCGACACCCACGGGCCGACGCCGCCGATGCGCTCTACGGAATAGCGCACAATGTAGCCCGGGCCCTTAGGCGCCGGGAACTCGGTGTCCGGCGATATGTAGATCTTCGTCAAGCGGTTGAGCAGATCCCATGCCTCGTCGGTTGGCTGAACGACCGCCCGCGCGCGCACCGCAGCGTACGGATTCAGGAACGCGCCTGGCACCCGCGGCGCATCGAAGGACAGCACAACCCGCGGGTCTCGCTCCATGTTGCGAAGCTTTGCGTAGCGTGACATGTGACCGCTGACCAGAGCGTCGCCGTCCAGCCCGATCCAGATGACGCTCACCTGCGGACTGCCGTCGGCATTGATTGTGCTCAAGTGAGCCATGGGGCCGGATTCGATCAACTCACGCAACTCACGCGGCAGGTTAGCCATGCTCTCTCAACGGATGTCGCACCACGGATGCTTCCCGGCACGTGCGCATGACGAGTCCAGCAGGCGGGTGGGCTGCCCAGGTGACAGACTGGACGGACCTCCGGCGAAGGAAGATCGGTGCAGGATCCAACAGCGCTGTTCACGATGGGTGCGTCGCCAGACCTTGATCGACCGGTGCTCGTTCAGGCGCTGGACGGGTTCGTGGATGCCGGCAGCGGCCGCCGGCTGGCTCGGGAGCACCTTCTCCACGCGCTCGACTCCGACCCGCTGGTCAGTTTCGATGTGGATCAGTTGGTCGATTACCGATCGCAACGTCCCGAGCTGAGCTTCACGACCGATCACTGGGATGGTTACACCGCACCCGAGCTGGCCGTGCATCGCATCCGCGATCTGGATGGCAGGTCGTTTTTGCTGTTGCACGGCCGGGAGCCCGATATGCAGTGGGAGCGATTCATCGCCGCGATGGAGCACATCGTGGCCACGCTCGAGGTGCGGCTGCTGATCGGAATGGACGCCATCCCGATGGCGGTGCCACACACCCGGCCGGCGACGGTCATTGCGCACGGCACGCCGCCCGAGCTGGTCGCCGAGTTCCCGAAGTGGCTGCCGACGGTCCGAGTACCGGCCAGTGTGGGGAACCTGCTCGAGTACCGGGTCGGCAAGACAGGGACCGCGGCCTGTGGATTCGCCGTCGCCGTTCCGCACTATGTGGCCCACCTCGACTACCCGGACGCCGCCGCCACGTTGCTGAACTGCGTGGCCCGCGCCGGCGAGCTGTCGCTGCCAATCGAGGCACTTGCGCGCGCAGCGGGGGTGATGCGCGCCGACATCGACAAGCAGATGGCTGAATCCGAGCAGGTCACGTCCCTTGTTCGCGGGCTCGAGCAGCAATACGACGAGCTGACGGCAGGACGCGGCGGCGGACTGCTTGCCGACGGTGCCCGGCTGCCCACCGCCGACGAACTCGCGGCCGAGTTCGAGCAGTACCTGTCCAACCGGCCCGAGTCTGACGACGACACTCCCGCGTAGGCGGAGTTGGATGCCGACCTACGCATATGCCCGGGTAGTGACGCTCCGGCGGGTGCTCGATCCCGGATGGGTGGCCGTCGAGGGCGGCGTGATCTCCGGCGTGGGCGCGGGCGATCCCCCGCCCGGCGCGTCGGAAGTCGTGGACGTAGCGCGACGGTGGCTGCTGCCGGGCTTCGTCGACGTGCACATGCACGGGGGCGGCGGGGCACAGATCACCACTGACGACGCCCACGAGATCCGGCAGGCGGTCGCGTTCCACCGCCAGCACGGCACCACCACGACCCTGGCCAGCCTGGTGACCGACGAGCTCGACCGGATGGCAGCAGCGGTGCGCATCATCGCCGGGATCATCCGTGACGAGCCGGGCGGTCCGATCGCCGGGATCCACCTCGAAGGGCCGTTCCTCAACCCGGCCAAGAAAGGCTCGCACGATGCGTCGTACCTGCGTGCGCCCGATCCGGTCGCGCTGCGCCATCTGCTCGACGCCGGCGACGGGACCGTCCGGGTGGTCACGCTGGCACCTGAGTTGCCCGGCGGCATGGAGCTGGTGCGTTTGCTCGTCGTGTCCGGCGTCCTGCCGGCGGTAGGGCACACCGACGCGACGTTCGCCGAGGCCCGGCTGGCCTTCGCGTCCGGAGCGCGCATCGCCACGCACCTGTTCAACGCGATGCGCGAGTTCCACCACCGCGAGCCCGGCCCGGCAGGCGCGGCGCTGGCTGACGACGCGGTGACCTGCGAGCTGATCAATGACGGCTTCCACGTGCACGACGACGTCGTGCGCATTGCCGTCAATGCGGCCGGGCCGGAGCGCATTGCATTCGTCACCGATGCCACGCCGGCGGCCGGCATGACTGACGGCGCGTTCCGCCTCGGGCCGGTGCCGGTATTCGCCCGTAACGGCAAGGTGACCCTGGCCGACGGCACGATCGCGGGCAGCACGCTGACGATGGACGCGGCCCTGCGGCACGCGGTGCGCTGCGTCGGCCTGCCGATCGTCGCCGCCGCCCGGGCCGCGGCGACGACGCCCGCGACGCTGCTCGGCATCGGCGAACGCACGGGCAGCATCCAACCGGGCAAGGACGCCGACCTGGTGCTGCTCAGCGAGGCGCTGACTGTCGACGGCGTCATCAGCCGAGGCGACCAGTCACACCCTTGACCAAGCCAAGCGGGGGTGCGGGTATCGGGTAGCCCGGGAGAGGACGCATGATTTGTCAATGCGGCGGCTCGGTGTGCTCCTCCTCGTGGCCGGCCTGGTGGCCGGATGTACCTCGTCCTCCCATCGATCGTCGCCGCAACGCCCGGCCGGCCCGTCGTCGCCGCCGCGCAGCACGCCGATCGCGCCGCCGGTGCCCGTCGCCGCCCTTCGTCCGGGCGAGCGGTGGATCAGCCTCTCCATGCCGGGCGGCGCGTATCGTCCGCAAGCCGAGGCCGGCGGAACCGACGACTACCGGTGCATCCTGCTCGACCCCAAGATCACGACGGACACGTTCCTCTCCGGGGTGGTGCTGCAGCCGGGCAACCCCAAGCTCGTGCACCACGCGATCTTGTATCGCGTCGAGCCCGATCAGGTCGCCGCTGCGAGGGCGCGCGACGCGAACGATCCACGCCTCGGTTGGTCCTGCTTCGGCGACCCGGGCCTGCCCGGAAGCGGCGACGTGGTCGGTGCGCTCCAATCGGCACCATGGGTGGCGGCGTGGGCCACGACCGGCGGCGAGCAGCTGTTCTCTCCCGGCACCGGCCAGCTGCTGCGGGCCGGCAGCCGAGTGATCCTGCAGATCCACTACAACCTGCTGGGCGGCAGCGGCACCGACAACACGTCGGTGCGGCTGCGTGTCGCCGGGCGCGGCGCACAGCTGCAGCCACTGCACACGTTGCTGCTTCCCGCACCGGTCGAGTTGCCGTGCCCACCCGATCAGAGCGGGACGCTGTGCAACCGCGACGCATCCGTTTTCGACGTCGTGCGGCGCTTCGGCCCCGACGCCGGACGGACGGTGGCAGGCCTGCAACTGTTGTGCGGCGGTTCGCTCACCCATCCCAAGGCGGGACCGACGCAGACGTGCGCGCGACCGGTGCCGGGCACCATCCAGATACGCGCGGTCGCAGGGCACATGCACATGCTCGGCCGGTCCATTCAGATCGACGTCGTGCACCCGGACGGAGCCCGGCAGCGGCTGCTCGACGTCAAGGTCTGGAACTTCGACGACCAGCACGCGACCGTGCTGGCCAAGCCGGTCACCGTGCACGCCGGCGACAGCTTGCGCGTCACCTGCACCCACGACGCGACACTGCGCGAGAAGCTGCCCGAACTTGCGAAGCTCCCGCCACGCTATGTCGTCTGGGGCGCGGGATCCTCCGACGAGATGTGCCTCGGAATCGTCAGCTACACGACGTAGCCCGTCCTTGTTCTGCCGGGTTACCGGACAGGTTCTTCTGGGCTAGCGTCGGGGTTGCCAGCACTTCCTGTTCCCCTCGCGTGGGCGCAGTATGTGCGTCTGCGCGAGCCCTGCCCCTGTAGGAGGCTCGCATGGCCAGGCGATCTGGACTCCCTACCTCTCGTCGCAGCATCCGAAGTGTTCGCGCGGTCATCGCCTGCGCGGTGCTGGCCGCGGCCGGGCTGGCGTCACTGAACCTCGCCGGGTCCGCGCAAGGCTCGCCTGACACCGCGGTGGGATCCCGGCACGACGTCATTGCCGACCTGTTCGAGTGGAACTGGGTGTCGGTCGCGAGCGAATGTGCCACCGTGCTCGGGCCGGCTGGCTACGGCGGTGTCCAGGTCGCTCCGCCCCAGGACTCATTGAAGCGCACGGCACTCGGCAACGGCAGTGACACGATCCTGCATCCGTGGTGGGAGGTCTATCAGCCCGTCGATTACAACCTGACAAGCCGGATGGGCAACGAGACGCAGTTCAGGTCGATGGTTGCCACCTGCCGACGGGCCGGAGTCAAGGTGTACGTGGACGCGGTGATCAATCACATGACCGGGCAGGGCAACCTGTCCTACGGCGGGGTCAACTACACCAAGTACGACTACCCAGGTCTGTACGGGTCGCAGAACTTCCACAGCTATCCGGCCGATTGCCCGGTACCTCCGGTGCCCGGCAGCGCGGACCGTGAGGGCAGTATCCAGGACTTCAACGACTACAAGCAGGTCTTCGATTGCGAACTGCTCGGCCTGGCCGACCTGCGCACGGACACCGACTATGTCCGTGACGCTCTCGCCGCCTACCTGAACAAGCTGATCGACTACGGCGTGTCCGGGTTCCGAGTCGATGCGGCCAAGCACATAGGGCAGACGGACCTCGCCGCCATCGCGGCCCGGCTGCACCGCACCGCCGACGGTACCCGCCCGTACCTCGCGCTCGAGGTCTTCGGCGGCGGCCCCGGCGTGCTGTCTCCGTTCGCGTTCCAATCGGAGGGCAGCCTGCTCGGCTTGGACGCGGACGTCCAGATCAAGAATGCGTTCAAGAGCTACAACAGCCCACCCAACGACGGCAATATCGGCGGCCTCATGGTCTTCGGCGAAGCTTCCGGGCTGATCCCTAGCAGCCACGAGCTCAGCTTCGTCCAG
>JBKPQY010000113.1:0-6346 GCA_046734315.1 Actinomycetota bacterium | reverse complement strand
GTCATGCGGCAGGCACGCACGAATGCCGAGCGGATCGTCAGCGAGGCAGGTGCTGAGCGGGACCGTGTCAAGGTCGAGCTGGAGCAGCAGGGGGAGGCGGCGCGCAAGGAGCTTGAGCAGGCACGCACCGAGGCCGATCAGGCGCGCGAGCGGGCTGATGCCGAGGCCGCCGCGCGTCGGGAAGCGGCCGATCGGCAGGCCCGGGCGCGGCGCGAGAAGGCGGACGCCGAGGCTGCCGCCCGGCTCGCCGAACTGAACAAGCAACTGGCAGCGCTGACCCAGCAACGCGACGAAGCGCTTGGCGTCCTGGCGCGGCTGCACGAGGCGGTCACCAAGACCCTGGGCACTTCCGCGACGCCGGACAAGCCTGAGGCGTCGAAGAAGTAGGCGATTGCGCCGGGACCGTCCGCGTCAGACGAGCGATTCCTGCGACACCGGCTCGCGCGAGCGGCGCGCGCCGATCGTCCACTCCGGCAGGCCCTGCTCCTCGGGTTGCGCAAGAATCGCTTATCTGAGACGAGGAATCCTTGCACGATCGACGAGAGAGGGTGGCGATGACGGAGGGCTTGGACCGGGAGACGGCCGAGGCTGTGCTCGCCGTGGCGGTACGCGCGCCGTCGATCCACAACACGCAGCCGTGGACGTGGCGGCTCGACACCGCTGGGCTGACGTTGCTGGCCGACCGTTCCCGGCAGCTGGCGGTGGCCGACCCGGACGGTCATTCGCTACTGATCAGCTGCGGCGCGGCGCTGCATCTGACGGAGGTGGCCCTGCGCGCCGCCGGCTGGCAGATCGAGACGACGCTGCTGCCCGATCCGTCCGATCGGGACGTGCTGGCGGTGTTCCGTCCGGTCGGTCGTACCGAGCCCGACGAGCGCAGCGTCGCGCAGGCGGAGGCGGCGCTCGAGCGGCGCAGTGACCGCCGGCCTTTCGCCGTGCGCCAGATGCCGGCCGAGGAGATCGAAGCGCTGCGAGTCGCGGGCAGCGACGGCACCGCCCGGGTGGACTTCCCGGCCGACCCGGACCAGCGCATCAATCTGGCGGTCGCGGTGAGCTGGGCCGACCGGGTAGAGCGTGACGATCAGGCGTACCAGGACGAGCTGAACCGGTGGCTGCGGGACCCCGAGGTGCACGCCATGGTCGACGGGGTCCCCGTGGAGGCGATCCCGCACGTGCCGGACGATCAGCCCCGCCACACCGACGTGCCGCTGCGTGACTTCGAGGTCGGCGTGACCGGCCGGCAGTTGATCGCGCGGGACGTCGACGAGCAGCCGCTCATTGCAGTGATCTTCACCGATTCGGATATAGCGGCCGATCATCTGCGCTCGGGACGCGCGATGATGCGGCTGATGATCGCGGCCCAGCTGCGTGGCCTGTCCACCTGCGTGCTGAGCCAGGCGGTCGACTTCGCCGCGTTCCGGACGCGGGTACAGGGCCTGATGGGGTGGGTCGGCTTCCCGCAGATCATGCTGCGCGTCGGCTACCCGGGCGGGCCCTTCGCGGATCTGGTGCGTACCCCCCGCCGCGAGCCGGCAGCCGTGCTGCAGGTCGCGTCCTAGGAAGTTCCGGCTCCTCGATCAGGCGCGGAACAAAGCCCGTTGCACACCTTCAGAGCATCGGTCCGCGCGGCGCCGGCGCGAACGTGTCGTCGAATCGATAGGTGAGGTTGTCGTGCACACCGATGACTCCTGCGGTGGTGCGCACGGCATCGAGCAGCGGCGCGATCAGCCCGCGCCGCTCGAGTTGCCCGGTGAGCGTCACGACTCCGTCGCGGACCGAGATGTCTACAGCACTGGTGTCGATGCAGAACTGGTCGGCGAACAGGCTTTCGAGGTGTTCGCGGATGTCCCGATCATCGCGGAGAAACACCCGCAGCAGGTCCGAGCGCGTCACGATGCCGGCCAGCACGCCGTGCGCGTCCACGACCGGCAACCGCCGCACGTGCTCGAGCGCCGCGACGCGTGCGGCGTGCACGACGGATGCCTCCGGGCGCACGGTCACCGCCGGCGAGCGCATCAGTTCGCCGGCCGTCTCGGCGTGCGACTTGCGCCGCCGCTCGGCCTTCTCGGTGCGTCCGGTTCCCACGCGAACGCGTGGATCGCCGCCTGCGACCACTTTGGCGAGCAGGTCGGACTCGGACACCACGCCGAGCACGTTGAAATCAGCATCGACCACCGGGACGGCGCTGACCCGACAGGTGGCGAGCGTGTCGACGATCGCCTTGAACGGCGTGTCGACGGTGACGGACACGACGTTCTCACTCATCACGTCACGTACCAGGTTGTTTTCCAGGTTCCAGCGGTACGCCTCTTGAAGCGGGCTGCGCATCACCGCTGCTCCACGCGGATCCGCAGCGCTGATCGCCGCGACATAGCGGTGCAACGCGGAGCGGTATCGCTCGGCGGTCGGGCCGGTGTGCGGTGCCGGCTGCTCTCGTGCGGCGTCGAAGCGTTCTCGTTCGGACATGACGCCTCCTCGTTCGCCACCAGCGTCGCGCGCGGCGACGTGGCGGGTCAGGGGCGTTGGGCCTTCGTCGGGGCCGCATTGGTCACCGGATTGCTGAGCCGGCGACCGAAGCTCCGCTGGATGCTGATCTTGACGTAGTGCGGCGCAGATACCGGCGCCCAGCTACGCAAGCCGGCTTGGTCGAGGCGCGCGATCTCGGCCGGGTCGCTCACGACGGTGCTGGTCCCGACGGCCAGCACACTCCAGCCGGAATGGCCTGCCGGGTCGATCTCGTCGACCTCGAAGCCGACGACCGTGTGGTTCAAGGCGGCGGTCAGCTTGGTACCAGGGGGCTACGGAACACGATCGCGTCGTCGATCAGCCAGTAGTTGACCGGCAATGCCGCCGGCAAGGCGTCGATCGAGAGGACGATGCGTCCGATCTGAGCGACGGCGAGCAGGTCGCGGCACTCGTCGTGAGACAGGGCCTCCAAGGCCGGTGCCGAGGGCACGCGGTTTATCCGAGCACGTCGCACGCCGCCGCGACAGGGACCTTCGTCCTGGGCGGGTCTGCGTGCCGTGGTTCCGGGACCACGGCGATCGGGCCGGGCGCTATGTGCAGGGCCACGACGGCGTCGTGTCCGAGGCGGTGGGATGCACGGCCGTGTCGGTGATGACCGAGCACGAGCAGGTCGGTGGGTGCGCACAGGCGCGTGACGGCTTCGGCGAGCGAACCGCCCTGCGCCGAAGAGGTCACGGCAACATGCACCGGGACGTGGTGACGCTCCGCCTCGGCGGCCGCGAACGCGACGGTCTGCTCGTCCGCGTCCGGCTCGGTTATCACGGCGACGACCCGGTCGATCCCGCCGTCCGTGCGGACGGCGACCACCGGGCACGCGGCGTTGGCCAGCAAGTGCCGGGTGATCGAACCCAGCAGCAGCCGTGACAGGGCGCCCCGGTCCGGGCAGCCGATCACCACGAGCCTGGCGTGCGCCGAGAGCCGAACGAGCGCCCGGCTCGGCTCGGTGACCAGGACCGCGCCCCGCACCCGGACGGACGGGTCGAGGTTCGTAGCCCGCTCGAGTGCGTCGGCGACGATGGGTCGTGCCAGGTCGCGGAGCCCCTCGCGCAAGGTACGTGTCGTCGTCCACAGGCCGTAGTAGCGCGACTCGCAGCAATGCACGACCGCCAGGCCGCAGCCGCGGACGCGGGCCTCGGCAACCGCCCAGGCAAGCGCGGCATCGCTCTCGGTGGAGCCGTCAACGCCGACGATGATCTCCATAACCCGAGCATCGTTCGCCGGCGAAGGTGGCGGCAGCGGCGTCGGTCTCGTCTCGCCGGGACGTTCGGCACTGACGGACCGACCGTCTCGATGATGTACTGGTACGAAGGCCACGACATCGGCGCCCGAGAGGAACGCGGCATGAGCGCCATCCTCGCCGTCACCGCTTCCGTATCCTCGCTGCGAGCCGTGGTCCGGGACCCGGCGGTGCGGCTCTGGGCTCAGCTCGACTACCGGGGCGTGCCTGACGGCAGGTGCCTGATCGACGGCCGGCCGGTTCCGGCGCTGCAACCACCCGCCGACGCGGCTGAGGCGTTGCGACTCGTCACACGATTAGTCGAAGCGCGCGGGATCGCGGTCGCCGCGGTCGCTCACCATCTCGCTGACGCCGGACCGGAACACGCCGAGCTCATCGACGACGCCCTACTCGTGAAGCTCGAGGACCGCGGTGCCCTGGCTGTCGAGCTCACGGCCATCGACGCCGCCCGGGCCATCTGGCCGCGCGTCCCGCACATCGCCTGCTTCGGCATCGAGCCTGACATCGAGGCGATGATGGACCGTCAGGCCCGCGCCCTGCTCGGTGCGTCGGATGATCGGGTCGAGCGCATGCTCACGGACCCGCGCGGTTACTTCGCCCGCGCGCGGGAACGGGCCCGCACCGAGGTCGAGCGCGACATCGCCTTCGAGGCCGCGCGAGCGCGCTCGCGCTGACCCGGCTTAGTGCGAAACGTCTCCGTCGACCAGGCACGTGGCGCCGGCGGCCCGGGCGTCGAGATGCGTGCAGTGGCGGCGCAGGCCGGTCAGCATGTCGACGTCGCCCAGCGGCAGCGTCGCGTGCACCAGGCGCGGTTCTTTGAGCAGCGGCAGGTCGAAGGCGGCGTCCACCAGCAGACCGCGAGCCCCCACCGGCAGGTGCCCGGGGGTGACGCTGAAGCGCAGGTCGACGACCGCGCCGTCGTCGCTGACGTCGACGTGCGCGATCGGGTGGCCGTCGTCCTCGACCAGCACCCGCGACATGTCCTCGACGTCGCGTACCAAGCAGCTGATCACGCCTCAAGTGTCGCGCGCCCGTCGGTCCCGGGACAGGTGGTCGCTGGACCCTCTCGCAGGGGACCTTCGCCCTCTGACTGCGAGCCGCCGGGGCAACGATCGTAGAGCCAACGCGCGAGGCAAGGAGCTTACGATGACCACAACTACGCCAGCCCGGCCACGGGCGCAAGCGCTGCGGCAGGCCGCAGTGCGCGCCACGCTGGCGCCGTCTGTGCACAACACCCAGCCGTGGCGTTTCGTCATTGGGCCCGACACGCTGGAGGTCCACGCGGACCGCACCCGCCAGCTTCGCGTTCTCGACCCGAGCGGGCGGCAGCTGCTGATCAGCTGCGGTTGCGCGCTGTTCAACGCGCGGGTCGCGCTCGCCGGAGGGGGCCATGACGCCGTGGTGAGACGCTTTCCCGACCCGGCGCGTCCCGCCCTGCTGGCCCGGGTACGCATTGGCGACGAACGCGTCGACTGGCGGTCGCTGGGCAGGCTGGATCCGGTCATCGAGCACCGCCAGTCCAACCGGCGCCGCTTCAGCGACGACCCGGTGCCCCCCGAGGTGGTGCGCGACCTGGTCGTCGCCGCGGCGGCCGAGCAGGCCGAGCTGTTCGAGATCAGGCTGCCCGAGCATCGTGCAGTAGTAGCGCGCTTGACGCAGGAAGCGGACCGGGAGGAGAACGCCGACCCTGCCTACCGCGCCGAGCTTCGGGCCTGGACGAGCGCCGACGCGAGCCGCCGCGACGGCGTACCCGCCATCGCGGTCCCGCATGTGAGCGGCGGCGCGGGCGACGACATCCCGATCCGCGACTTCGACACCAGTGGGATGGGCTGGCTGCCCGGCAACACCCGGTCGAGCATGAACCAGTGCCTGCTGCTGCTCGGCACCCCGGCCGACCGGCCTGCCGCATGGTTGCGGGCCGGTGAAGCGCTCGAGCGCGTACTGCTGGAGGCGACGCTTTCCGGCTATGCAGCAAGCCTGTTCACCCAGGTGATCGAGGTGCCGCGCACCCGTCACCTACTGCGCAAGGAGCTCGGGCTCGACATGAACCCGCACGTACTGGTGCGGATCGGGCATGCCCCGAAGACTCCGGCGTCGCGGCGGCGCCGGCTCGTGGACGTCCTGACCGAATCGGCGTGATCTCGGCCGCTGACCGACCGACAATGCGACGGCTACCGTGTGAGCATGCCGGGTGACGATCGCGCCGAACCGCTGGCCGACTACTCGGCCGCCCCGCGGCTCGAACTCGATCAGCTGCTCACCCAGTTGATCGATCAGGCACAGGACGTCGTGGCCGCGCGGGATCGGCTGCGCGGTTTGCTGCGCGCCAATCGGCTGATCATCGGCGATCTGGCCCTGCCTGTCGTGCTGCGCCGGATCGCCGAGGCTGCCCGCGACCTGGTCCAGGCGCGGTACACCGCGCTCGGCGTGCTCGGCCCGGACGGCGGCCTGGAGCAGTTCATCCACGTCGGCGTGGACGAGGACACGGTTGCCCGCATCGGGCATCTGCCCGAGGGCAAGGGCCTGCTCGGCGCACTCATCGACGATCCGCATCCGATCAGGTTGGCCAACCTGGCCGACGAC
>JBKPQY010000112.1:0-17351 GCA_046734315.1 Actinomycetota bacterium | reverse complement strand
CGCCTGCCGTCATCACCCCGCCGAGTGCCGCCCGGCGCCCGGAGATGCCGCGCGGCTCGGCCGCCTGGTCACGCAGCGCTGCGACGGGCGGCACCCGCGCGGATCGCAGCGCCGGCACGATGCCGGCGACGAACGTGGCGGCGATGCCCGCGAGGACGGCAATCGCAGTGCTGCTCGCCCGGAACACGAGCCCGCCGGCCGGCAGCGCGAACCCGAACCCGCCGAACACACCCTTGAGGCCGGCGGCGATGCCGATACCGGCGGCCCACCCGGCCACCGAACCGAGCACGCCGACGGCGAGCGCCTCGCTCAGGCCCACCGTCACGACCTGCCGGCGCGTGGCCCCGATCGCCCTGAGCAGCGCGGAGCTCCGTGAGCGCTGGGCAGCCAGGATGGAGAACGTGTTGTAGATGCTGAACACCGCGACCAGGAGCGCGATCACGGCGAATCCGGTCAGCGCGCTGCGCAGGAAGCCGAGGAACCCGCTGTTGATGTCGCTGATGTTCTCGTTGGCGAGATCGGTGCCGGTAATGGCCTGCACGCCGCCCGGCAGGCGCGGCTGCAGCTCGCCGATCAGCTGCTGCGGCGCGACCCCTGGTGCCGCCTTGATCAGGATCTGGGTGACCTTGCTCGGATCGGTAGTGAGGTAGGTCGTCGCCGCGTGGAGCGTCATCGCGGTGAAGGTGGACGGCCCGAAGCCGTCGGCCGTCCCGAACGTCGATATGCCGACGATGGTGACCCGTATCGGCCGGGGCGTCAGCAGCGTGGTGGTATCGCCGAGGTGCAGCTTCGCCGTCTTGGCCGCGCCCCGGTTGATCACCACCTCGTTGTCGGCCTGCGGCGCATGCCCTGCCACGATCCGGTAGGGATTGAGCGAAGGAACGCCTACCCAGTTCGCGGCGGTCGTGGGCGGCCCGTTGCCGCCGATGCGCTTGCCGTTGCTGCCGACGAGCTGCCCGAAGCCTTGGACGTAGGGCTCAGCGTCGGCAACCCCGGGCGTCGACCGGGCCAGGCCGAGCAGCGAGGCGTCCACGCCGGAGCGGCTCTCGTTGATGTCCGAGCCGATCTGCGTCGAGCCGCGCAGGATCACGTCGGTGCTGCCGTTCGCCGTTGTGAACAGCTTGTCGAAGTTCGCCTTGAGCGTGTCGCCGAGAAGAAGCGTCCCGGCGAGGAACGCCACCCCGAGCACAACGGCGATCATGCTGCCGGCGAGTCGCCGCTTGTGCGACCACATCTCACGGAAGCCGACGGTCAGCATCATGCCCCCAGCCGCTTCACGTGCTCGAGCACCAGTTCCGGCGTGGGCCGATCGACCGCGTCCACGATGCGGCCGTCGGCGAGGAAGATCGCGGTGTCGGCGTAACTCGCTGCCGCCGGATCGTGCGTGACCATCACAATCGTCTGGCCGAGCTCGCGGCATGCCTGCTGGAGGAATCCGAGCACGTCGGCGCCGCTTCGTGAGTCGAGATTGCCGGTCGGCTCGTCGGCGAAGATGATCGCCGGCTTGCACACGAGCGCGCGGGCCACGGCCACGCGCTGCTGCTGCCCGCCGGAGAGTTCGGAGGGCCGGTGGTGCAGCCGGTCGGCGAGGCCCACCGTCTCGACGACGGCCGCGAGCCAGCTCCGATCCGGCTTGCCTCCGGCCAGGGTCAGCGGCAGCTGGATGTTCTCCACCGCCGACAGGGTGGGCACCAGGTTGAAGGACTGGAAGACGAAGCCGATCTTGGTGCGTCGCAGCAGGGTCAACTGCCGGTCCGTCAAGTCGCCGAGGTCGACGCCCCCGAGGAACACCTGCCCGGACGTCAGCGCGTCCAGGCCGGCAAGGCAATGCAGCAACGTCGACTTGCCGGATCCGGACGGTCCCATGATCGCGGTGAAGCGGCCCTCGGGCAGATCCACGCTCACGTCGTCGAGCGCGAGCACCGCCGTCTCCTCTTGTCCGTAGCTCTTGGTCGCGTGCACGGCACGGGCCGCGGCACGCGTCATAGTCGTCGTCATGCAGTCGATCGTTGCCAGCAGTAGCCACGTCGTCGTCCGCCGCGCGCGGTCTCCTGCGCTACCGCAAGCGCAGTATCAACTCCACCCGGGACGGGCCAGCCCCGCTTCATAGGCGAGGACCACGAGCTGCGCCCGGTCGCGCACCGCGAGCTTCGACATCGCCCGGTTGACGTGCGTCTTGACGGTGGCGGGGCTCAAATACAGCTTGGCTGCGATCTCGTCGTTGGACAGCCCCTGCGCTACCACGGCCACGATTTCACGTTCCCGGTCGGTCAGCGCGTCCAGCTGCGCCGACGTGGGGGGCTCCTTTGCCCGGTCGGCGAACTCGGCGATCAGCCGTCGGGTGACGCTCGGTGACAGCAGCGCGTCGCCGGTGGCCACCGTGCGCACCGCCCGGATCAGCTCGGCGGGTTCGGTGTGCTTGACGAGGAAACCCGTTGCGCCCGCGCGCAACGCCTCGAAGACGTACTCGTCCAGCTCGAACGTGGTGAGCACGATGACGCGCACACCGGCGAGGGCCGGGTCGGATGCGATGGCACGCGTGGCGGCGAGGCCGTCGGTGCCGGGCATGCGGATATCCATCAGCACGACATCCGGCAACTGCTCCCGGACGAGGCGCACCGCCTCGGCGCCGTCGGCTGCCTCGCCCTCGACGTGCATGTCGTCCTGTGCGTCGAGCAGGGCGGCGAATCCGGCGCGGACCAGCGCCTGGTCGTCGGCGAGCACCAGCCGGATCAGGAGGCACCGTCCAGGGGCAGCCGGGCACGCACCCGGAACCCGCCGGTGAACCCGCGGCCGGTCGACAGCTCGCCGCCGAGGGCCGCCGCGCGCTCCCGCATGCCCGCAATGCCGGACCCGCCATCGCGCGCCGCGCCAAGGCCCGAGCCGTCGTCCGTCACCTCGAGTGTCAGCTCATGAGGGCAGTAGCTCACGCTGACGTGCACGGTGGTCGCGTCGGCGTGCCGCACCACGTTCGTCAGCGACTCCTGGAGGATCCGGAACGCCGCGAGATCGGTGCCGGCGGGCAGCGGCCGCGCGTCGCCGGACAGGCGCAGCCGCACGTCCAGGCCCGCGGCGCGCGCACCGGAGACCAGCCTGTCGAGGTCCGCGAGGCTCGGCGCCGGCGCGGTGGCCGCGTGTTCGCCGGACTGGCGCAGCGCGCCGAGTACCGCCTGCACCTCGACAAGCGCATCTTTGCTGGCCTGCTTGATCGTCGCCAGCGATTCGCGGGCCTGCTCGGGGCGTTTGTCGATGAGCTCGAGGGCGACGCCGGCCTGGACATTGATCATCGAGATGCTGTGCGCCAGAACGTCGTGCAGCTCTCGGGCGATGTCGAGCCGCTCCTCGCTTGCCCGGCGGCGCGCGGACTCGAGCTCGGTACGCCGCGCCTCGGCCTCCTGCCGCCGCGCCGCCCGGCGTAGCTCGCCGCGGTAGCGGATCAGTTCGCTTACCACCGCCAGCACCAGCAGCCACGCGGCAAGGCCCAGCACGGTGGCAACGCCGGGGCCAGGGTTGCCGCGCACGGCGCTGTCCAGCCATGTCGCGGCAACGAAGCCCGCGAGAAGAGCAACGTACGCGGCCACGCGCCGTCCCAGGATGAGTGCGGAGCCGAACGCGACGATCAGCGGCAGCCACAGCGGACCGCCGGGGTATCCCAGCCACAGGTAACCGAACGTCGCCGCGAAGGTGCCCGCAAGCACCGCCTCCGGCCACCGCTGCCTGCCCAGCAGGCAGGCGGCGGCGGCGAACAGCAGCAGGAATCCGCCGACGTCGAGGTCGCGATGGGCGTGCTGGTGTCGCGCGGCGAGGGCGGTGCCGGCCACGGTCACCACAGCCACGCCCGCGGCGAGTAGCGCGTCGGAATGCGCCCACCGAATCCGTCTCACAGTGCCCTACGTGCCTCCATCCCTCCTGGCACGGTAGGACACGCCGGCGCCGCACGGCATCCGCGTAACGGTGCAGGCGGCGATACCGCGATCGTGGTACGGGTCAGCCGATGTCGCGGTGCCGGAATCCGCCCAGACCGGCGGCCGCTGCGAGGGCGGCGACGACGGTCAACCCGACCAGGGGTGCCGGGGACAGCGCCGATCCCGGCAGCTTCGGCACGTGCGTGAACGGCGACAGATCCATCGCCCACTGCGCGAGTTTCAGCACCGGACCGAGCTGCCCGAGCAGTAGCCACGCGCCAAGCACCCCCCAGGCGACCGCTGTGAACCGGGGCGCCAGCCCGAACAGCGCGAGCGTCACGCCGGCCAGCACCCATGTGGCCGGCACCTGGACGAGCGCCGCGCCGAGCACTCGCGGCAGTTGCCCGGCGACGTCATGCGAGCGCAGGCCGTGCGCCAGCCCGGCGCCGAGGCCCGCCGCGGTAAGGATCGCGATGCTGCCGACCACAGCGAACAGGACGTGGCTCCACGCCCAGCGGATGCGACCGATGCGCGTGGCCAGAACGGGTTCGGCCCGCAGCGCGGTCTCCTCGACGCGCAGCCGCAGGACCGCCTGGACCGCATACCCCGCGACCACAAGGCCGAGGACTCCCATCGCCGTGGCGAGGAACGCATCGACGATGCCCTTCTCGCCGCCCAGCTCCGTGAGGATCCTCCGGGTGCTGTCGCTGGTGCCGACGATCGCGCTGACGCCATCGGCGAGGCCCCCGATCGCCACGCCGTAGACGGCGAATCCGACCGTCCACGCGAGCAGCGTGCCCCGGTGCAGCCGCCAGGCCAGCGCCACCGGGCCGCGCAGATCCCCTCGCGCGGGACCCGGCCGAGGTGGCAACAGGCCCGCGCCGAGGTCGCGCCGCCCGGCCAGGACGAATCCGGCCCAGACGATGAGCGCCGACGCGGCGACCGCGACGGCGCAGACCCACCACCGCTCGCCGGCGAACGGACGCAGTTGCTGCGCCCAGCCGATCGGGGATGCCCACGACAGCCATGACGGTCCGACGTCCGCGGTGGCACGGATCAGGTACGCCACGGCGACCACGCCGATGCCGATGCCGTTCGCGGTGCGGGCGCTCTCAGACAGCTGTGCCGCGACCGCGCCTACAGCCGCGAAGAACAGCCCGGTTGTGCACCAGGCGAGGCCGAAGGCAGCCGAGCCGCCGGCCGGCATGCCGACCGCGATCAGCCCGATCGCAGCGCCGAGACCTACAGCCACGCTGGCGATCGCCGCCACGATCACGCCCGCCGCCAGCGCGGCTTGCCGGCCGACGACGCCAGCGCTGATCAGCTCGAGCCGTCCGGCCTCCTCATCGGCCCGGGTGTGCCGCATCACGACGAGCACGTTCATTACGCCGACGAGCGTGGCCCCGATCGCGACGAGCCGCCACGCCGTCAGGCCGCCGACCGTACTCGGATCATGAACCGGGCCGTACATGGCGAGCGTCGAGGCATTGCTTGCGACGCCGGCGGCGAACTCCAAGCGCGACTGGGGGGTGTCGTACAGGTGGGCGAAGCTGTACGCCGTCGAGGCCGCGGTCGCGGTCAGCGCGTAGACCCAGACCGGGATCATGATCCGATCGCGGCGCAATGCCAGCTTGACGAGCTCTCCGGCGCCGAGCAACGCCTCGCTCATGGCACAGCCTGGTAATGACGCAGGAACAGCTCCTCCAGGGTCGGCGGCTGGCTCACCAGCGACCGCACCCCGATCCGGGTCAGTTCGGCCAGCACGCCGCCCAACTGCGCGGTGTCGACCTGGCAGCGCACGCGCGTGCCCTCGACGTCGAGCCCGTGCACACCGGGAAGCGCCGCAAGGCCGTTCGGGGGCGCGGCCAACTCGGCGTCGATCGACGTGCGGGTCATGTGCCGCAGATCGGCCAGTGTTCCGGAGTCGACGGTGCGCCCGGCGCGGATGATGCTCACCCGGTCGCACAGAGCCTCGACCTCAGACAGGATGTGGCTGGAAAGAAGCACGGTGCGCCCGCTTGCCCGTTCCTCGACGATGCAGTCACGGAACGCCTCTCCGACGATCGGGTCGAGGCCGGACGTCGGCTCGTCCAGGATGAGCAACTCGACGTCGGAGGCGAGCGCGGCTACCAGCGCCACCTTCTGCCGGTTGCCCTTCGAGTAGGTGCGCCCCTTCTTCGTGGGGTCGAGGTCGAAACGCTCGAGCAGGTCGGCGCGCCGCTGCTCGTTCAGCCCGCCGCGCAGCCGCCCGAGCAGGTCGATCACCTCGCCACCGGACAGGTTCGGCCACAACGTGACGTCGCCGGGTACGTAAGCCAGCCGGCGATGCAGTGTCGCTACGTCGCGCCACGGGTCGCCGCCGAGCAGTCGCGCGACACCGGCATCGGCCCGCAGCAAGCCCAGTAGCACCCGGATTGTCGTGGATTTGCCAGCTCCGTTCGGGCCGAGAAACCCGTGCACCTCGCCGGTCTCGACAGTGAGGTCCAGGCCGTCGAGGGCCCGCGTCCGGCCGAACGTCTTGACCAGGTGCTGGATCGCGATCGCGGCAGCCACGATCCGACCGTACGCTTGATTCAGAAGTTCATGAAATCCTTGAAGACTCTTAAGCTAGCCGGGTGAGCCGGAAGCGTCGTAACGCCACTGCCGTTGCCGCGTTCGTCGAACAGTTCGCCGGCGACATGGCGGACGCGGGCATGCCACGCATGCCTGCCCGGGTGTTCGCGGCCCTGCTCAGCGCCGATGACGGGTGCACCGCGGCCGAACTCGCTGCGCAACTGCACGCCAGCCCCGCGGCGATCTCCGGCGCGATTCGCTACCTGGAGCACGTGGACATGACCGCGCGAGACCGCCGGCCGGGCGAGCGGCGCGACGTGTACCGGCTCCGGGGCGAGATGTGGTACGAGGTCATCGCGAATCGGGACCGGATGTATCTGCGCTGGCTGGAGACGCTGCGGCAAGGCGTCGATGCCGTCGGCCGGAAAACGCCGGCGGGGCGGCGGATCGAGGACACGCGACGGTTCTTCGATTTCGTGCGGACGGAAATGCCCGCGCTGCTCGGCCGCTGGCGCGCCCAGCGCAAGGCACAGCGATGACCGGTCGCACCCACAGCGAAGGCGGCCACAGCAGCGAAGGTGACCACGCGAACGTAACCACAACACGATGAGCGCTCGCGCGAAGAGTCCGCCGGCCGCGACGCGGCCCGCGCCGGAGGCGCGTGCGGAGACGGGGATGTACCCGAGCGAAGCGAGTGGTGCAGACCCGGATCCGCGCAGGCGGAATAAGTCAGTGAGCTGCCTCGTGCCAGTTCGGGCCCACGCCGATCGAGACGTCGAGTGGCACGTCGAGCTGATATGCGGCGCCCATCTCCCGGCGGACCACCTCCTCGACGGCCTGACGCTCCCCCGGCGCGATCTCCAGCACGAGCTCGTCGTGCACCTGGAGCAGCAATCGCGATCTGAGGCCCGCCGCGGCCAGCGACCGGTGCACGCCCAGCATGGCGACCTTGATGATGTCCGCGGCGCTGCCCTGAATCGGCGCGTTCAGCGCCATCCGCTCGGCCATCTCGCGGCGTTGCCGATTGTCGCTGGTCAGGTCGGGCAGGTATCGGCGCCGTCCCATGATCGTCTCGGTATAGCCGGTCCGCCGGGCCTCCTCGACCACCGAGCGCAGGTAGTCACGCACGCCGCCGAAGCGCGCGAAGTAGGCCTCCATCTGCCCGCGCGCCTCGTCTGCGGAGATCTTGAGCTGCTGCGCCAGCCCGAATGCCGACAGACCGTATGCAAGCCCGTACGACATGGCTTTGACCCGGCGGCGCAGCTCCGGGTCGATCTGCTCCGGCGGTAAGTCGAATGCGCGCGACGCTACGAAGGTGTGCAGGTCCTCGCCCGATAGGAAAGCATCGCGAAGGCCTTCGTCATTCGACAGCGTTGCCATGATCCGCATCTCGATCTGGCTGTAGTCCGCGGTCATGAGCGACTCGAAGCCCGGACCGACCGTGAACGCCTCGCGGATGCGCCGGCCCTCGGCCGTACGCACCGGTATGTTCTGCAGGTTCGGGTCGGTGGACGAAAGTCGCCCGGTGGCCGCGATGGTCTGGTTGAACGTCGTGTGGATGCGACCGGTGTCGTCGACCAGCGGTAGCAGTGAGTCGACGACGGTCTTGAGCCGGGCTACCTCCCGGTGCCGCAGCAGGTGCTCGAGGATCGGATGCTGGGTCTTGCCGTACAGGTCGGCGAGCGCGTCGGCATCGGTGGTGTAACCGGTCTTGATGCGCTTGGTCTTGGGCAGCCCGAACTGGTCGAACAGAATCTCCTGCAGCTGCTTGGGCGAACCCAGATTGAACGTTCGTCCGACGAGCTTGTGTGCCTCCTGCTCGACGTCCTTGACCGCTGCGCCCAATTCGGCCTGCAGGGCGACCAGCTTGTCGGTGTCGGCAGCGATACCGGCCGTCTCCATGTCGGCGAGCACGTACGTCAGGGGCAGCTCCAGCTCGGCGAGCAGGCGCGTGGCGCCGCGCTGCTGGAGGTCGGCGTCGAGCGCGTCGGCGAGATCGCGAATCGCCATCGCGTTGACCGTCTCGGTCTGGGCGATCGCGTCGTCCGCCTCGTCGACGCCACCGTCGAGGGTGAGCTGCCCGGACTCCAGGTCGGCGTCGTTCACCCGCAATTCGCGATGGAGGTAGCGCAGTGCGAGGTCGGCGAGGTCGAACGAGCGCTGCCCGGGCAGCGCCAGGTAGGCGGCGAGCTGGGTGTCGCTCGTGATGCCGGCGAGGGTCCAGCCCCGCTGGCGAAGCGCAAGGACCGGGCCTTTGACGTCGTGCGCCGCCTTCGGCGACTCCGAGTCGGCCAGCCATGCCGCGAACGCCTCCTCGTCGCCGCCGGTGAGCGCCTCCGGCTGGAAGTAGGCGGCCGCGCCGTCGGCGCTGGCCAGCGCGATGCCGGTGAGCACTCCGATGCCGCGGCCCCAGCTGCCGCGAAATGCCAGGCCCACACGCTTGCCGTCGCGGGCGTGCGCGTCGAGCCACCCGATCACCTCGTCCGGGCCCAACCGCGTCGTCTCGACCTCGAACCCCTGCTCCGCCTCCGGCTCGGCGGCGCTCACCGTCGCGAACAGCCGCTCGCGCAACACCCGGAACTGGAGGTTGTCGAACAGCGTGTGCACCTCGGCACGGTCCCAGGGGCGGCGCTCCAGGTCGTCGAGCTGCACGTCGATCGGCACGTCGCGCACCAACTCGGTGAGCTGGCGGTTGCGGATAACGCCTGCCAGGTGCTCGCGCAGCGCGTCGCCGGCCTTGCCCTTCACGGTGTCGACCTGCGCCACCAGAGCGTCGAACGAGCCGTACTCACGGATCCACCTCGCCGCGGTCTTCTCCCCCACGCCGGGGATACCGGGCAGGTTATCGCTGGTGTCACCGCGAAGCGCGGCGAAGTCGGGGTACTGCGCCGGCGTCAGGCCGTACTTCGCGGCGACCTCCTCCGGCGTGAACCTGGTCAGGTCGCTGACCCCGCGGCGGGGGTACAGCACGGTGACCGCATCGCTCACCAGTTGCAGCACATCACGGTCGCCGGTGCAGATCAGGGTCTGCATATCAGCGGCGGACGCCTTCGTGGTGATCGTCGCGATGACGTCATCGGCCTCGTAGCCTTCGGCGGTGAGGGCCGGGATGCGCAGCGCCCCCAGCACCTCGTTGATCAGCGACAGCTGCTCGGAGAAGTCCGGCGGCGTCTCCGACCGGCCCGCCTTGTACTCGGCGTACGTTTCGCTGCGGAACGTCTTGCGCGACACGTCGAACGCCACTGCGACGTGAGTCGGGTCCTCATCCCGCAGCAGGTTGATGAGCATGGACGTGAAGCCGAAGACGCCGTTGGTCGGCTGGCCGGTCGTCGTGGCCATCTCGACCTCGCGCAACGCGTAGAACGCCCGGTACGCGATGGAATGGCCGTCTAGCAACAGCAGCCGAGAACCGCTCACGGGCCCCGAGTCTAGGTCCACGCTCGGACATGCGATGAGCCCTCAGGCGGGGAAGCGAGAGGTGCCCGACCCGAACCCAACCACGCGGCGATGAGCGCTCGCGCGAAGAGCCCGCCGGCCGCTATGCCTTCGAGCTGCGCCGCACGCGGCGCAGGGCGGCCGGCGGGTGAGTCAGGCTCCGCGGCTGATCGCGCGGCCCGTGAGGCTGCGACCGCGTCGGCGCGCCCGGCGCAACAGCGCGACGCGGCTGCTGCCGTCGGCGATGCCGAGCGAGCGGCGCAGCGTCGAGGTCGTGGCGAGGCGCCGCACGACCAACGGCGCGAATCCGAGGCGGGCCAGGTAGCGGTTCGAGTCGCGGGAGCCGGCGACCACGCTCGCGACGACGTGCTCGATGCCGCGTTGGTCGGCGAGGTGCACGGTCGCCGCCAGCAGCGCACGGCCGATGCCCCGGCGCCGGTGGTTCGGCGCCACGAGCAGGTGGCTGATGTGGAGCGCGGGCGCCGCCGCCATGCCGCCGATATCGCCTTCGACGACCAGGATCATGCCGACGATGTCACCGCCCTCGTCGACGGCTGCGAGCATGGACTTCTCGTCCGAGGCCAAGATCGCGGCGAACCGCTCGGGTAGGTGCGCCACCGTGTCGGCTTGGAGCTGACGCGCGCCGGGAGCACTGAGCGGCTCGTCGGTTGCCTCGACGAGCCGCACGAGTTGCGGGACGTCGGCCGGTTCGGCCGGCCTGACGCGTACCTGACCACGTGACACCGTTCACCCCCTGTGGACAAGAGCCATTGGGTGATGCCCCGATGCACCAGAGCTCGCGGCTGGCGAGCACTCAAACACTATCCGTCCATGGCGGATTGTTGATGTTCAGGGATCATACTGGCAGCTTGCTGAAGGTCCACTTGACGTCAGCTGACTTCGGCACTAGTCGTCGGTGCTCGCGCGATCCACGAGACGCCGGCTTCACGCGCCGCCGCTCAGCACGAGCTCGGCCACTGCCCGCATGGACGTCCGATTGTCCATGGCTGCACGTTGGATCCACCGGAATGCCTCCGGTTCAGTCATGCGGTGCTCGGTCATCAAGACGCCCTTCGCGCGCTCGATCAGCTTGCGCGCCTCGAGACGTTCCCGCAGATTGCCGACCTCGGACTCGAGCGCGCGGATCTCCGCGAAACGTGACGTCGCCATCTCGATCGCCGGCAGCAGGTCGCGCTTCTGGAACGGCTTGACCAGGTAGGCCATCGCGCCGGCGTCTCGGGCGCGCTCGATGAGGTCGCGCTGGCTGAACGCGGTGAGGATGACGACCGGGGCGATGCGCTTCTCGGCGATCTGCGCGGCCGCCGCGATGCCGTCCATCTTCGGCATCTTGATGTCGCAGATGACCAGGTCGGGCTTGAGCTCGACGGCCAGTTCGACGGCCTGCTCGCCATCTGCTGCTTCTCCGACGACGTCGAATCCCTCCTCCTGCAGCATTTCGCGCAGGTCCAGGCGGATGAGTGCCTCATCCTCGGCGATCAGCACCCGCTTGATCACGGCGTCGGTCGGTTCGAAGCTGTCAGAGTCAGCCACGCTGCGTCCTCCGGCATGGTTGGCTTGCGAGGTGGCAAGCGTATCGCCGGTAGCATGACGTTCGCGCACGGCGCCCCTGTGACGGAACTGGAATACGTGATGGTCTCAAACACCATTGCCGAGAGGCATGTGGGTTCGAATCCCACCAGGGGCACCGATCGGGCGGACGCTAACCGCGCAGCCCGCGCTCGTAGTCGTCGCGTACTCCGGGCTCGACGTCGATGAACATCGTGCGCGCACCGAGCAGGCCGGCGACCGTGTCGCTGAACTGCGCCGGGACGAACCGCCGCACCCGCACGGCCACGCCCATGCTCGCCGGAACGTAGACGCGGCGGCGTGGGTGGTGCAGCACCCGGACGATCGCCGCGGCCACATCGTCCGGCGAAACCCGGCGGCTCACGAAACGTAGCCGTGGCGCCCCCGCAGTGAGCCGTGTGTCGACCAGCGCCGGCATCACCAGGGTGAACCGCACCCCGGTGCCCGCAAGCTCGAAGCGCGCGGCATCGGTGAAGCCGACGACGCCGTACTTGCTCGCGCAGTACGCGGCCTCGCCACCGGCGTACGTCTCCCCTGACACCGACGCGACATTGACAATGTGCCCGGTCTGCCGCCGTAGCATCGAGCGCAACGCCAGCTTCGTCCCGGTGATCACCCCGAGCAGGTTCACCTCGACGATCCGGCGCGTCACATCCTCCGGCTGGTCGGCCACCGGGCCGCAAGCGAGCACCCCCGCGTTGTTGACGAGAACATCCAGCGGCCCGAGGTCGCGTTCGACGTTCGTGATGAACCGGGCGAACGACACGGGCGACGTGACGTCGAGCGGGTACGCGGTGGCACCGCGGACAGTCGCGTTATCGACATCACCGATCGCCACCTGAGCCCCGTCCGCGACGAGGGCCTGCGCCGTTGCCAGCCCGATTCCGCGCGCACCGCCGGTGATGGCGACGACCCTGTGCCCGGGCATGGAGGGCACACTAGCGGCCGTGCACATGACACCGGATGAGTTCCGCAAGCACGGCCATCGCGTCGTCGACTGGGTCGCCGACTACTACGAGCGGCTCGAGGCGTTCCCGGTGCGGTCGCAGGTCGCGCCCGGTGCCGTCCGCGCGGCCCTTCCACAGGCGCCGCCGGAGCAGGGCGACGGATTCGACGCCGTGCTGCGTGATCTCGATGAAGTGATCATGCCGGGAATCACGCACTGGCAGCACCCGTCGTTCTTCGCCTACTTCCCGGCGAACGCCACCGGGCCGGCGATCCTCGGCGATCTGCTCGCGTCCGGGTTGGGGGTGCAGGGGATGCTGTGGGCAACGTCGCCCGCGGCAACCGAGCTCGAGACCCACGTACTCGAGTGGCTGCGCAACCTGCTCGGCTTACCCGACACGTTCCGGGACAACGGCGTGATCCAGCACACCGCGTCCGACGCCGCGCTCGTGGCGCTACTCGCAGCCCTGCACCGGGCGAGCAGTGGCCGCACCGAGCACGAAGGCGTCCACAGTGGGCGGTTCACGGTGTACACGTCCGGGCAGACCCACTCGTCCGTCGAGAAGGCGTGCCGGGTCGCCGGCCTCGGGTCGGACGCGCTGCGCAAGCTCGGCGTCGACCCGGCCACCCAGGCGGCGCGCCCCGAACAGCTCCGTGCGCTGATCGAGGCGGATGTCGCCGCCGGCTTGACACCGGCGCTCGTCGTGGCGTCGATCGGGACTACGGGCACCGGCGCCGTCGACCCGGTGCGCGCCCTCGGCGCCATCGCCCACGAGTATTCAGCCTGGCTGCACATCGACGCGGCGTGGGCGGGTGTGGCGGCGATCTGCCCGGAACTGCGGTGGCTCTCCGACGGCGTAGAGCTCGCCGACTCGTACGCGACCAACCCGCACAAGTGGCTGCTGACCAACTTCGACTGTGATGCGTTCTGGGTGGCTGACCGGGCGGCGCTGCTCGGGGCGCTGTCGATCCTGCCGGATTACCTGCGCAACGCGGCCACCGAATCCGGAGCGGTGATCGACTACCGCGATTGGCACGTCCCGCTTGGGCGGCGCTTTCGTGCCCTGAAGCTGTGGGCAGTGATCCGCTGGTACGGCGCGGAGGGCCTGCGCGCGCACATACGCGAACACGTGGAGCTGGCGCAGGAGTTCGCCTCCTGGGTGGCGGCCGACGAGCGGTTCGAGCTGGTGGCGCCGCATCCCCTCTCGCTGGTCACGTTCCGGCTGCGCGACGGCGATGACGCAACGCACGCCCTGATGGAGCAGGTCAACGGGAACGGGAGGCTCTACTTGACGCACACGACTGTGAACGGTCAGGTGGCGCTGCGCCTCGCGATCGGCTCACCGCAGACCCAGCGCCGGCACGTCGAAGCAGCCTGGGCGGCACTCCGCTCCGCCGCCCGAACCCCCATGGCGTGATCTTGGACTTCTGGTCGAACAAGCACCACAACTCCAAGATCATCGGATAGGGGCGCGCGCGGTCATACGGTGGGCACGCGCAGCATGGCCTCCTGGACAACGCTCACGATGTGCCGACCGTCCAACGCGTAGATCTGGCCCATCGCGAGACCTCGCCCACCGGACGCCGACGGTGAGGCCATGTCGTACAGGAACCACTCGTCCGCGCGGAACGGGCGATGGAACCACATCGCATGGTCCAGCGACGCGGTCACCACCGGATCGAGCCCGATCGCCAGGCCGTGGTGCACGAGCACCGTCTCAACGAGGGTGAGGTCGGAGGCGAAAGTCAGCGCGCACACGTGGATCAGCGGGTCGTCCGGCAGCCGGCCGTCGGCGCGCAACCAGACCCGGTGCGGGCCGGCACCGCGCGGCCCATGCGCGCGCTGCACCCATGGCGGATCGTCCACGTAGCGCAACCGGAACGGCCGCGGTGTCCGCTCGAACCAGGCGGCGACCTCGTCGTAGCCCGCGTAGCGCTCCGCCAACGTCGGCAGCTCGTCGGGTGACGGGACGTCGGGCATCGGCGCCTGGTGGTCGATGCCGCCCTGGCGCAGCTGGAACGACGCGGCGAGCACGAAGATCGGCTCGCCGTGCTGGATCGCCGTCACCCGGCGGATCGAGAACGAGCGCCCGTCGCGCGCCCGCTCGACGGTGTACACGATCGGCACCTCGGGGTCGCCCGGGCGGATAAAGTACGAGTGCAGCGAATGCACTGCGCGCTCGGCGTCGACCGTCCGACCCGCCGCGACGAGGGCCTGCCCGGCGACCTGACCGCCGAAGACTCGCTGGTGCGACACCTTGGGACTGCGGCCGCGGAAGATGTTCACCTCGATCGGCTCGAGGTCGAGCAGCTGCACGAGGGCGTCCACCACCGGCTGGCCGGATCGGGCTTGCAGGTCAGCGGTCACTCTTCAGCACGTCTCCGATGTGGTGGACGCGGATCGTGTTGGTCGCGCCCGGCGTTGCCGGCGGTGTGCCCGCCACCACGATCACCCGGTCGCCGCGCCGGCACACGCCTCGCTGGACCAGCGCTGCGTCCACCTGGCGCACCATCTCGTCGGTGGTGCGCACGGTCCATACCAGGTGCCCCTCGACTCCCCACAACAGGGCGAGCTGTCGCAGCACGTTCTCGTCCGGCGAGAACGCCAGCAACCGCTGTGTCGGCTGCAACCGGGAGAGCCGGCGCACGGTGTTGCCCGTCTGTGTGAACGCCACCAGGACGGCGGCATCCAGCGCGTCGCCGATGTCCTTGGCCGCCTTGGCGATCGCTCCGGCCGAGGTACGCGGGACGTGCTGCAGCGCCGGCGGGTGCACACCGGACGACTCGACAGAGGTGATGATCCGCGACATGGTGGCGACGGTCTGTACTGGGTAGGTGCCGACGCTCGTCTCGCCGGACAGCATCAGCGCGTCGGCGCCGTCGAGCACCGCGTTGGCTACGTCGGACGCCTCAGCACGTGTCGGCCGGGAGTGACTGATCATCGAGTCGAGCATCTGCGTCGCGACGATGACGGGCTTGGCGTTGTCCCGACAGATCTGGATCGCGCGCTTCTGCACCATGGGCACCTGTTCGAGCGGCAGCTCGACGCCGAGGTCGCCCCGGGCGACCATGACGCCGTCGAAACTCAGCACGATGTCTTCGAGCCGCTCGACGGCCTCCGGCTTCTCGATCTTGGCGATCACCGGGCGCCGGATTCCCACAGCGTCCATCACCTGGCGGACGAGCTTGACGTCTTCGGCAGCGCGTACGAACGACAGCGCAACGAAGTCGACGCCGAGCTTGAGCGCGAACTCGAGATCGTCGGCGTCCTTCTCCGAAAGCGGCGGCACGCTGACCGCGACGCCGGGCAGGGACAGCCCTTTGTTGTTGCTGACCGGGCCGCCCTCGGTGACGTCGCAGACGACGTCCGTGCCGTTCTCGATCTCGACGGCGACCAGTGCGATGTTGCCGTCGTCGACGAGCAGCCGGTCACCGGGACGCACGTCATCGGCGAGGTGCCGGTATGTGGTGGACACCCGGTCGTGGGTGCCCTCGACGTCCTCGACCGTGATGCGAATCCGCTCACCGGTGCGCCATTCGGTCGCGCCGTCGACGAAGCGGCCCAGCCGGATCTTGGGGCCTTGGAGGTCGGCCAGGATGGCGATGTTGCGGCCCGTCGCCTCTGCGGCCTGGCGCACCTCGCGGAAGCGCCTGCCGTGCTCAGCGTGCTCGCCGTGGCTGAAGTTCAGCCGGGCGACGTCCATGCCGGCCTCGACGAGCGCGCGAACACGCTCCGGCGAGTCCGTCGACGGGCCGAGGGTGCAGACGATCTTGGCGCGGCGCGGCACGGTGACCACCCTACGATGCCTGGTCTATGGACGTCGCAAGCGCCGTCGCCGATGTATGTAGAGCACATGTCGAATCGGTGCGTCCGGTGGCCGGTGGGGACATCTGCCACGCCTGGCGGGTGAGCTTCGCCGATGGGACGCCGGCGTTCGCGAAGACGTTCTCCGGCGAGCCGGAGATGTTCGACGCGGAGGCGCGCAGCCTGCGCTGGCTTGCCGACGGGGGCGCGCCCGTGCCAAATGTGTTGGGCGTGGGCGCGGACGTCCTGGTGCTGGGCTGGCTCGACGCCGCGCCGCCGTCGCGGGCCGCGGCCCGCCGGTTCGGCGTGGCTCTGGCCACGGTGCACGCGGCGGGCGCGGACGGATTCGGCGCGCCGTGGCCGGGGTTCGCCGGACGGCTGCGGGTGCCGAACACCCCGGCGCCGACGTGGGCGGAGTTCTTCGCGGCGACCCGGCTGCTGCCGCTGGCCCGGCAGGCCCACGACGCGAGAGCGCTCGACGACGTCACCGCGATCGAGCGGGTGGCGCTCCGCCTGCCGTCGCTCGGCGGTCCGGACGAGCCGCCGGCCCGGCTGCACGGCGACCTGTGGTCGGGCAACGTCCGGTGGGGTGCGGATCGCGCGTGGCTGATCGACCCCGCCGCGTACGGCGGGCACCGGGAGACCGACATCGCGATGCTGCACCTGTTCGGAGCTCCGTACCTGGACGACATCGTCGCCGCATATCAGGAGGTAACGCCCCTCGCCGACGGCTGGCGCGAACGTGCGGAACTGCATCAGCTGTACCCGCTGCTGGCGCACGCCGTCATGTTCGGCGGCGGCTACGGCGCCCGCGCGGTGGACATCGCCCGGCGGTACAGGTGACCCGTCGGATGCGGAGCCCGGCACCGCCCCTTCAGGGCGGATACCGACCACCGCTCCTCGCTCCGCTCGGGCCGCGTCGCGGCCGACGGGCTCTTCGCGCGAGCGCTCATCGCTAGCTGACCCGCCGGGTCATGTCCTCAATGCCTGGCACAGTGCAGTTGTGACTGTTGAGTGGCTGGCGCTTGCCGAAGAGCTCGCGCACTGGGCGATCGAGCACGTCGGTCCGGTGCGCCGGCACGCGGTCGATACCAAGACCGGGCCCACCGACCTCGTTACGG